>CAYFYO010000142.1:0-7186 GCA_964347335.1 uncultured Thermodesulfobacteriota bacterium
GTTGGATTGAATCTCATCGTTTTCTTCATGTTCGACCTGTATAAGGGGATGTGGCGATATACAGGCATTCGGGATCTCCGGGCGATTATTTTCGCCGTGACCCTGAGTACGCTGTTGATGATTTTCGGACTGACGATTGCTTTTCGCTTTGCCGGGTATCCTCGGTCGGTTTTTATCATCAGTTGGTTTATTCTGATTGTCTTTATTGGGGGGCTGAGGTTTCAAATTCGCATGATCAAAGAAATCGGCCCACCTTTCGTGTGGCGGTCCAGGCCGGGCTCTGTCACAAATAAGAGACTCATGATCGTGGGTGCTGGAGATGCCGGGGAAATGATTCTGAGGGAGATCCTTCAGAATCCCAGGCTGGGCTACAACCCGGTTTGCTTTGTCGACGATGACCCAGACAAGGTGAAACGGAAAATCCATGGGATCCCTGTGCTGGGTGGCAAAAGCGATATTTCAGGCCTTGTTGAGAGGCACGATATTGAGGAGGTGGTGATCGCAATCCCCTCGGCAACGGGGCGACAGATTCGAAATATCGTGGACCATTGTGAACAAGCTCGCGTCCGGTTCAGAACACTCCCCTCGGTGGGAGAGTTGATTAATGGGTCGGTCCGGGTGAGCCAGATTCGGGATGTGAAGATCGAAGATATCTTGGGAAGGGATTCGATCAGGCTGGATCTGGACCCCGCGCGCCGGGAAATATCCGGGAAGACCGTTCTCGTTACTGGAGCGGCCGGCTCTATTGGATCCGAACTGGTCAGACAGATTGCCCAGCTCGTTCCCTCGCAGATCGTCCTATACGAGAGAGATGAGAATGGTCTTTTTCATATTGTAGAGGAAGTCACGCAGCGCTTTCCTCGAGATATGTTTCTTCCTTCGGTGGGAGACATCCTCGATGAGAAGCGACTCCGCGCCGTCATGGAAACGACGAGGCCTGAGCTTGTCTTTCATGCAGCGGCTTACAAGCACGTGCCGATGATGGAAGCCAACCCTGCTGAGGCGGTCAAGAACAATCTGCTGGGAACGATGAAGGTGGCAGAGGAATCGATTCGGTCTGATGTTCGGAAATTCACATTGATCTCGACGGATAAGGCGGTCAATCCCGTCAACGTCATGGGAGCGACAAAACGCGCTGCTGAGACAGGTATGCTGAGTCTGAATGGCCCGCACACAGAGTTCATGGTTGTCCGTTTCGGAAACGTGCTGGGGAGCCGGGGCAGTGTGGTACCCACCTTCGAAAGTCAGATCGCCGCTGGGGGACCGGTCCGGGTCACCGATCCGGAGATGACGCGTTATTTCATGACAATTGAAGAGGCCGCTCAACTCGTCCTCCTTGCCTCCTCCATCGGAAGGGGAGGAGAGATCTTTGTACTCGATATGGGCGACCCTGTTAAGATCATGGATCTCGCCAGAAACATGATCACCCTGTCCGGGTTCGAACCGGACAAGGATATCGAGATTCAGGTGATCGGCAAACGACCCGGTGAAAAACTCCATGAGGCCTTGATCTCAGATCAGGAAAGGATTCTGGAGAGAGCGTTTGGCAAGATCCTCAAGATCGGGTTTCCAAAGCAGGAGCAAAACCTCTTGAATAGACTCGACCAACTGGAGGATCTCGTTAGCCTTGGGGACAGGGAGGCTATGCTGAATGCCCTCAAAGCGATCGTGCCCGAATTCGTGCCGGATGAGCCTCCAGATCACCTCGCGGCGAAGTTCTGACTCAGGGTAGGAGCTACAATGAAGAAAATCATAGGGCAGGTAGATACAGAGCATCTGATCAGTCGACTATCCGAGGGACGAGTACTCGTGGTCGGCGACATTATCATGGATGAGTTTATTTGGGGGAAGGTGGACCGTATCTCACCTGAAGCACCGGTTCCCGTTGTCACGGTGAAAAGAGAGACACAACTCCTGGGCGGTGCAGCCAATGTTGTCAACAATATTCGATCTCTCGGAGGGCAGGTATCTCTTGCGGGGCTGGTTGGGGGGGATGAGCGGGGAAGGAGAATCCTGAAACTCCTCGAGGAGAGCGGCGTTGAAACTGGTGGCGTCCTCGTTGATCCGCGCCGACCAACCACGGTAAAGACCCGGATTATTGCCCATAGCCAGCAGGTGGTCCGGTTTGACCGTGAAAACCAGGCGCCTCTCAGCAAAGGTTATGCGGACAGCATGGCTTCCTATGTGCGTGAGATGATCCATATGGTCGACACCGTGGTCATTGCGGATTATGGCAAGGGGATTATCACACCGGAACTCGTTCAGGGTATCACCCAGTTATCGAGGAAAGAGAACAAGATCGTTGCCCTGGATCCAAAGATCAACCGATTCCACCTTTACCGCGACGTGACAATTGTGACCCCGAACAGCCAAGAGGCCGGTATCGCCGCAGGCACAGAGATCGTGGATGAGGATTCGCTAAGAGAGGCGGCCTGGAAGATACTCAATCGATTCAATTGCGAGGCTGTCCTCATTACACGAGGGGAGGATGGGATGGCCCTCTTTGAAAGGGGGCGTAAGGAGATTCTCGTTCCCACCACGGCAAGGGAGGTTTTTGACGTAACGGGGGCCGGGGACACGGTGATCGGTGTCATCGGGTTGACCCTGGCGGTGGGTGCGACTTTTTCAGAGGCTGCGCATATTTCCAATTTTGCAGCGGGAGTTGTGGTGGGTAAGGTTGGCACTGCGACGGTGACCTTAGAAGAACTCAGAGCAGCCATGAAAGCGGCAAAAGAGGAAGCATAAAGAGCGAGGGGAGCAGTTTGCGGGGATGAGAGATCAGAAAAGCCCATGAAATGGGCTATCAGACTGCTAATTCCCGAGCCCTTTTACTCCCAAGAGCGCAAAATAGTCTGTATTTCAATTTTCTATTATTGCGCTTACAGATCCTGTCATTCCACCGCCCGCTCTCCCGCCAGGCAGGCGGGAGCGTGGGCGGTTGACAAGTGATGGTGCGCATGGAAATCACTTTCATCTGACCTCAGCAATGCAAACAATTCAATGCTCCCGGTAGTAACTGTCTCAGCTAGGTCTTTTTCTCAGCCACAATAATCAAGGTGTTTCCTCCCATGATGATTTCCTCTGAGAGGGTTTCCTCCAGCCGGTAATACTGCCATCTTTTCCGTGAGGCAAAGATTCCAGAGAAACGAATCAACCAGACCAACGGCAGGAGCCACTTCATCTTTGGCTTAATCCGATCTTTCTCCAATCTGAGGACACGAAATCCGTAATGTTCCATCATGAATTTCAGTAGCGGATAGCCAAGGGGACTCAGGTGGGCCATCGAGAGGTCGCCTTTCCAGAAATCCCTGATGGCGTCGTGTGAAGGGATCTTCGAAAAGGTCCCAGTGAAGAGAAAATGGAGCCTTCGCTCGATATTGAGGAAATTAGGAACCGAAAGGAAGAGTTTACCCCCTTTCTCTAGAATCCTTCGGAATTCTCGGATCGCGTTGGCGGGATTCTCTGTATGCTCAATCCCGTCCAGACAAATGACGAAATCGAAAGAACTTTCAGGGTATGGAAGCGATTGATTCATGTCTCCTTTGTCTACCTGCAGGTCGGGCGCGAGGAAATGAGAAGTGTTGATATCACAACAAGAGACTTGAAACCCCATCTTCTTAAGGCGGCCTGCTAAAACGCCGGTTCCTGTCGGAATGTCTAAAACTCTCCCCGTGGGCTCCTCCCGCATCATGGCGATCACCCGTTCATGGGTCTCCCGCCTTGCAAAGGGGATGAGGCCTTGGTTGGTTTTCTCGACCCTTCCATTATTGGCCATCACGAAATCCCATCAGAAAGTGTAACGCAAAGGACAAAGTGAATGTATCACATGAACCGGGGATCGGCGACCAGCGCCTCGCTCGTTTTCGGGGCACCCAGTCCCTCGTCCCCCTGGACTCTGAGCTGAGAACTTTCTGAAGTCTGGCTACCGATTCCTGTAAACTGTTTCGAGAAATAGACACTCCGCTGATTGGTCGACAGACCGGCAACCAGGACCTTAGGGAGAGAATTGGGACTTCAAGCGAGATGCCATGGCTTCGGGTTCCATCACAGATACGGGTTCCTCGTGGAGCATTCCAAAGTAGGTGATGTCACTGTTTCCGATGGGGCGTGGAAAGGAACGGGGCGTGATTTTTGAATGCGCCCAGATGCTAGACTCGCCTCGGGGCCCTGAAAACAGCGAGATATTCAGGCTGTAGATACCCAAGGACCGGTAAAATCGGAAGACCTTGACCAGGCCAGAAGAGAAGTCAGAGAAATCCTGTTCCCCCAATTCCAATAAGTCCGTGCATTCGAAGAAAACAGCCATGACGTCGGGAAATAGTCCGGTCGGAACAAACGGGACGATCCAGGTGATTCTGCCGGTTTTTCCGATATACCGCTCTCCGAGTTTCTCCTCCCGCTCGATGAGATCCCTCCAGTAATGGGTCAGGTGGTGCGTGATGTACTCGTGATTTGCCCGGATGAGTTCCTGTTGGACATTTGTGGGTGTTTGTCCGGCTATGGGCTGAAGGTGGGGATGGACGAGACTCGATCCGGCGGGAGGCATGTAATTGCAGTTGATAGAAAAAAACGTCACCTCGGGGTTTGCGGAGGCAACACGGCGGAGGAAATCCTGGCATGCCAGAAAGGCATCGCTCAGAAGTTCTGTGCTGAATGCCTCAAGGGGGATAAAATGATCGTCAGAAAAAAGACAGATTGCCGCGTAGATATCATAAGGCAGGATGTTTGGAAGAACAACGGCCTTTCCCCTTTGGATGCGTCCATTTGGGACAAGGTCAGCAGGAAATCTGCCCGTCTTGTGGTCGAGCGCATCTCGACAGAATGGACAACCCATTTCGAGTGATTTCTTGACCACAGCCTCCAGATCAGGAGGATCGGGCATCGGGGCATCGATGCCCATGATCCGTCCGGTTTTGTGGGTCAGAGGGTCGAACCGGATTTCGAAGTGGATGCGCGTCAGTTTGAAATCCTTGGTCGGATCGAGGTAACTCGTTTCCCTCCTGATTTTCCTGAACTCAATGGTCATGGCCTCTCAAATCGCCTCAAAAGAACGTCCGACTTCCTGACAAGAAAAAAGTCGGGGACGAATTCCCCGACATGTGCGAAAGAAGAATTGCCCTATGATCATGTTTCCAGAACGAATATCACCTCAAGCCGAACCCGATACTCGCTGATTTTAGCATCCTCAACCGCGACCCTCTGCTCAACGACACGGATGCCGGTAATTCCTCGAAGTGTTTTTATCGCTCGAGCAAATCCGATTTTGATTGCATCATCGAAACTATTTGGAGACGCGGCAATGATCTCGGTCACCCTTGCAACTCTTGGCTCTGCCATGGCGATCACCTTCCTTTCCTTAGGATTCACCCTGTATACGAAAATTGGTTCTGAATGTCAATAACAAAACCTTGAGGGGTCCCTCCAGGTGATGGCAAAGTCCACCCCTCCTTTGCTCCGACGCTTCCGAAGCGACTCATTCGGGGTTCGCACACGCCCCTGTGGGAGGACGGAGAAGAACGGGGAGAGGAGTGAGGTTATCAGTATGAGACCCGTCAAACCCATGAGTCTCCGAAATACCCGCAGGGACTTGGATGGACGACGGGAATTGGCCGGAACGTCTATCGGGGGGTGGTGAGGAACGGAGGTGGTTGGGTTAGCAAATTGCGTACGAGTTAATCAAAATTCGGGGGAAAACGTCCGTCCTTTCGGTTGACTTTTGCCATATTTTGGGATAATCATTGACTTGTGTTCTGGAGCCACAGTTGTGATGTCAGGCGGAAATCCTGAGACATGTGGCCGCTGTGATCGGGCCATGGAGGGAAGACGCCTCGGGTTTCAATCGGGAGGATTTTCGAATAGAAGATAGCAGGACCGCGGTGATTATCTGTGAGGACTAAATTCATCTTCATCACAGGCGGCGTTGTATCATCCCTGGGAAAAGGACTCGCCTCGGCCTCGATCGCCGCCCTCATGGAAAACCGAGGTCTTACGGTCGACATGCTTAAATTCGATCCTTACATCAACGTCGATCCAGGAACAATGAATCCCTTCCAACACGGCGAGGTGTTTGTCACTGATGACGGCGCTGAAACGGATCTCGATCTTGGGCACTACGAACGCTATGCCCATGCTGTCATGGGGAAGCGGAATAACTTCACCACGGGACAGATCTATGATGCCGTGATTGCAAGGGAAAGGCGAGGTGATTATCTTGGCGGGACCGTTCAGGTAATTCCCCATATCACCGATGAAATCAAGCAGAAGATATTTGATTTGGCGAACGATGTGGACATTGTTATTGCAGAGATCGGGGGCACGGTCGGAGACATCGAGAGTCTGCCTTTTCTGGAGGCAATCCGTCAATTCAGGGGAGATGTTGGAACCGAGAATACCCTCTTCATCCACCTCACACTCGTGCCCTTTATTACGACTGCGGCTGAGCTAAAGACAAAACCGACACAGCACAGTGTGAAGGAACTGCGAGAGATCGGTATCCAGCCTGATATCCTGCTTTGTCGCACCGATCGGCTCCTGACGAATGAGATCAAATCCAAAATCGCTCTCTTCTGCAATGTCGACCGGGAATCCGTCATAACCGCGCCTGACGTCGATTCAATTTACGAGGTTCCCCTTGTTTTGCACCGGGAAGGACTCGACGAGAGGATCGTCGAGCGACTCAACATCTGGACCGGTAAACCGAATCTGAGAGGATGGCAGAGAATCGTTAAGCGGGTCAGGAACCCGAAGCGGTCCACGACCATAGCGATTGTTGGAAAGTACACCCATTTGAAAGATTCCTACAAAAGCCTTCATGAGGCCCTGATCCACGGCGGCCTCGCCAGTGACTGCAAGGTGAATTTGGTCTATGTGGATTCTGAAGATGTGGAGAGGGAAGGGGCCGAGGCCCTCCTCGAAGGGATGAGGGGGATTTTGGTGCCGGGTGGATTTGGAAACAGGGGGATTGAGGGCAAAATTCAGGCTGTTCAATATGCCAGGGAGAACAGGATCCCTTACTTTGGGATCTGCTTGGGCATGCAGATGGCGGTCGTGGAGTTCGCAAAAAACGTGGCTGGATTGAATGGCGCCCACAGCACCGAATTCGAACGAGACACGGATCACCCTGTGATCAGCTTGCTCACGGAATGGATTGATCGAGATGGGAATGTCCAGGAACGGTCTCGAGAAT
>CAYFYO010000143.1:0-6762 GCA_964347335.1 uncultured Thermodesulfobacteriota bacterium
GAGTTGGAGATGGGAATTGGCCTCAACGAGACCGAGGTGATCGTGGGTAACATCGGTTCGAGCAAGAGAAGCAAATACACCGTGGTCGGGAGCGGCGTAAACATGACGAGCCGCATCGAGTCCTATAGCGTGGGTGGCCAGGTCCTCATTTCAGAATCCGTGCGCCAGGAGGCTGGTGAGGTCTTGCGCATTGACGCTCAACGGGAGGTCCTTCCCAAGGGAGCCGAGACACCGCTCAAGATCTACGAAGTGGGCGGCATTGCCGGGCAGTACAACCTCGCTCTTGAAGAAAAGGACCCAGGCCTTGCCACCTTGGCGCGTCAGATTCCGCTGCGATACACGGCGCTTGAAGGCAAAGACGTCGGGAAGAAAGGGCTTCAGGGCTCCGTGGTCCGGCTTTCGAAGAAGTGCGCCGAGATTATTCTGGACAGGCCGCTCGAGATGCTGACCAACCTCAAGATGAACCTGGGAGACGTGGATGAGAATCTGTCGGCCAGGGATTTCTACGGGAAGGTGATTGAGCACTCAGGGGAGAATGGACAGGGTCACGTGGTTCGCTTCACCTCGGTCCCATCTGAGGTTGATGCCTATTTCCAATCTCACCGGCAACATGCCGCAAGACCAGCGATTAAAGACACTCGCTAGGGACGATTTCTCCCAAAAAGCGGTCCTCTTTTTTCCTTGGTTGGTATTTTGATAAGGACGAAAGCGAGCAAAACAAGAAATCAACTCGATGTTCGAGTCGTCCATCCGGGTAACAACCGCCATCGACAATCTTGACTGTATTTTTCGGCCATTTCAGCGGCAGCTGTTGACGATTGCCGTCTCACATCTTCACCGGAGGCGGCCCTGCTCACTTTAACGATTCGATTCTGAACGACCCATTTGTCCTGCGAGAGCAGAATTGGCGAATCCCGATAGGCCGCCCGGGTTAGTTTGGGAGCGGAGGGACAGGGGGCTCCCATCCGAAGAGTCAGAGATATTCAAAGAAACCCGTAAACTGTGAGACATATACCCTGAGAAATGGGGCAACTCCTCGATCTCATCTTCTTGATTTCGGGGGGACCCCATGTTATGCTCAAAGCGCAGCGCTGGCCCTTTGAGAAAGGAAATTGACGAGGATGGCAAAAAAGGCAAAGCAGAAGGCGGCGGCCGCGGAGGCGATCCGAAGTGATGGTGTCTACCAAGGGCGGGTGAGGGCCATCTACGGGTTTATCGAGGAGAACCTTTATTTCAATCGTCCTGACCTTGAAATCGACGGCGAAAGGTTCAATTCTTCTCTACTCTTTGGACTCCTCACGGCCTTGATCAGGGGTAAGGAACTGATCATCGGAGAGCCGGGAGTGGGGAAAACCACGTCGGCTGAATTTGTGGGTTCTCTGACCTACCAGATACCGGTCGGCGTTATCTGGGGGAGTGAGGTTTCTGGACATCCAGAGCAGACGGAAGAGAAGATCATCGGCAGGCCCGACCTTGGAAAACTGAACCGCGGCGTTGAAGAAGTGGTGTGGACCCACTTCTCTCAACTCCCCGTGAAAATCGTGGACGAACTGAACCGTCTACCAGAGACAAAGCAGAGCATGATTCTCGACGGCGTGGACCGTGGCAACTGGGAGTATCTCAACGAGATGATCGTCAACGAGGAGTACTGTCTTTTTGCCACGGCCAACTACCAGGATCAGGGCACGAACACCATCATCCCGCCCATGATCGACCGGTTTGATATCCTCGTGGAATCACGTCACCCGGGACCGAATATCTCTTACCTCGTCGGGAAATACTGGGACAAGGAGAATGTTCTCCGTCATCCGAAATTGGAAAAAGAATTTCAACGAGTCCTGAATAACAAGATCACCTATCACGAGAAGCTCCCTCAAGTGGAAGCGGTCTGCAACCGTTTTGGCGAATTCCTGCACGCTCAAACTGGGTTACAGCCTCTAAAGAGGGAAGACCGGGAGGCCATCCGCACCCATGCCTATCGATTGGACTTCGGTCTCGATGCGAGCGCATTCATTCGGTTGGTGTTGGCGGAGTTGTCCTTCTGTTACCATCACGGACAGAAAAGATCCGTTGAAAGTTGTCCGGAAGGATGCCATTATACGGGGTACCTTTGTCATGATATTAAGAACTGTGCCTCTAACCGACTTCCCATGTCGATAAGAGGTTACAGCCAAGCCCTCGCGTGGCTTCTCGAGGAGAAAGCAGTCGGTATAGAGCATGTCAAAGCTGTCCTTCCATACACACTCGCTCATCGAATTCAGTGGAGAGACGAGTATATGGCCCGCATGGAAAAGTCTAGGCGGGACAATCCTTTCATGATCTTCCTGGCCAAGGAGGCAGTCAAGGAGATGCTGCGCCGCTATGATGAGCAGCGTGATCGGATAAAGGAGGCTTTGAGTGTCGGATTCCGCATCCTTGGTGGTGAGGAACTTGAGCCCATTGAGGGGGACCATCCGGTGTATGCGGAGATCAAAAAGGATCTCAGCTTGGAGCTTCCATGAAAAACCCATTCGAAGAGTTTGAACATTTCCAAAAGACACGAAGAGATATTCCTCTAGACGAGATCGTGAAGTCCCGAGACATCACCATGGCTCGGATCATGGACGGGTACGAGAAACTTCTGGAGGAAGAGGTCAAGGAGCTTGTCTGGCTGGTCCAGTATAATACGGTCATCAAGGCTTATGCGAACGCAGAGAAGAACATCAAAGACCTCGAATTCAAACCCGAGGACATCGAAGATTTCTGCTATGAGTTAGACAATAGTGACCGGATTCCTTATATGATTACAGGGCCAGCAGGAATTTACATCTCGGCCCTATGCAATCATTGTGAGGAGAACGAGATTATCCTCAAACTCGAGGATATGAAGACCCAGATCAATCTCATCGGATACCGACTGCCCGCCGGAAAGAAGCTGACGATCGAAGGGAATGCGGGAGACTTCGTGGGCATCGGAATGGAAGGCGGTGAACTCTCCGTTGACGGAAGTGCCAAAAACTATGCAGGTGCCGGGATGCGAAGTGGAAAGCTGACCGTCTCAAAAAACATCGGACATCACACCGGAGAGTGGATGATGGGGGGAGAGATTTTTGTCGGGGGAAGAATTAGAGGACTGGGCAATGTGATGGATGGGAAGATCTATGAGAGGGATCAGCTCGTATATCCGAAGGAGGGGCGTTATCCGAACGTGAAGTGTTAGGGAAGGCTGTCGCGCATTGGGGTATGTGATGAAGGATTCGGAGGCGATCAATCGGCTGTGGCAAAGGGTGCGCCGAAAGCACCTTTTTCCAGAGATTCCCCGTCCCAAAGTCGGAGAGACGGAGAGCCATGTCGCCATGGAGATGAAAAACAAGCAGATCACCGTTGACGGGGATTTTCTGAAGCGGGTTGGCGAGACGATGGGGACGGAAGATGCGCTCGAGGCTCTTCTCGACCACGGCGTGGGTCATCATGCCTACTGTCCATGGGATTTCAAGACACACCTTGCGATTTATTCTGAGGCCAAGAAAGTGGTGGGAGATAAGACAATGGCAAAGCGAGCGGCGGGATGTTTCATGGACGTTGTGGTCGATACGAACTGCGTGAAGAGGGAGGAGACTAAGCTTCCAGACCTGTATCGGGCAATGGCGCGGGGACCTCTTGAAGAGGTGCTCGCCTCTCTTTATGAGAAGATCTGGGGTGTCGATCTCGAATCTCGTGGGGAGAGCAACATGGTGCGCCGCCTCTCGCGTATTTCCTATCTCGACCGGGGAAGGTGGCCCGAGAGTGTCCATAGGTTCACTCGCATCATTAAAGCACTCCTGGAAGAAGAACAGCAGCAGTCAGAGGGAAAGGGCGATCAGAAAGAGAACATGATGGGTAATCACGACCTATCGAGTTTTTCCCCAGAGGAGGTGGATCAGGGGCTCAGAGACTTCGCGAGGGAGTCGAGAGGATTGAAGGAATTTAGGGAGATCATTGAAGATTTTGAGGGAGAACTCAAGGATCTTGGGTATGGTGCAGAGGGCGGGATGGGCCGGGGAAAAGGGGGCATGATTGACGCCGACGTCCTTTACTACATGAAGCTGGCGGAAAACTACTCGATTCCGATCCGAAAAACGCCCCTGGAGAAAAAGGGGTACATGCATCCTCACTCTCACCGTCCTTGGGAGGTTGGGAAACCTGTTCAGGACATCGATGTGTGGACGAGCTTTGGGAAGATTATGCCCGGTATCACTCAGACTTGGAGAAAGCGTTGGGGGAAAACCTTCGGCGATCAAGAGAGCACGCCTGACTGCATCATTTTGATCGATTCTTCAGGCAGCATGATTAACCCAAGGAAAAATCTATCCTACGCCGTTCTTGGTGCTGCCTGCGCTGCTGATGCCTATTTGAGGAACGCAGCCGGAGTTGCCGTGTACAATTTCAGTGACGCCCCCATGGGAAATCGGATTGTTTTGGATTTTGCCTCGGAAAGGGAGGCAATCTACCGGGTGCTGTGTAAGTATTTTGGTGGAGGAACCGCACTGAATCTGAGAGATCTGGACCCGTTGCTGGAGATGTCTCAAAATCCCGACATTTTCTTGATCACCGACATGAAGATCACCAATCTGGGGAAGGTCATTAATTATCTGACCAACATCAACAACCGCATTACGGCCGTATATATTGGGGACAATAACTATGCCCTCAGATTTAAAGAGGCCATGGAGGATAAGGGGAACATCAGCATTTTCCCCGTGACGCATAAGGAGGACATCCCAAAAATCGTTCTCGGGAAGATCAATGAGTATTTTGGTGGGACGATTTGATGACACCGAGGACGACACGCCCGCGCCGTTTCTAGCTATCAAGATCCAGCTTAAAGAAATCCGTCGATTGATCCACGCTAGGCTTGTCAGCATAAGCTGTCGGAGCCGTTCCCTCCTTAAAACACTCGAAGATAGCACCGTCATCGCTTGAAGACGCCAGGAGCCCGGTTTGGGGATCGATCTTCTTAAAGACGATACCTTCTGGCACGGTAAAGTCACTGATCGGCGTGTCTTGCAAGATCTCGTTCATGTAAGCGAGCCAGATCGGACTCGCGGCTCGAGATCCGGTTTCATGTTTTCCGAGAGAGGCCTCCTCGTCGAAACCGACCCAGACTCCGGCGATGAGGCCGGGAGTATATCCAAGGAACCACGCATCGTATAGACTGTCCGTGGTTCCCGTCTTGCCCGCACACGGCCTGCCGAGTGCTTTTACACGCCATCCGGTTCCGTTCTGGACGACGCCCTTCAGAAGACTCGTCATGATGTAGGCCGTTTGAGGGCTGATGAGCTGTCTCCTGACTCTCGCCTGAGAATCTGCACCGATGTCTTCAGCCAGAGTTCTGGTGAAGTCTGATCTCAGAAGGGACAGGCGAGTTTTCTCATCCCCAGACTCCTGAGCGTCGAATGCCTCAGCCAAATCATTTCCCTCTTCTGGAACGATCGGGGGAAGATTCTCTTCGAGGACGTTCCCGTCTCGGTCGACGATTTTCCGAATGAAAATGGGCTCGACTTCTCGACCCTGAGAGGCAAATACGGCATAGACCTTGGTCAACTCAAGGAGTGAAACTCCGGATGACCCAAGCGCTGTCGAGAGATCGCGATTAAAGGGCCCCTCCAAACCCAACTGTTTGGCATAGTCGATGACGTAATCGATGCCTAGATCCTGGGCAATCTTCACCGTGATGACGTTTCGAGACTTGGTCAGGGCCTTCCTGAGTGTTGTGGGACCGTAGAAACGCTCTTCATAGTTCTTGGGTTTCCAGACTTCATAACCCTGCGTTGCGTCATAGATAATCGGAGAGTCAATAATAATCGTGGCTGGTGTGAATCCGTTGTCAAGAGCCGAAGCATAGACGATCGGTTTGAAGGCTGACCCAGGTTGGCGTCGTGCTTGAATGGCTCGGTTGAACTGGCTTTCACGGAAGTCTCGCCCCCCCACCATGGCGACGACATAGCCCGTCTTGAGGTCTAGGCTAATGAGGGCGCCCTGGACCAGAGGGATTTGCTCGAGAGCAAGGTGGAGGAGCCCCTCCGCATCCACGCTTTTCAGTCTGACCCGAATGACATCGCCGATCTTGAGGACTTCGCGCGGGTCTTCAATCCTCACCGTATTGTAAGCGACTTGAGGATCTGGCTTTCTCGCCCATTTCATCTCTTTGAGGGGCAGACGGCCCACGCGGCGGCCCACCATCACCTTTGCAGAATCTGGTGAGAGTTCTCTAACGACCCCAAGGTATTCATTCCCCTCAATGATTGGGAATTGCAGTAGGTTCTGCTCGACGTCTTCGAGAAACTGGGAGATCTCATATTCGGAGAGATGTCGCTCTGGGCCGCGATACCCCTGCCTCTTGTCGAGGGCCTGGATGCCTTCGGCCACGGCGTTCTCAGCCGCCCTCTGCATTTCTACATTCAGCGTTGTAAAGATCTTCAGTCCGTCCCGATAGAGCGTCTCCCGACCGTATTTCTTCTCAACCACCTGACGGATGTGTTCGGAGAAATAGGGAGCCACTTCGAGAAAGCGACTCCTTCTCGCCTTGATTTCCAACTGTGTTTCTCGGGCTTTTTGAGCCTCATCAGGGCTGATGTAACCCTCTTCGACCAATCGTTCCAGCACATAGGTCTGCCTTTTCCTGGCGTTCTCCGGGTGGTTGTAAGGGGAGTTTCTCGATGGCGCTCGGGGAAGCCCAGCCAGCACTGCAGCTTCGGCGAGGTTCAAGTCGGCGACACTTTTGCCAAAGTAGTTCTCCGCGGC
>CAYFYO010000144.1:0-6698 GCA_964347335.1 uncultured Thermodesulfobacteriota bacterium
CGTGAATGATCACATAGGTCTTAGGAGATGTCCCATATACCTCTTTCAAGGTATTCCTGGACCAGTCAGCGTGAAATGCGTTCTGTTCCCTCTGGGTCCCGTTGATCCGGGTGATGTATTTGGAAGACGGGATGGTGATGGCAGGTAAAACTGCTCCCCAGATCATCGAAGGGAACTTGTATTGAGTAAAGACAGGCTTCGTGGAAATTCCCACCATGCTGCAGTAGTGAGATGCGCCGGCAATAATGGAAGGATCTGATGCGACCTTGGTGGCGACACGAACCCCTGTGGCCGGAACGCACTCGTCGTCCTCCACAACCGCCTCATATTCATATTTCTTGTCTCCGAACATTCCCCGATTGTATTGCCGAACCGCTAACTGGAAAGAATTGCGGCCGCCCAGACCCATGGAGGCATTCCCACCGGTTAAGGGTCCGATAAAGCTAATCTTTATTTTCTCCTTGGCCAGGACCGGATGGCCGTAACTGGAGATAAAGACGACCGCTAACACCGAAATTAGGATTAAGCTGCTCAATCTCATAATGCTTTTCATGATGTTCCCCCTCAAATTGAAAGGATTTTGATACAAAGATGCGGTTGTTTTTTTGAGCCCTCCCTATCACCTCCTCACCAAAAGTGGTTTAACCCCAACCGAACTATCCAGGGCGTCCTCCGGATTGGAAGTCGATACTTCCTTTTGCCCTCCCGACAGGCCTTCGTGGCCGGATTAACCTCCCTCGGCTCAAGACGGATGGCAATTGCAGTTACTAACATAGCGGATATTTTTTTCGTGTCAAGGATTTTTTGCCTTTCGTCACCACGCAACGGGTTTCGCCAAGATCTACGCCCAAAAATCACTCCAAACACTGAGAGGTCAAGGAGTAAAAGGCAGCCACAAGAAAGTCGAAGGCCCTGAAAACTGAAAGATCTTTCAGATTGACAAACCATGTGGGTGAGGCTTAAAGTGATCCGGTTTCGAATACTCGTTTTGACCCCAATTGCACGAATTCCTGACTCAACGATCGGGGTGCAGGAGCAGTCGACAGGAGCTCTTCCCGGTGCGGAGAGCTTGTGGTTGATTGCTTCTGGCGATCTTCAAGAGCTGAGAAAAGCAGAACAGCTATTCTGGCGCTTTTCGACTGCCCCTAGGATCGAATAATGACAATGCAGAAAAAAGCACTGGACTTAACGCGGGCGCTTATTGGTTTCAATACGATCAACCCGCCGGGCAAGGAGCGCTCCTGTGTTGAATACCTGGGAGGCTTGTTAGAGGCCGCCGGGTTCCATCTAAGGTACGATGAGTTTGCTCCCGAACGAACCAGTCTAGTGGCACGAAAGGGCGGCTCCGTGGAGAAACCTCCCTTGTGTTTTGTGGGACATGTCGACACGGTGCCCCTGGGGGCGACGCCGTGGACGGTCGATCCCTTCAAGGCCGAAATAAGCGGGAAAAAGCTCTACGGCCGGGGCTCCAGTGACATGAAAAGCGGGGTGGCCGCATTCGTCGTGGCAGCAATCGAGCTTTCCAACAGGCTCGAAGGAACGGCGGGTCTCACACTTGTGATCGTGGGGGGTGAGGAGACGGGCTGCGAGGGTTCCTTCCACCTGGCGGAGCTCCCTGAATTACTCGGGAAAGCTGGCTCGATCCTCGTTGCGGAGCCGACCTCTAACCGTCCCCTCGTCGGCCACAAAGGATCGTTATGGCTTCGTGCAGTGACTCGTGGTGTCACGGCGCACGGTTCGATGCCTGAGCGAGGCGTGAATGCCATTTACAAGGCTGTGGACGCGATCACCAGGCTCCGAAGCTTCGATTTCGATTTTCCTTCCCATCCACACTTGGGAGGCCCGACGCTCAGCGTGGGCACGATCTCAGGCGGCATCAACATCAACAACGTGCCCGATCAGGCCTCGATTGGCATAGACATTCGGACCATACCCGGCCAGGACCACACGGCGCTCATGAAACGGATCGGTGGATACCTCGGTGAAGAGGTCGAGCTATCCCGGGTTCTTGACGTGAACGGCCTGTGGACGGAGCCGACAGACCCATGGGTTCAGGTGGTCTTTGAAACCATGACCACGATCCTGGGATACCGGCCGGATGTTGCCACAGTGCCTTACTTCACCGATGGGGCCGCGCTGACACCGGCCTATGGCGGGGTGCCAACAGTGATTCAAGGACCTGGTGAGGCAGCCATGGCTCACCAGACCGACGAGTACTGCGATGTGGATTGTATCAATCAGGCTGTCGAGGCCTACGTGGAGATCGCGCGAAAATGGTGCGGCCTATGAGTGGACGAGGGGGGGGAGCAAGTCCCTTTCTGTGCAGAGGTCGTGCCGTTCATTTCCTCCCTTTCCCTAGACGTCACGGGAGAATCGTTTCTCATACACGTCGCGGCTCTATCGCATGACGACATGTCCTAAACGCTTACATTATGACGATATCGGCGAGGTTTTTCAAAAAAGTCCTCGTCCTCCGCTCCCCCTTTTCATCGGTCCCTCACTTCTCACTTGCAGTATAAAGGCAAGATGAGGGCGTTGAATGGGGTGTCAGGAAGTTTTATAGTAATGCCGATATGCCTGACAAAGAAAAACGTTCGATTACCCGTTCATTTCTCCGTCTTTTGGCCTCGGTCTTAGCAGGGCTTGTCCTCTTTTCAATTCTTCAGGTGGCCGTGATAAGATTCATCAATCCACCTGCGACACCGCTCATGGCTTATCATTGGCTAGGGGGGGAAAGTTTAGACTTCCGCTGGCGTTCTTTGCCGGAAATATCCCCTTTTCTCCAAACCGCAGTGATTGCTGCCGAGGACCAGCGATTTCCAAATCACCGGGGCTTCGATTTGGAAGAAGTCCGCAAGGCCCTCCAAGAGTATCGAAAAGAGGGACGACGCCGGGGAGCGAGCACCATTACAATGCAGGTGGCAAAAAACCTCTATCTCTGGCATGGACATAGCTGGCTGAGAAAAGGCCTAGAGGTCTACTATACGGCTCTGATCGAATTTCTATGGCCCAAGTGGCGTATTCTGGAGGTTTACCTGAATGTCGCTGAGTGGGGACCTGAGATCTTCGGTGCTGAAGCCGCCTCCCGCCGCTACTTTGGATGCTCTGCTTCCGAACTCACCAGGGCGCAAGCCGCTCTTCTGGCAGCCGTACTGCCCAACCCACTCAGATGGTCACCCCTGCATCCCACCCCGTACATCCGGGAACGTCAATTCACAATCCTGTACCAGATGGACTGGTTCGAGCCGATTCAAAAACCCAACTGAATTGACCACATCTTAAATCTCAAGTTTGTGCGGAGTCTGTGTCCTTCTTGGGTCCACAGGAAGGATTTTCTCAATCTTTTTCTGTTGTTGTCTGATCCTGTCTTTTTGTCTCTCTTCAACGATGGCCATGGCCCAATAAACGACACTGTCCCTCCAATTGCCTTTGATATTTCTGGCACTTCTGTCCCGATCCCCCGATAGAATGTAATTGATATTCCATTCTATCGTTTTTATGCGGTAGCACATTGAATAGATCATAAAGGGGACGAGAAACCATAGAACGATCCCAGATGCCAAGAAGCAAGTCAAAACGATGCCTGGAATCCCCGGAGGAACCGCATTGAGGACTTGATCTAAACTTTCCATTTCTTCACCCCTTTCCCACTCAAAGATTAATTGGCACGTGGCCCGTTCTGGTTTCAGCAATAAGAGTGCCGGAGCAGGTTGAAAGAGAGAGAATCAGATTACCGTATTAATTTCAATGTCTTAGGATTTACTTTCGGTTGAAACTCGATGCGGAGCTCAGGAATGTCTTTTCAACTCTGAAATTCCATCGACAAGAATGTAAGCGGGTGTTGAAGGGGGGTCCTGGGATTCATATTCTCGGGATGGGCCTCCTTGCTTGTCAGAATTCACAAACCGCTATGGGAAATGCTGTCAGTCAATTGAAAGAACCACAATTGGCGAGGTTCTTTCTTGAGGCATCTCTCTGGCCTGCTATGAGTTGAATGGGCTAAGCCTTTCTCATTTCATTGTATCCAAACACGTGGTTCGAAAGGAGGTGGACCAGGGACTCGTCAGGAAAGTTCCGTTTACGAGCGGAAAAATAACGCGGAAGTTTTTCATGATCTACCATGAGGATAAAATATCTCTCCAACACCCTCAGGGCTTTCCTGAACGTGGCCTCGAAGCTGTCATCCCAATTCTGGAGAAAAGGTGAAGCATAAGGCTGAGATTTCCACGAAAAATCCTTGACTTCATGAAGATTCTAATATAATGAAAAGCTATACTGACCGGTATTTGTCCATCCTGTGACTGAATTCGTCTTCCACTCTAAAGACAAGATGGATTTTCCCTTGAATAAAACGCGCGACGGAGATGATTTTCGCGGTCCTGAGGGTGGAAAATCTGGGGAAAGGAGGTGAAAAGAAACGAGTTGACCATTACGGGCGTATGAAAACCGTGAAAGGGGGGGTAAGTCATGGCAGCTGAAAATGCTTCAAAAAAACGTGGAGAGAGCTGGCCTATTCCAAAGGGTGATATGGGTTCATTGGGCGTGAAGGACCTCCCACAAATCCCCTTGGGAAGGTTGTACAAGCTCGGGCCGAGCATCATCGTGTTGGGCATCGCCCTTGGTGGTGGCGAGCTCATTATGTGGCCCAGGCTTACTGCTCAATATGGAGCCGGGTTGATGTGGCTGGCTATTATAGGGGTTTCACTGCAATGGTTTATCAATGTTGAACTCGGCCGTTATACCATTGCGACGGGGGAATCCTTCTTTACGGGCTGTTCGAGGGCGTGGAAGGGTTTTGGCTGGTTCTGGTTTGCTTCGGCCATCATTATCTATATGTGGCCTGGCTGGGCCGCGACGGGCGCAACGGCATTAGACGTGCTGTTCGGAGGAACCGGTGCCAACTGGAGATGGTGGGCTGAAGTTACCCTTGTCCTCACCGTGGTCATCCTTTTGGGCGGCCCCGTAGTCTATAATTCGGTGGAAAAGGTGACGATGTTCTTCATGGGGGCTACCGCGGTGATCCTTGTAATCTCAATAGCCCTGGTCATTACCCCTGGTGGGGTATCGGCCATGGTAAAGGGTATCTTCTTTAATGCTGGTGGGGAATGGTGGCTGCCGCCCGGAATAAACCTCTTTGCCCTGTTTGGAGCAGTTATCTATGCAGGGGCTGGAAGTTTGGGAAACCTTTCCTATACCTTCGCCGTTCAACAGAAACAGTGGGGAATGGCTTCTCATATTGGGAGGGTCACGAGTCCTCTGACGGGTAAATTGGAGCCGGTGCCAACCGCGGGAAACGTATTCGAAACTACAGAGAAAAATATGGCTCTCTGGAAGAAATGGTACCCGATCATGAGGAATGATGTGACGATCTACTTCTGGCTTGCCAATGTTGTCGGAATCGTCCTCCTTGCCCACGGTGCATTAGAGGTACTGCACCCGCAGGGTTTGGTTCCCAAGGGGGCCGAAATTGCTGTAACCCAGGCAAATATACTGGCTGCGAAGGCGGGGGAATTCGGAAGGGTGATATTCCTGGCCATGTCTTTCTTCATCATGTATAGCTCCCAGCTGGTGGCCTTGGATTTAGGGTCCAGAATGATATCAGAGATCGCGTATACCCACACGAAGTTACATGAGAAGTATTCCCTGAGGGCGATATATACGGTTGCCCTCCTTGCCTTGCTCGTTTTTGCCGGCTTTGCCCTTTGGATTCCCACACAACCCTTCATCCTGTTTCTCATGGGGGCAGTCCTGGGAGGTTTCACGATGGCAATCTATAGCCCCATGTTGTTGTATATGAACCTTAAGTTCTTGCCAAAAGAAATTGGTCCCAGCACCTTCATAAAGATAGGGTTAGGGATCGCTTCCGGCGTGTACATCATCTTCTCTATAGTGGTTATCCTGAACAAGGTATTTGGAGTTGGGGCCTAGGTAAGATTGACCTAGAAGGCTTTTCAAGAGGGGCCTTTCAATGGACCCCTCTTTTTTTGTCATAAGTGAGAAAGGGTTGGACTTACTTCACGGAGATCCCATTCCTTTGGAATGGGTGGATATCTTACAAAAGGAGCGCTCATTTGTGGGGCGGTTATTGAAAATAAATGGTCGACGATGCATGGATCGAACCCATGGCCTCATTCGTATGAGTTCTCTGCCATCTCAAAACTTCATTTTCACATCTTCCCTTTTCTTTACGCATGCGTGTTTTCGGTTTTGCGATTTCTCCCACTCTGGGAGCGGTTGCTTCTCGTCGCCCTCAGCCTCCTGAATTTAACAAATGCCCTCACGATTACAAACAACAGACCCCCCAAAAGCAAAAGGCCAAAAAGGGCATACCTCCCTCCAGCAGAGAATAACACCATAACCAGTGAGAGAAAAATATACGCCCCGATTAACGAGGCGAGGATATGGAACATCCATTTGATTTTCCGTGAAAGGTCTTCCCTCAAAATTAAATATCTCCCTCGTTTTTTTTCGTTTTTCGCTCAAGATTGACAAGAGCGATATTATCTTTTTCGAACCACTCGAAGGTCTTTCTGCATCCGATGAGATAGTGAGTTGCCCCGATTAACCCGGACACCTCTTTCACTTCTTTGAGCACTCCCTGTACTTCCTTGGCGAGTCCACTCTCAAGGCCCTATGCGAATGGGAGCTATTATAATCGTCAAACCACTTGGGCAGCTGCTCCATAACGCTCATTTCCG
>CAYFYO010000145.1:0-6556 GCA_964347335.1 uncultured Thermodesulfobacteriota bacterium
CCGCCTTTGAATATACGATCTTTTTCTCACCTGGGTTCAGAACGAGGTAAAAGGCCGTTATGTATTCACCCGTGGTAATGAAACGGCAGAATTCTCTATTCAATTGCTCCAGGACGCGACTCGGGGAGAGGAATTCCCGTGCATACCGTTGAAAAGAGATCTTAAACATCGTCGTCAAAAGAGCCGCAGCAGGACCATGACCTGAGACATCGGCAATAACCACGCCGACGCCCCCGTTGTCCAGTTCGACCGTATCGAAAAAATCCCCTCCGATTCGGTTCGATGGAATGTATTTGCTCGCGAAACGGACTCCCCTTCTCCGGGGATACCTTTTGGGAAGTAAGCCCCTCTGGAGTTTTGCAGCCAAATCAAGTTCGACCATTATTCGGCGATTCTGCTCCTCTAGACTCTTTTTCGCCTCCTCCCCCTCAGCAACTGCCTTGACCAACATGCCCGCCTGAACTTCGATTTTGTCCTTTTCCTCCTTTAGGTCTCTATAAGCCCTCTCCAGGAGACGGTTCTTCTCCAGGAGTTGGTCCTTCAATCTCTTTCGATTCGTAATGTCTTTGATCATCTTCTCATGACAAAGCACCCTTCCCCTGTCGTCTTTTCTCACGTGGGCGGTAATCCACACCCATATCTCGGTCCCGTCTTTTTTGAGGAGTCGCGTTTCAAAATCCTTTATGAACCCCCTCTCCTCAAGGAGGGCCCCCAGGTGACAGCGGTCGCGTGGGTTGGCATAATGCCGAACCACCGGAGAGCCCAGCAATTCGGACTTCTCTAGATAGCCCAGCGCCTCGAGTCCTGCCTGATTGATTTCGAGAACATCCCCTGAAGGTGTGGTCATGAGTAGCCCATCCTGAAGATCCTGAAAGAACCTTCGGTAACGGGCCCCAGTTATCTTGATGTCCCGAGTCTTCCTTGGCAACGGCATAGAGGAATCCCTGGTTTTGCGTTCGCGGTCGGCTAGTTTCTTATCGAAAGAATTCAGGAAAATCTTGAGGCCAAAGAACATTCGATAGCCACAGCGTGAGGTTTTCTTCGGGTCCTTGAGTTTGGAGGCCACCTGGAACTCTAGGCCGGTGAGGTGTAAGTATCTAGACGACGAGTTACCAGGGGGTTGCTATGGTAATTGCTCCAAATGTCTCAAAGGTTGAGAAGGGGGTTCGGGTTATCCTGGGGGCGGTTCTCATCGCTTTCGGTTTCTTTCTGACTGGATACTGGAGACCCATCTCTATTGGTCTGGGCTCTTTTTTCCTCTTCACGGCCTGGGTTGGATACTGACCCTGAAAGGGACTCGTGCTGAAGGTCTTCAGCAAAAGATCGTTGAGATGATAAAGGTTCAAGGAAAAAGGCTAGGGCACCAGGGTCTCTTCTGAAGTCTTCTCCGCGGTCCTCTTTCCCTCTTCCTCTATCGTCCCGCAGGGAAACGTGTGAACTCCGAGAGGATGACCGCGAGAGCTGGGGAGCGAAGGGACAAGGAGACACCACTGGATTGTGTTGAACGATCGGGTAACTCCTCACGAGAGTGAATCAGGACAGAATCCTCAGGTTTGCTGGGATGGGAATGAGGAGAGAAATGCGATCCGGCCTTTGAGGCTGCAGCGGAGGACGGTGAATGTGGTTGCGGCTGACTCGTTTCCGGACTAGGGGAGTCGGCCACTTCGCTCATTCAGGGATGAGAACTACTTCTGTTCTCTATCGATCAAAGTATATACTCTTCCCAGTTGCGGACAGCGGGATACCCATCACAACCTCCCAATCGACAAATCCCATGTTTCTTGCCGCTGTCCCGATACGGTACATGATCCGGTTGTCCGCATTGAGAAGACCGGCGGTTTTCACGGCAGACCCCAGGGCAATCCCCATGTCGAGGAGCCGATACGCACAGTGTGGCCCCCTGAATTCCACTTCCCCCTTCTTTGCCTGCGTCAGTTCTTTACAGCTGGCATACCCACAGGCACCACAGTTTATTCCCAACGGTTTATCTTCTTTAAGCCCGATGAGTACCACAACATCGCTCTCCCTCGTGTTCTTTCCATCCCGGTCAAAGTTGGCTTTCTTATTCTCCTCGCCGAATTTGACCATACTCTCTGCCAGTCTCTGGACCGCGTCGCCCTCAACAATCTCGATTGCCACATAATCTTGGCCACCGCTCTTCGGAGCGGTCTTGGCTGAAATCGCCATCAGCTCTGCAACCATCTTCAGTGCTTCCATTCGCAATTCCTCCTCACGCTTTGTCTTGGGGATTTCTACGGCTTCTTGAAATCACATGATCTTATCACAAACGATTCATGCAACCCCCGTGGATCCGATTGAGACACACTTGGTTGAGGATCGCTTCACTGAGGCGCAAAGCGAAAGATCTCTGGCCTTAAGCCTCGAGTCCGCCGCAGGCGGACGCTCCTTAGGCCGATATCGGGTCACCCTCCTTCGATCCATTTTCCCCTCGTCACCCGATCGTAATCGGGGCGATCCTCTGTTTTATTGTCTCTCCCTTTCTAGTTCCAGAATCCGCTGCTTCAACCACTTGGCGTGGCGCATCTCGTCAAAGAGCTGTTCTTCAAGCATCTCAAGGGTTGTTATATCGTCAATAATGTCTGCCACGGGAGTCGAATAATCCTTTATCGCCTGCTGTTCCCGCTCCATCTCCACCCTCAGCATCTCAAGGGTTCCTTTCGCTTTGCTTCTCTCACCCATTTCCTTGCCACGGGCGCTCGCTGTTCCCCCAGGCTCAACGGGGACCCCTCCCAGCTCGCGAATTCTCCCAGCCAGAGAGATCGCGTGATTCTGTTCTGCCGGAAGAATCCCTCTCACGCCGTCCGCAATCTCTCTCTCAGGTATGGCCTCAGCGTGAATACGGTAGTATTCCAAAGCCGTGAGCTCTGCTTCCAGAAGACGGTTCAATGTGTCGAGAATTTCTTGAGAATTCATTGGCTTCTCCTCTAAGACCGCTATTTTGAGACAAAGAGGACCGGTAACGAGGATCTTCTTCTAACCCTCTCTTCGATGTTCCCAAAAAACCAACGGCTGATTCCTCCTCTCTCCTGATTCGTTAACGCGATTAAATCAAAACCGTTCTCTTCGGCGTATTTGACGATCGCATCAGCTTCAGGGTCCTCTATCACGAGGAAAATTGCCGATACGTTGAAACCCTCTTTCTTCATCGAATTTTCACGTTCGGCCAGGTAAGCTTCGGCCTTCTGTTTCGCCTGATAGCCCAATGAGCCAATCTCCATCTGAACACGTTTCATGAAGGGCTCGTCCGCTTTCATAATGCGGTACAGCTGAAGCAGAGTCAGGGCTGCTCCATGCGCTTTAGCCAGAGCCTTGACGTGTGCCAAAACGATGTCATCATTTTCGGTTCCATCAAGGGGAACCAAGATTCTCTTGTACATGACATCTCCTCTCAAAGTGCCCTTCGCATATTTTGCGATCGGAGCCGATAAAAACTTCAGATTCCCGGGAGCCCAGGACTCCCCCCCAGCTATGCTCCCACCGTATTAGGATTGCTAAAGTAACATAGTTCTTGACAACTTTCAAATTATGTCTTAGGATGCGTCAAATTTTGGGAAGGGAGGTGATGAGAAGGTCTCATTTATCCCAGTTTGAAAGGAGGAGAAGGGAGAACCGTGAATGGTTTTTCCATGAGTTCCATCTGGTTCCTTTTCATGTTGCTTTGTTTCAAATCGTCAACTTGAAAGGAGGATATGAAGATGAACTCTCTCTTGGTGCTCATTTTTTGGGCCCTCATTGTCATCATTGGCTATTGGGTTTACGCCCGATGGGTAAGCCGAAAAGTCTATCAGGCAGACCCGGGCAAGGCAACGCCGGCCAAGATGTATATGGACGGCGTCGACTTCATGCCAGCTAGCAGGAATGTCCTCTATGGATTCCAGCTCAACTCCATTGCTGGAGCGGCGCCGATCATCGGCCCGATTGTGGCTCTCCAGTGGGGATGGCTACCGGCCATGCTCTGGCTGGGATTTGGCGTCCTCTTCATTGGGTGGCTCCACGACTACTCCAGCGCCATGGTATCCATCCGGCATGAGGGAGAGACCTTCGGGGCGATTAGCTACAAACTGGTATCCCCCCGGGCGCGGGGAATTCTGCTGACTTTCATCTATTTCTACCTCCTGCTGATCGCTGCCGCCTTCGGGCATATCATCACGAGAGGCTTGGTCGGCAATGCGGCCCTTCCTTTCCCCATGCTCGTCGTCGTGGGGGTGAGCTTTCTGGTGGGCTATATGATCTATCGAGCCAAAACCAACATCATTGCCACCACGATACTCGCCATCGTTCTGATTTTCGGGGCGATCTGGCTCGGAAACTACCTCCAGATCAAAGCTACCTACACGGTGATGTTGGTCTGCGTTCTCATTTTCGCTTACTTTAGCGCCGTTCTTCCGGTCTGGATGTTCATCCAGCCCTACAACTACTCTTCGGTCTACGTGGTCTATTTCGGGATTATTGCCGGTGTTCTCGGCATTCTGATCGGTGCCAAACCCCTGACGTTGCCGGCTTTTACCGGATGGAGCACTCCGATTGGACCCTTATGGCCGCTCCTCTTCGTGACCATCGCGTGTGGTGCCATCTCTGGTTGGCACAGCCTGGTCTCCAGCACGGCAACATCCCGACAGCTTGAGAGTGAGATAGACGCAAGGCCGGTCACTGCCGGGGCCATGTTCGCCGAGTTTACCATTGGGATCATCGCCCTGATCGTATGTGCCACGGCCTTTGCCGATAAAGCCGGATATCTGGAAGCACTCAAGGGAGGTCCCGTCGGTATTTTCACAGCCGGCCTCGGTGGAGCCATGGGGTCTCTCGGAATCCCGGCTGCGTATGCCAAATCTGTGTCGGGCGCGATGATTGTCATTCTGGCCCTCACCGTGGTTAATCTGGTTTTCCGGTTCATGAAGGTTGCGACGGTTGAGCTACTCGGAGATAAGATCAGTATTGCCAAAAACCATCATGTCGCCACGATCGCAGCGCTCATTATCGCCTTCATCTTGATCAAGACGGGTACTTGGCTCTACATCTGGGTGCTCTTTGGAGGGGCGAACCAATTGATGGCGTCGTTGGCGTTGCTCCTGATTACCCTCTATCTGGTCTCAAAGGGCAGAAACTACAGGATAGCCATCTATCCCATGTTCTTCATGTATGCGACCACAGTGGCTGCCCTGTTCTACACAGCCTTCTTCAAGCTCCTGCCCCCGGTCTTTGCCGGTAAGGTCGCAGGCGGAAAGCTTTTCGGGAATCTATTTTCAGCGGGCCTTGGGATCGTACTCATTATTCTCGCCGTAATTCTGGCCTGGGATGGGTACAAGGCCTTCCAGAAATACAAGGCCGAATATGGCAAGGCACCGCCAGAGGCTGCAGAAGCCAAGGCATAGGGACTGGTTCCATTGAACGAATGTTCAGGGGGGGGTCCGCCCAGTGCGGAGCCCCCTCATTTTCGTTCTTGCATTTGATTTGAATAGGTTTTATCCTAGATTTGCCCGGATCAAACCGATTACCTAAGAAAACCTGAAAGAGGCGGATAAAACGGGTGGGATTTCTGCGAGGCGTGAAGGATTTTCTCTACGGATTCTTCTTGCACGGCATGGTATTGGGAGTCCGTGAACAGAAGGCCGAGTTCGAGGATGTCTTCGTGCTGTTCGCGATGGGGGAAACGATTGGCGTTCCCGTCTTTTCGGGCTTTTACTCCTTGAGATTCGTTCCCTATTATGTAGCACGGTTTCCCCATTGGAAGAAGAAGACCCTGAAACCGAAGGATCTTCTTGATATTCTGAAGGATTGAGTTAACAAAAACCCACAAGATAAATCGGAGAAGTTCGCATGGTCAAAGACGAATCGAAAGAACAGACAAAAGAGGGGGTAGGGCGCAAGGTCGTCGGGTTTTTTAGGGATTTCACTTACGGCATGGCGACCCACGGCATGGCCCGTCACGCTCTGAAAACGCGCTCGAGCATGGAGCATCTCTTTATCCTGATTACCATGGGCGACATGCTTGGTGTTCCGGTGCTGCCGCCCTATTACTCCCTTAGGCTCTTGCCTTACGTCGTTCCCCAAATCAAAACCTGGAAACGGAGGATGCTCCGGGAAAAGGATTTGATGGATTCGATGTATTAGAATAGGTCAATGCAGGTCCCTCCAGAAGGGGGGCTTTGTTTCCCTCCTCCGCATAGATAATCTCGGGAACCCTCCCTGGGTTTCCAAATCATTTCTTGATCCCCGCCGACTCTGTCGCGCTCGAAGGAGGTTGCCATGTCCCTGCCAGAGATGTTCCAGAAATACCCGAATCGGAAATACGTGATGTACGGGGGAAAAGGTGGATTGGGGAAAACCACGTTCTCCGCCGCCACGGCTTATTGGTTGGCGCAGCAGGGCAAAAAGGTTCTTGTCTTTTCGGTCGATCCCCAGGCCTCCCTCAGTGACATATTCGAACAAGACATCTTTGGGAAAGGTGCCATCGAGATCATGCCGAACCTCTATGCTCAGGAGATCGATGCGGATCAGAGGATCAAGGAATATCAGAAAGAGATCCGCCAGAAGA
>CAYFYO010000146.1:0-6534 GCA_964347335.1 uncultured Thermodesulfobacteriota bacterium
TGGCATCTTTTATTAAATATAGAACCGTATAGCTGGGGACATTGGCTGTCCCTCGAGGCTCTACGCCCCATTTCTTCTTATAAGCATTAAAGAAAGGTTTGGTTAGTGGCGTGATTTCCTGATCAGGCAGCGTACCGCCCTCGCCGCCCCACTCAACCAGGTGGGCAACCTTGCCTCTCGTCTGCTCCCACATAGCCGGATCATCTGTGGGGCCAACGAAGCCGATGGGCGCCGCTGGTACCTTGTAATCATACCACTGCTTCACCAGGGTTAGGGACTCGGGCGTGTGATCCCAGATAAATAAAACATCCGCTCCCGATTTCCTGACATCGCGCAGCATCATGGAAAAGTCTGTTGTGGCCAGTGGATGTACCTCTCTTCCGACAACAGTCCAACCGTCGGCAACCGCTCCCTTTTCAATAGCCCCAGCAGCTGCCTTGGCATGAGCCGCCTCGGCGACCGTAATGTACATCTTACTGAAGCCGTACTTCTCCTTAACATTTTTCAATAGCCCAACATAGTCCTTTATCCAGTAGAGGACGTTTCCGCTGGGTTTGAAGGCATACCGATAAGTTTCAAGGTTTGAAGCACACTTTTTGTGCCAACCAGGCGTCCAGCAACCAGCACTCACCAGGCCGATGACCTTATACTTCGGATAGAGATCCATCGCTGCGAGACAAACCTCTGACATTATCGGACCGCCGGCGAGGATCTTTGCCCCTTTATCCAAAACCAGTTTCTCCATGGCCAAAAGGACCTCACTGGTCGGTACACCAGGTTCTTGATCTCTCGTATCAACGATCTCAAGTTTGATGGGCCGCATTTCTCCGTCCAGTTTGATCCCACCCGCGGCATTGATCTCTTCCATAGCGAGGATCATCGACCTTTCGCAGTTCTGTCCATACGTGGAAGCTCGGGGGATCGGCGCTCCGATTACTATAGGCTCGGCCGATTGCGCGTCGACAGGATGGAGCCCAACCATGAACACCGCCAAAGCCAAGGCGACGAACATCAAACCTGCCTTCTTCATCGTCCATTACCTCCTTTCGTTATCGTTCGGTCAACTAAACCCGATCGACTTTAACCCTTCCATTATCATCAGTAGCGACACGTTAGTTTGAAGCGTCTGAAATTCGCTACGGAGAGCCGGAGCTCAGACCAACAGCAATCACGGCACGAGAAGGGTAAGTGTGGAATTATCGAAGACTCCCAACAGAAAAGAGACCTTCCTGTTGGGAGCGGGAAAGGCACATTTTCAGGTTCACGCCTCCCTCCCGGATCTCAATTGAACCTGGCGATGGCCAAAAGACGCTGGTAGACGTTACTTTATACTCGCTCTTCGATTGTCTGTCAACTGAAAACGGCCAGGAGGTTCTCCCATTTCTTGGGCAACAAAGCGCATTGAGCCGTTTTCGCTTGACTTCCCCAAGAGGACTTCTATAAACTACCTTTTCGGGTTCTACCAGGGAGAAACCCGCTCCGAAGAGCGGAGAGGTTGAAGGCTGCCTTTCAGGACGAAGGGAAGGGTTTCCGTGCACTCTTAACTCAATGGACGTATGGCAGAGAAAGGAGGGGTATCATGAAGCGAGCTCATGTCGGACTTTTTCTCGTCTGTCTAGTTCTCATTGCAACTGTCGGAACAGCCCAGAGCGCCCAAGAGCCGGTCTACGGGGGAGGCCTGAGGGTTGCCCTGGAGGGAGAACCTCCGGGACTCGATCCCACAACAAACCCTTCGGCCATCATCGACCGTGTTGTCTACAACAACCTTTTTGAGGGACTCGTGAAGTTCAATCGAGATGGCAAGATCGTGCCTGCCCTTGCCGAGAAGTGGGACATTTCCCAGGATGGAAAGGTTTACACTTTTTCTCTTGAGCGGGGGGTCAAGTTCCATAACGGTCAGGCCTTCACGGCGGCTGATGTGAAATACACCCTGGACCTCGCCCGGGACCCTGAGCACAAGACGAAGACCCACAAGGAATACTATAAGGATATCGAGAAGGTTGAGGTGGTCGATCAGCACACCGTCAGGATTACCCTCAACACCGTTAATTCTATGTTTTTCTATGACCTGGCCCGGGGGGATTCGGTCATCCTGCCAAAGGATATGCAGCCCGAGATGAAGACCCAACCTGTTGGCACAGGACCGTTCAAGTTCAAAGAATGGATTAAAGGCGACCACGTCACGCTCGTCAAGTTCGCAGAGTACTATCGGCAGGGTGTTCCCTATCTGGATGAGGTTATCTTCAAGTTCATTGATACGCCTCCTGCGAGGAATGCAGCACTCATGGCAGGCGACATTGATGTCATTGGCTACCTCGCCAGTCCCGAAACGGCTATCGAATTTGAGAGGGATCAACGGTTTAAGGTTTTCAGCGGGGTGACTACCGGGGACGTGATCATGTCCACGAACAACTCACGAAAGCCTTTTAGCGACGTCCGGGTGCGCCGTGCCATGGCTTATGCCATCGATCGTCAGGCCATCATCGATGGCGCCATGTTCGGCTACGGGACACCGATCGGAAGCCACATGTCTCCCATCAACCCGAACTATGTGGATCTGACCTGGATGCATCCCTATGATCCAGAAAAGGCGAAGCAATTACTGGCAGAAGCGGGGTATCCAAACGGCTTCGAGGCGGTTATCAAGCTTGCCCCCAGATACGATTATTCAAAGCGGAGCGGTGAGATTATCGCTGATCTATTCAAGAAGGTAGGCATTCAGTTGAAAATCGAACTCATCGAGTGGGGGCAGTGGATCGACCGGGTTTACAGGAACGCTGACTACGACCTGACCGTGATCGGCCATGTCGAGGCCTTTGACATCGGTATCTACGCCAATCCGAAGTACTATTTCCGTTATGACAGCCCAAAATTCCAGGAAGTCATCAAGAGGGCGAGAGGAGCAACGGATCCGGGTGAACAGAGCAGGCTTTACGCCGTTGCCCAGTACATCCTGGCCGATGATGCGGTGAATGGTTTTCTCTTTGAAGCGCCGAGCCTTCCGGCTATGAGGAAGGAAGTCATGAGATGGTGGAAGGACTATCCTGCTATTGCTCACGACGTGACAGAGGTGTGGATGGCAAAATAGTCAGTTTTACTGAAAGACGTCTGTTCCACTCTCTCTGAGAAATCCCGGACCCGGTCTCGCACTCGGTCGTTCGGCCTGAACCCTAAAGGGCCACTTCGTGTCTAAACTCTCCGCCTACGGCGGCGGATCAAACAATAGAAGCTCGCCCCTCTGGGGACACTTCCCTCGTAAGGATGGGTAACCCCAGAAAGTCCGTGATTTTCGCTTCACAGACATTCTTCAGTTCTTGCGCTAACATCGTACTACGAATCTCGAAAGGCACGAACACCTCGGGGCGGTCGCTGTCACAATCAATTGGACCGCCTCATTTTGCTTATGAAATGACTACCTACCTCGTCAAGCGCCTGATTATCCTGATTTTGACTCTGTTTCTGGTATCTATCGTCATTTTTGCGGTCATGCGAATTATTCCCGGAGATCCAGCTCAGATCATCTTGGGTCTCCAGGCGACTCCTGAGGCGGTCGCAGACCTCAGAGCCCAATTGGGATTGGATCGACCTCTCACCGTCCAGTACCTGAGCTGGATCGGCGAATTGTTCAGGGGAGAAATGGGTCGATCCATTACCTATGGCGTCCCAATTACGGAACTTGTCATTCAACGACTCGCCGTTACAGGGCCTCTGACCCTGTTTGCTGTTCTGTTATCCGTCCTTGTCTCTATCCCCCTCGGCATATATGCTTCGACCCACCAGAACCAGCCGGGCGATTATGGCGTCATGATCTTCTCGCAAATCGGTCTCGCTATCCCGGCTTTCTGGGCTGGCCTTCTCCTCATTCTCCTCTTTGCCGTTCACCTCCATTGGTTCGCATCCGGGGGATTTCCGGGCTGGTCAGAGAGCATCTGGGGCTCCATCAAGAGCCTACTCCTACCCGCCACGGCACTCGGATTCATTCGGGCCGCTGTCCTGGCTCGGCTGACCCGTTCGTCTCTGCTTGAGGTGCTTCGGGAAGATTATGTCCGAACCGCGAGAAGCAAGGGCCTCGGGGAACGTGTTGTCATCTATAAACACGCGTTTCGGAACGCCATGATCCCAGTTTTAACGATCTTAGGCCTCCAGATCGGACAACTGATGGCCGGTGCCATCATCATCGAGCAGGTCTTCTTCCTGCCCGGTCTCGGTCGCTTGGTCTACCTCGCGATTAACCAGCGGGACCTCCCTGTGGTTCAGGCAGTCGTTCTATTCATTGCCAGTGTTATTGTGATCGTTAACTTTATCGTCGATTTGATGTACGCACTCCTCGACCCCAGGATTCGTTTGGAGTAAGGGCTTGAAAAGGTTCTTTCGGAACAGAAACTTCGTTATCGGATTTACGATCTCATCGGTCATCGTTGCTGGTGCCCTCGTTAGCCTCTTTTATACGCCTTTTGATCCCACGGCGATGGACATCGGCCGCCGCCTTGAGAATCCCAGCGCCGCTCACTGGTTGGGAACTGACCAGTACGGCCGGGATGTTTTCAGTCGCATCATGCAGGGAGCGGTTAACTCGATCGTGGTGGGGCTTGTGGCCGTGACGATCGGCATGAGCTTCGGTGTCCTCCTTGGCTCTCTGGCTGGATACTATCGGGGCATCCTGGATGAGGTCGTCATGCGTCTATCCGACCTCCTCTATGGATTTCCCGCGGTATTGTCGGCCATTCTGATCACATCGGTTTTCGGTCCGGGCATCATCAACTCCATGGTGGCAATCGGCATCTTCTATATCCCCATCTTCGCCAGGCTGACACGGGCCAGTTCTCTCAGCGTATGGGAGCGTGATTATATCACAGCCGCACGAGCGGCTGGTCGGAGCGATTTTTCAACGACTTTCCGCCATGTCCTCCCCAACACCCTGGCACCCCTGATCGTTCAGGGTACCGTCCAGTTTGCCGTGGCCATACTCGCCGAAGCCGGTCTGAGCTATTTGGGTTTGGGAACACAACCCCCAAAAGCCAGCTGGGGGCAGATGCTCCAGGAAGCTCAGACATTTATGGGCACCACACCTGGACTGGCCATATTCCCCGGACTCGCCATTGCCTTGGCTGTTTTGGGTTTTAATCTTCTCGGTGATGGATTGAGAGACACACTCGACCCCAAGATGATCGGGGCGAGGTAGTGCGCCGAGGGAAGCAATATTCTGCTAAGGAGAAATCGAATTCATGACGATAATAGAGGTGAGCGTTCATCGGAAGAGACCCCCCATGTGGTCTGCTGATGACCTCCTGAATAGATCGGGCTGAGCGAGAGGGTATTGCACATGAGGAGTGAAATCGATCAGTTGCTCGAGGATCTCGAATACATTCGCAGCAATGCGGGAAGTGTCGGCCCGGATCATCCCAGAGTCAAGAAATGGGTCGCTGAGGTAAGGGGTTACCTCAGTCACGAGGGGAATAGGGGTGGACTCAAGAAGTTTGAGCAAATGGAATTTGTCAAAGGTGGCTCCGAGATGTGGAGCCAACAGAGTATGACTCAAGGAAATACTCGAGCCTATAAGGCCGATCTGGACAGGGTTGAGGAAATTCTCAGAAAAGTGGCGGGGAAATCGGCTCAGAGTTCTCCGGACGAGAAAATCAAAGAGCTCCTTTTCTCATCCGCCGATGAAATCCTTCAGAAAGAAGCCCCTGTAGAAGCTCAAGTCGAGGCTCTTGTGGAGAAGGCCTTGGTTGAGGCAGGTGAGGAAGGGCGAAGGGCAGTCGTCCAAGAACCCCTGAAATTGGAGAGCACGATGGATCAAAAGATCGAGCCCAACTTCGACGTTATCACAAAACAACATCTTTCTGCATCTGCGAGGGAAAAGGCCGTCGACCGAATGATGGCAGACCTCACGAAAGAGATGAAGAGTACTGACCCTAACTGGCAGAAGATTCAGGGAGTCATGGGCGACATGATGGGGCTAAAAAAGACCGGGGAGCTGCTCGAGAAGTTGAAGGCGAACGTCAACACGCCTGGAGTCAAATGGGAGGCGGTTCGCGAAATCATGGCTGAGCTGTGGTCAATAAAAAGGGAGATCGTTATCGACCTGCTCCCAACGCTTCTCAAATCATAACACCAACCATTTAACTTCCCACGCCTCAGACCCTAAATCTTTTCGAATTCCTTCTCTTCGATCTTGAAGCTGTGCTCTTCCGCTGGGAAGACCCCTTGGTCCACTTCCTCCTTAAACTGCCTGAATGATTTGAGCATAATCTCGCCAACCTGGGCATACTGTTTGACGAACTTGGGCACGAAACGGTCAAAAAGACCGATCATGTCCTGATACACGAGAACCTGGCCATCGCACTGGATTCCTGCTCCGATTCCGATCGTCGGGATACCAACGCTTTCGGTGATGCGCCCCGCGATCGCCGCAGGTATTGCTTCCAAGACAACGGAAAATGCGCCCGCCTCCTCCAGAGCTTTCGCATCACCGATTATCTTCCTCGCCGCTTCTGCGCTCTTGCCCTGCACCTTGAATCCTCCCAATTGAGA
>CAYFYO010000147.1:0-6489 GCA_964347335.1 uncultured Thermodesulfobacteriota bacterium
CAGTCTGGGCGAGTCCCTAGAAGTGTTTATTTGCTTCGGAAATAAACAGTTTCAGGCAAGACTGGGATCCGGCGATATCATCTTGAAATTAACAGATTCAAGTAGAGCAAAAGGCGGCCAAAACCACTTGCGTCAATCACTAAGGTTCTCTCGGTCGCGACCGCCATGGCTCTCTATGAAGCGAGGGTTCTTCTCCGTTTCTATTCATCTCTGAGAGAGTATCCCTCTCTTCCGTCTGCCCCCTGGCTACTATTTCAAAGGATTCGGTTTTGAGGAGTTCGCCTTCCTCGTTGAGGATCTGAATCTGGACCGGGCCGATCATGTTTGGTCTGAGAGTGATGTAAGCCCAGGTTCGCCAGCTGTTGGAACCAACTGGAAGGTGGGTCTCCGCCAATTTTTCCCCCTTCATGACCCATCGCACAACAATTTTTCCTCCCTTGCCGTTGATCACTTGGGCCCACCAGTAGACTCTCCCGTGACCGACCGAAAAACGGTCGCGGACATCCTTAGGCTCCCGGTTTTCCACAGCCAGCGCAATCGCCGATCGCCGGATCACGGCACGGCTCCCTCTTACTCCATCATCCTCACCAGCGGGTTTTTTGATCAAACCGGACGCCGAGGTCTCCTTTTCTGAGCGACGGACCTCATCCTCTCGTTCGATCTCCTCTTCCGTTACGGATTCTGAAGCGTGTTTCGCTTCAATCTCTTCTTCGAACTGCCGATTTTTTTCAGGGGCTCGTTTGTCGGTTCCCAAATAAAGATAAAAGGCGTAGCCAATTAATCCGGTAGAAATGACCGCGAGCAAAATGATTAGAACATATTTCCGATTCACCGACCGCTTCTCCTCCTCGCTTCTTACAGTAGGAACATCTTGCAGAGTACTCTCATCAAAGGATTTGAGTGTATCATAAAGTTGAAGCAGTGTCATGTCAGTCTTCTGGCATATCCTATTTCTCAGGGTTTTTGTTGACCCTACATTGTTTTTGAGTATTTTCCACGGAAGACCCTAGTATCCTCCAAAACCTTGTTTTTTACCCAAAGTCAGAAAGGAGTTTGGTGAAATGAAGAAGCTGTCCTGGAAATGTCTCTCATGCTATCTGATCGTGGCAATATTTGTGATGGGCATCGTCCCGAGAGTGTATGCGGGGTTTTCACCCTCGGAGGTGGTCGCTCTTTCTCAGTTTGACAGACCTAACGACCTTGAAAAGATCCAGAAGATACTGGAAATGAAAATGGTACGAGAAAGGCTAGAACAATTAGGTTTTTCCCAGGAGGAAATCCAGAGACGGCTAGGACAACTGAGCGATCAGCAGATCCATCAACTTGCTCTTATGCTTGATGAATTAAAGGTTGGTGGCGATACCGAGGGGTTAATAATATTTCTGCTGGTTGTCGCATTGATTGTTGTGCTTGTGCTTTGGCTAACGGGACGTAAGGTTGTCATCACAAAATAGGATCTGAGGAGTAAACGCTTTTCCCGTTGTCCAGCCCCGTTGATTGGCCTTTCAAATATTGCGCGTTCGGAACAGAGCCTGGATGCTCAATTCTGAAATCAAAATAGCAGAGCCAATGCTTCCCTGCCTTCAGCCTCCCTGCGATGGATCATCTCTCCGATTCTCACCTGAATCCTCAGACATTCTGGAAGTGTAAGTACCTGTCAATTCATGTAAAAAGTCGCCACGGACACTTGAAAAAGGTTGCGCGCCACTTGGTAAAGTTAATTTGAAGCATTTGAGTTTCCGATGTGGGCATCATCGATCGACGGGGCACAGGAGGGGTCAAGATGGGAAGGAAACTGTGCTTATTTTTGAGATCCAAAGACCCGGGCCAGTCCGTTCAAAGTCTTTCTCAGGCTTATGATGGAAAAGCGCCAGAGATTGAGATATTGGGAATCGATAAAGAGAGCCGTGATTCAGCTTGGACAATCAAGATTAACTACGAAGGAGACGGAACCTTCACAGTCCAATCAAAGAAGGGATCTAGAATCGCAATCCGTGGCTGTCAACCCTATGATACCTTTGCTTAGAGGAAGCCGAGAACTCACTGGATCAGCGAGTTTGCAGCCTACCCCAAAACTGACGATTTGTGGAAGAAATAAACAGAATCCTATGGGTCCGAAGCAGCCAGGTGAATGATCAGTATTTCAACATGAAAGGTCTTCTGTCTCGGGAAACTCTGGATGAAGTATCTTCCCACCACCTCTATCGGAATGATTCTAACTCCTGGGGAAGGGTGTCAAGAGAAAAATCAATAGGCCAAAGGCGTTAACTCCTAATTGACATATACAGTCTGGAGCAGTCCTCGGGAGTGTTGATTTGCTCCGGAAATAAACAGTTTCAAGCATCGGTGATAACTTGCGATCTCATCTTGAAATCATAACCTCCGCATTAGACTAAATAGCAGGGCAAAACGACCCGTGCCACCAAGGAAGTTGCCATTTCAAATCCCTCGTGGTAAAAAGGCAGAAGGGGAGTTACGAATCCGGCAAGCCTCCTGCTGCATCCAACTTGAAGTAGTCTTTGGTTCCACTGATAGCAGAACTCCACGCTCCTGCCTAATCCGCTCCTGACACATCGTTTCCCTAATTCTCTCCCGCTACTGCAAACTCAAGGGGGTGATCCCATGCCTGAGGAGAGCTTTAAACGTAAGCTCACTGCTATCCTCAGTGCAGATGTAGAAGGTTATAGCCGCCTCATGAGAGATGATGAGGAGGCTACCATCCGAACCTTAACCTCTTATCGTGCGACGATGACAAGCCTCATCCAGCAGTACCGAGGCCGAGTGGTGGACACACCAGGTGACAACATTTTGGCTGAGTTTACCAGCGTGGTGGATGCCGTGAATTGCGCAGTGGAGATCCAGCGCGAGTTAGCTGAACGGAATGCTGAGTTGCCCGAAGACCGCAGGATGCAGTTTCGGATTGGTGTCAACCTCGGGGACATAGTCGAAGAGGGGAAACGGATCTACGGGGATGGTGTCAATATAGCAGCGCGAATGGAGGGGCTTGCCGAGGGAGGAGGCATTTGCATATCTGGGACCGTATGTGATTCCGTTGAAAGTAAGATGGGACTACAATACGAGTATCTAGGGGAGCAAGAGGTCAAGAATATAGACAAACCGGTTAGAGCATATCGGGTTCTATCCTACCCGGGTGCTGCTGCCCACAGAGTTATAAAAGCGAAGAAGACTGTGGGACGGAGATGGCGTAATCTGGTGGTGGCCATAGTAGCCGTTCTGGCGGTGGGCGCGGCAGCCGCGGCAGTTTGGGATTTTTTCTTGCGCCCTTCTCCCCCAGTGGAGGTCACCTCTGAGGAGAGGATGGCGTTCCCGCTACCGGAGATACCCTCCATTGCCGTGCTGCCATTTGTCAAAGTGGGTGGCGGTCAGGAGCAGGAGTATTTCAGCGACGGGATGACCGATGATCTCATCACGGATCTTTCCAAGGTTTCCGGATTGTTTGTCATCGCCCGTAACTCGGTCTTCACATACAAGGGCAAGCCTGTGAAGGTGCAACAAGTGGCGCAGGAACTCGGTGTGCGCTACGTGCTGGAGGGCAGTGTCCGAAAAGCCGGGGAACAGGTTCGAATTAACGCGCAGCTAATCGACGCCACCACGGGCCATCACCTGTGGGCCGACCGCTATGATGGCCACATCGATGACGTTTTTGCCTTGCAGGACAGGATCACAGGGAAGATTGTCGCAGCCCTCGCGGTGAAGTTGACATCGGGCGAACAGGAACAGATCGCACGCAAGTATACCGACAACATCTCGGCTTATGATGCTTTCCTGCAAGGCCGGGCGCATTACGTCCGACGTACGCCCGAGGACCACGCCAAGGCAGTTTCCTATTTTGAGAAGGCCATCGAGTTAGATCCGAGTTATGGACCGGCCTATGCCGCGCTAGCCTTGACTTACTGGGAAAGCTCGCATAATTTATGGACCTTTTATCTGGGTCTATCATGGTGGGAGGCTCGCGACCGGGCGGAGGGATACCTGAAAAAGGCCATGGACAAGCCGACACCTCTCGCATACCAAGTCGCTTCAAAGATGCTTATTGATTCGCACAGGCACGAAGAGGCCGTTGCCATGGCAGAGCACGCCATCGCCCTCGATCCCAATAATGCGAATAGCTATCTTGCCAAGGCTTACGCCTTAATCTACAATGGCAGACCGAAGGAGGCCCTTGACTTTGTCAAAAGAGCTATCCGGCTTGATCCCCATTACCCAGCCTATCATTTGTTTGTTCTCGGGCTTGCCCACTTTGTTATGGAACAATTCGCAGAGGCTGCTACTTTGTTTGAGAGGGCCCTCAAACTTAACCCTGAAAACTACGTGCCACTGATTCCTCTCGCTGCCGCGCAAGCGCAGTTAGGCCGCAAGCAAGAGGCTGCAGCCACAATCGAAGAACTCCAAAAAGCCCTTCCAAGTGTTGTCACCTTATCACTTGTAAGGAGACATCCGCTGTGGAGTTACAAGAACCCCGTAGATAAGGATCGTCTATTGGACGGCTTACGCAAGGCAGGGATGCTGGAGACGCCTTATGACGCCCTGCGCAAGGCAGAGTAAAAGTCAGGGTAAGTGAAAAGAAATCACACCGGCTTAACACCCCCCTCCCGCGAGAACCTGACAGAGATTTCGCCTGGACGAATTCGACCCGCGAACCCACTCCCGGGACTATACGAGCCCTTTTTCCTTCCATGTGGCGAAAATATTCTTGCACTTCGCCTCTGCTTCCTTGATGGCATCCTCAGGGGTAGCCTCACCCGTGGCAGCCTTCTTAAACATCGTTGTGATAACATAGGTGCCGCGGATCTCATCGATGGCCGCGTTGGCGTGGCCGGGGTAGCCGACGTTGGTCCCCCACTCCTGGGCTTCCTCCAGGACCTTATACTTATCGGGAGGGTCAGCCTTGGGGTCGTTCGCGATGAGCTTTTTCAGATCAGGAACAGTATCGGGAAAGCATGGGAAGTTGTAAAACTCGCTGGCAAGAAACACCTTCCTGGAGTTACCGATATAATCAACAAGGAATTGTTTGGCTCCCTCGATGTTCTCGGCGAAGTTCCAGATGACATACACGGCCGTGATGTGCCCCAGTCCGATACGTCTCACTGGACCTGCTGGTGGTTTGGCCAGCCAGATCTTGTTGGACATCTCGGTCATTTTCTTATTCTCGGCGGTTCGGGTGATGGAGATCGCATTCATGGCCAGAGAGCCCTTGCCCTCCAGCATGAAGCGATTGTTGGAAGCGGGATTCCAGGTGAACACCTCAGGTGTCATCGCTTCCTTGAAAAGGGCCCGGACGAATTTCACGGCTTCTAAGGTCTGCTTTGAGTTGATGGCAACGTTCCCCTCTTCGTCCTGAACCGAGGCCCCATAGGAGTGCATGATAGCCCGTACGGCCATACTAGAGTCATCGTCTCCGGAAGAGAGACCGATACCTACCGGATTGCCATACTTCTTCTTGATCTTTGCACCGCCGATACGCACATCCTCCCAGGTATTAGGGTACATACCCACCCCATCCCAAAGATCCTTGCGGTAGTTGATTGGGTCTGGGGCGTAACTGTCAGAGAAGCCATAATATTTCTTGGTTCTGGGATTGTAAGTACTCTTGATAGCCAATGGGATCGCCTTGCCGTATTTCTTTTCACACTCCTGGTAAATCTCGCGATGATCGATCACGTGATTTTCGAAAGCCGGGGGCGACTGGACGAACATGACCAGGTCGTGCCCCCTCTGAGCCGAGACCTCGGCGACAGGCATTTCGAGCAATTCCATGATGGAGACATGGTCGACGATGACCTCGGTGTCGTTCTTCTCACCCCACTCTCTGACATATGTGGTTTTGAACCACTTGTCAAAGGAGGGGACAAAGTGGGCCCATTTCAGAATTTTGAGAGTCTTCGGTTTGGCGGCGCCATAACGGGGAAATATTAGGCCACCTGTTCCGACCAAAGCACCGGCCGCCAAGGTGGTTTTGATGAACCGTCGCCTGGTTATCACCCCTACTGTTTTCTTCTTCAAGCCTTTTGTGCTTAACGCCATGATGTTCCCTCCTTTCCAAGACTTTAACGCGTTTTTGGGAAATCAAAATAGCATTTTCAGAGTTAGGTTTGGATCAGGAAACTCTTCTTGATCGATTCCTACCATTAGTAGTCTTAGGTTCCTAACAGAATAGTCACGTTCTACTAGGAAAGAGACGGGCACTTTTTGAGGTCTTTTTCCGTGGTCTAACCTCAAGCGAGAGTTCCTAGATAAAGAAAAGAACCCGTCCCTTCCATTTCGAAAGAAACGGGCTCCACCTCTACTCAGCTTCCATTGTGCCCGATTCCCAGCTTCAGGTCAGCGGGCGTTCCAAACCCATATTACCAGATCCAGGAATCAAGTCAATCCTCTTTTTGCCCCTCTCTATGAGCCATTACTAAACGAATTAGTACTAACTGCAATCCTCAAATCGCTGACCTCGGATCTGTAGCAGATTTCAAACGC
>CAYFYO010000148.1:0-6411 GCA_964347335.1 uncultured Thermodesulfobacteriota bacterium
TTTGAAGTGTGTTGCCTCCGACAATCATACCTGCGAAGAGAAATGATACCGGGATTATGACCAGAGGGTTCCCCCTGGAAAGGAAGGCGATGACAATTCCCGTAAACCCGTAGCCTGGTGAGAATCCCATTCTCAATCTGTGTTGAACACCTGCGATCTCTCCGGCGCCCGCGATCCCTGCAAGCCCACCGGCAAGGAACATCACCAAGAGAATTGTTTTCAATGAGCTGATTCCTACAAGCTCCGCTGTTTTTGGATTGGATCCGACAACTCTGATCTCGTATCCCAATCTCGACCTTCTCAGGAGTAAGGCGATCATAAGAGCAAAGAGAAGGCCGAGTACAACTGTTATGGGTATCTCTGTCCCACCGATTGAGGGTATCCACCTCTCTTCGGGTAGGAGAGAAGATTGGGGATATCCCCATCCTCCCCTTTCTCGCCAAGGTCCAGTGACCAGATAGCTTACCCACAGGCTTGCAATGTAGTTCATCATTAAGGTTGTGACAATTTCATCAACCTTCAAAAGCCCTCGAAATATGCCAGCAATTGCACCCCAGAGAGCCCCTGCCAGAAATCCAGACAAAATGATCGTCGAGACCACGAGAAGGTCTGGAAGTCCTGGAATGAAGAGGGCGACTCCCGCACCCAGAAAGGCCCCCATGTACATTTGGCCTTCCGCCCCGATATTCCAAATACCGGCCCGATAGGGAAGGGCAAAGGCGAGCGCTGTGAATACGAGGGGAATCATCCTCAGGGTGGTGTGAGATACGCCTTTATAGGATCCAAAGGCGGAACCCAGCATTTTCAGGTAGGCAACGATGGGGTTTGAGCCACCGAGGAGAAGAAAAACTCCGAACAAGAAGATCGAAAAAAGGATTGAGAAAAACGTAACGAGCACGTAGCCTTCTTGGGTTGTCGACAGCCTCCTCTCAAAGACGAATCGCCTCATTCTCCCTTTCCAACTCCCATCATGAGCAGGCCAACCTTTTCTCGATTGACTCGGTCAGACTCTGGGACGCTTTGTAACTTTCCCCGATACATAACGGCGACTCTGTCACTCAGGGTCTCTATTTCGTCGAGGTCCTCGGAAATGAGAATAATCCCCACCCGCTTTTCCCTCAGGGAAATGAGTTTCTGCCACACAAAATCCGATGCCCCAATATCGAGCCCCCTGGTTGGGTGATTTGCGACGAGGAGTTTCAGGTCCCTCGAGAGCTCCCTCCCAAGGACGAGACGCTGCACATTCCCCCCCGAGAGGTGTCCGACCTGGAGGCGAAGATCGGGGGCTTTGATGCGGTATGTAGCAACCAGCCCTCTCGAAAATTCCTCTATGTTGTTGTAATCCAAGAACCCCTTCCTCAGGAAACGGCTTGACCGGTAGGTACTGAGGATAAGATTATCGGACACCGAGAGAGCCCTGGCCAGGCCCACTGTCAGAGGTTCCTCTGGTATGAATCCGATCCTCTTCTCGATTGCTTCTCTCGTCGTTATTCTGCTAATCTCTTCCCCGCAGAATATGAGTCTCCCATTCGTCGCACGCCTCAAGCCTATCACTGCCTCCCCGAGTTCTCTCTGCCCATTTCCTGCGACACCAGCGATTCCCAGAATCTCACCCTCAGCTACGGTAAAAGTCACCCCGCTAACGGCAGGCAACCCTCTGTCATCCGACACCGCAAGATCCTCAACCTGCAATAGGATCCTTCCCTTTTCTCTTCTCCTCGGAGAGACTCGCTTTTCGAGTTCTCTGCCGACCATTGCCCTCGACAAAACGGCATGATCGACGTTTTCGTTCTCCATCGCTGCAACCAATCTTCCACGCCTGAGTACTGTTATCCGATTACTCACCGCTATCACCTCGGGAAGTTTATGAGAAACGAAAACGACCGAGAGGTCTCCTCTGGAGACCATTTCCTGAAGCGAATGAATGAGACGCTCTGCTTCCCGGGGAGTCAGTACCGACGTGGGTTCATCAAGTATGAGCACCCTTGCCTTTCGATACAGAGCCTTCAGGATCTCAGCTCGCTGTTTTTCACCTGCCGATAGTTGCCAGACCTTGGCACCCGGTTCAACCTGAAGGTTGTAATTGTCGCTCAGCGCCCTGATCTTCTTTTCGACGTTTCGCAGATTTGGGACGAACCCTTCTTCCCTATGACCGAGTATGATGTTTTTCAGGACCGAAAGGGACGGCACCAGAAGAAACTGCTGATGAACCATGCCGATTCCGCGCGAAATGGCTTCCCGAGGAGAACGGAAAGACGCTGGCTTTCCAAAGATCCTTATCTCTCCCTTATCGGGCCTCAGAAGCCCCGAGAGGATGTTCATTAAGGTGGTCTTTCCAGCACCGTTCTCCCCAAGGAGGGCATGGACTTCACCCCCCTTCAGTTCAAAGTCGACATCATTGTTTGCCACAACCCCTGGGAAGCCTTTTGTAATCCCTTTGAGTTCGACGACTGTATCCGATCTCACAAGAACCTCTATGGAGGAGCAATTACCCCTTCTACATACCAGTCCATTTTCCTAAGTTCTTCATATGAAATCTTCTTTCCCTCTGGAAGCCTGGTCTTTCCGTTTACGTCCCGAATAGGACCGGTGAAGGGCTCAAAGTCACCTTGGATGATCTCGATCTTTCTTTTTTCCACGAGTTTTGAGATATCCGGAGGGAGCGGTACCCTCGGGTTTATTGGGGAGAGATCAACCATTTTGTCAGCCATTGTTCCCCAGATATCGGCAAATGCTTTCGGCGTCCCTCTCTGATAGTCTTCAACAATCCTCTTATACATCGGCCCCCAGTGCCAAATGGGAGCCGTCACATGATAATCCGGCGCGAACTGGCTCATGTCGGCGTCAAAACCAAAACAATACACTCCCTTGCCATTTGCCGCCTCCACTGCCGCCGGAGAATCCTGATGTTGAGCGAGAACGTCGCATCCAAGACCAATCAGGGTGATCGCTACATCTCTTTCGGTAGGCGGGTCATACCAGTTGTTCGTATAAATGACATGGATTTGTGCTGTGGGATTCACCTCTCTTGCACCAATTGTCATGGCGTTGATTCTTCTGATGACCTGAGGAAGCGGCATGGCTCCAACGAATCCTATCTTCCCCGTTTTTGTGAGCGCTCCTGCCATAAGACCGGTCAGGTAGGTGGGCTGATACATGGCCCCGAAGATTGTTGCCACATTTCGACTCGTCTCCCGGCCGGCAACATAGACGAAGTATTTGTCCGGATATTGTTTCCCCTTCTGAATACAGACATCCTGATACTGAATGGCATTGGCGATGATGATATCAGCTCCCTCCTCGATCATGGTATCGATGACGGCGGGAGCATCGGCGACACTGACACTCTCCTGAACAATTGATTTGACGTTCGGAATTTCCTTTTCGACAAACTGCCTACCCAAGTCATGTGCATACGTCCAGCCCATGTCGCCCACTGGAGCCATCCACACACAACCAAGAACAATCTCTTCCTCCCTCGGCGCCTCCGCCTTGGCTGCTCCAGAAACAGATAAGGCAAGTAGGACCGTGAAGAAGATGATAAAGCCAACTCTTCGATTTCCTCTCTTGTATTCAGGCATTTTCCTCTCCTTCTTCAGGAATCGGTATTGGCATTATATCATTGACCGCACTGCCGAGAAACTTATGGGGATTCGTTGGCTTTCACGAAGTCATATGCCGGTATGTGGGGAGGTTGTTGAGTAAGCTGTATGAATATGGTATCCCAAAGGGATTCCTCGGCAATCGACCAGGCGGATGCTAAGGCAGGCAAGACTTGAGACACCGGACACTTTGCCCCCTCTGCCCGTTTAACCTTATCGCCGCCTAGAATGGCAGTGCAGGGAGAGCCGTGCGAGCTGAATATCCGAGGCCGAGGTGATACGATTCTTAGCAAGCAATCTTCTCAATTCCAGTTTAGTCGAAGCCAAAAGGGAAGGAGTCTAGAAATGGTAAAGGCGATAACCTTTGATTGTTGGGACACTCTGCTAGACGATGACGCAAGTCGGGCCAAGAAGCAGAAGGAGTATTTTCGTCAAATCTTCAATGAGAACGGCTTTCCGATTACTCAAGATGAAATTGATGAACTTTTCCGGAAAGAGGCTACCCTATTCCAGAACCACATTGTTCAGCACCGAAAAACCCAGAACAGCACGATGAGGGCTAAGACAATCGTGCAGCTTGCTGATGTCCAGATTCCAGCCTCTCAGATAGACAAAATAGCAGACTACTGTGACCGGATTGCCCTCGAATATCGCCCACCTGTGGTGACGGGTATCAAAGAGGTGCTCGCGGTATTAACCAAATCCTACAAGCTGGCGGTCATTTGCAATACCGGGTGGCATTCAGGTGAGACGGTAAGACACTTACTCCAAGGATACGATTTTACTCGATATTTTTCACATCTTACATTTTCCGATGAGGCGGGTGTCGCCAAGCCTCACAAACAAATATTTGAGCACACCTTGGATAAGTTAAGCTGTCGTACGGAAGACGCCGTTCATATCGGGGATTCAGAATATTCAGATATTGTGGGTGCTAAAGAAGCAAAAATGAGAGCCATATTATTTACCGGTATCAATGATAAGTACAAAGACAATAATTCCGCTGATATCACGATCAGCACATATGACCATCTTGTGGATATCCTAGGAGAGATGGAGTGAATGCCACGAAAGGCTAGAAAGGCGGGTAATGGAAAGACTCGAGAAACTCAAAGCTGCCATGAAGGGTAAGAAAATCCTCCTCCTGGGACCAACAGGAAGCGGAAAAGGAAATAGATCCAAAGACTTAGAGGCATTAGGCCTAATTCATGTTGGGCTCGGGGCTATCTTGAGGGAAAAGGTACGCCAAGATCCCAATGCCGAACTCTCTTTGAGAGTTATGGAAACGACGAAGAAAGGTACCCTTCTTCCAGATCATATCGTATATCCGATCATTATGGATTATCTGAATCGGAGTGATTGTCAACAACGCGGTTTCGTACTGGAGGGATTTCCAAGGACAAAGGCCCAGGCGGATTTGCTGCTGGCAGAAATAGACTTCGACATCGTATTCCTGCTGGAGGTACCGAAAGCTTTTCTCATAGACGGTATCATGCTTTTCGACCGGCGCTCCTGCGTCGAGTGTAAAACCACTTACAGTGATTTTGACCCACCCAAGGTGGAGGGAATCTGTGATCGATGCGGAAAAAGATTGATCAAGCGAATGAGTGACCGGGTGGAAAGGGTCAAAACCCGCCTCAAGATCTATGAGGAACAGATAAGATCTTTCCTGCCTGATTTAGAGGCGAAAGGAATCGTGCAGGTCCTCCCGATCACCGTGGATGATGAGGAAACAATCGATGATAAATACTTGAAGAAGTTAAAGGGCGAAGTGTATTGGGTCCAAACCGATCGCGGAGGTAAAGCCCGGATGTTGAATTATGAAGGAATGCGAGAGCGCCTTTATCGCATCCTCGAAGAAAAACTCGTATAAACTCGTATGAATAGGAAACAGATCAATATTATCAAGGAAAGGCTAAGAATCGGATTCCTTCTTAGAGTCATCCACGGGGCTTATTGCAACATCAGATACCCGGAATATAACTTCTTCAGAGCGCTCGCATTAAAGAGTGGTCTGCCCGGCGCAAAGGACTTTACTTTCACCACGGATGGGCAAAAGGTAAGACTCGTGCCCTACGGTCGACATCTTGATCAACATGACAGTCATATCACCGACATGCGTTCCCTGCGCAGAGATTTTGAAGGGCCAGAGGGGAAAATAGACTGGATTACGAGAAACAAACTCATCGAAGGGAAATATCTTTCAGAGTTCGTCAAGGAAGGCCCGGTTCGAATCCATTTCCTAACGGGTGCAGCGTGTCTGGCCGCTGGTGGAGGGAGAAATCGGCTGATGGCATTGATGAGGCTTGGATACAGGAATGCACTGCAACTCAAACAGGCTACTTGGGATGAGACAAACCAGAAGTATGTAGACGGCGATATTGTGATTAACTATCCCAATAAACCTGTCTGGGATGATATACCACCCGGAACAACCACACAGGGATGGGTCGATAAAACGAAGAGATGGGAAGATGCCTACCGTCAGGGGCTAAGGCTCACCATGGGAGAAGTTTACAAAGCGATTTTTTCATGAGGATTACAGAATCTTCTATACAGTATTCGAGTTGAGTGACCGAGATGTGATCTGACACCCAGTGAAATAGATTTCAGAGATACTCTGACAGAAGAAAAGAAGTCCGGGGTTGTTGTTTGTGACGCAAATCAACATCCATCAAAGGCGGCGCCTGTCAAGAAGGTATTATTCTGCCGTTCCCTTGGGAAGGGCTTTTTGCAGGAATAACGCTGAGTCGTCACGATCTTTGCCAATCCGGCTCGATCCTTCACGGGTGGCACGGAACAAAGGGAT
>CAYFYO010000149.1:0-4852 GCA_964347335.1 uncultured Thermodesulfobacteriota bacterium
TGAGTTATGGTGACACCCTCGCGGACGTCGACCTCGACGGTTTGATTCGCTTTCATCATCGTCATGACGGCGACGTGTCCCTCACCTGTTACCCCCTCCAAAGTCAGTTCGGTGTCATAGAAATGGCGGACACGGGCCAAGTCACCTCGTTCGTCGAAAAACCCGTACTCGATAAATGGATAAATATAGGCTACTACTATTTCAGCCAGCGGATCATGAGGCAGGTTTCTCGGCACCACACTTTCTTGGACTTCCTTCATCAGATTACGAGTGAGGGCAACCTGTACAGTTACAGACACAAGGGGACCCATATTACGGTGAATACGGTTAAGGAACTCCAAGAGGCTGAGACCAACATTACTCGTGTGGTGGAAAGGATAGAGAAAAAGAAAAATGAGTGACGGTTCTTTCTGGAAGGGCAAAAGGGTTCTCATAACCGGTATCAATGGCTTTATCGGCGGCAACATATCGAAGTCTCTGATTGGTCAGGGGGCTGAGGTTTTTGGACTTATTCGAAATATCAACCACGACAGCTTTCTCTATTTTGAAGGCCTCGACTCTCGAGCGACATTGGTTCACGGTGACCTTCTCGACAAGGAACTCCTGACCCGCGTGATTGTCGAGGAGCGGATTGCGTGCGTATTTCACCTTGCCGCTCAAGTCGAGGTCGGCGTGGCGAGGGCCTATCCTTTCCTGACCTGGGAGACAAACATTCGGGGCACGTACTCACTTCTCGAGGCAGTTCGCCAGAACGGGGAAAACATTGAAGCTTTCATCATGGCCTCTTCTGATAAGGCATACGGTGAATATGGAAGAGAAAAGATGCCCTACAGGGAGACATATCCTCTCATTCCCACGTATCCTTATGATGTATCAAAGGCCTGTGCAGATATGATCGCCCAGTCTTACGCATATCCCCTGTACCGTCTGCCAGTCATCGTCACGCGGTTTTCCAACATCTACGGACCCGGACAACTGAACTTTTCGGCTTTGATTCCGGATGCGGTGCGCTGCGCCCTTGGGTACGGTGATTTTGTTCCGCGGAGTGACGGCACCCAGGTTAGGGATTATGTCTTTGTTGACGATGCGGTTCAGCTGTACACGCTTCTCGCTGAAAGGCTCGCGAAAAACAGCGATTTACGGGGGGAGGTTTTTAATGCGGGTACGAATGACCCTCACAGCGTTCAGGAGGTCGTTAGAAAGGTGTTTGAATTGACGGAACAGGAGGAGAAGTATGCGAAGATTGAAAAGTTATGGGCTAACAAGAAAACGACCGGCGAGATTGACTGCCAGTACATGACTTTTGACAAGGTAAACAAACTGTGTGGATGGAAACCCGAAACCGATTTTGATTCTGGTATTCGGTCAACGGTGGCCTGGTATCGGGAATACTTCCTGGCAAGGAAAAAGCAATGATGAATCAGGGGATTTCGGTTGTCATCCCCTACTATAATGAGGCTGAGACGATCTTGACAACTCTCACCCTCTTGTCTTGTCAATCGGTTCGGCCTCAGGAGGTGATTCTTGTCGATTCGGGGTCGACGGATGGGACCTACGAGATCATTCAGGGATGGATCGAAAAGAACCGCGACCAGCTGGCAGATGTACGGTATATCAATCTCAGAGCGTTGACCAAGGTCCCCAGTTCGTCGCGAAATGAGGGGGTCCGCGTCTCGAAGAGCGGACTCATCGCCTTTATGGACTGCGGTCTCCTTTTCAGCACAGATTGGCTTGAGAAACAGGTTGATTTTATGAATTCCGGGAATTTCGGGGTCGTTTCCGGAGGGTGCTACCTGGAGGGCGCAAATCTATGGGATCGGGCGGCATCGGCGCAAACCTATGGTTACAGGCGCTTTCGCCCCTGCATACCGTCAAGCTTGATGAGGAAATCTGTTCTTGATCGGGCGGGTCCTTTTTTGGAAGGGAGGAGGGCAGGCTATGATGTCGACTGGGCTAATCGGCTGAAGACGGTGGGGGTTCTCCGGGGGATCAACCGGGGTGTGGTCCTTCGATACAACGGGATTAATTACGCAGGTTCGCTGAAGAATCTGTTTGTGAAAAGTGTCGAATATGCGCAGGGCACGGTTGGCGTGCACGGATATTATTATCCTTATGCTTACCTACTGCTAACAGCTCTTTTCCTGCTTGCCCTTTTTCTGGAGCCGACGGGAGCCCTCCTCTTTTTGGCCCTCTATGTAGTCTGCAGAGGATATTGTGTTCCCTTTCTGAAATCTCGCGGTTTCAGAATTGCCCTGGAGCATCCTTTGTCGTTGTTGACCCTTCCGCTGGCTGGGTTTATCATCGATCTGGGCAAAATCATCGGGGCTTTGAAGGGTTTGGTTCGAACGCATTCGACTGAGCGAAGAATAAGCTGAATGGGGATCGGACCTGATGCCACGGAAGCTCTCCGAGATATTCCATGTCCCACCGGAAAAGAGAAGCATCCGTGCACAGAATCGCATCGAAGAGGGCCAGATCTCATTGGGGGATACGGCCTGGTGCGTGCCTCTGGAGCGTGATTCGGTTCCCGACGGTGAGGGATTTGAAATGTCCCCCTCCCTTAATGCCAATTGTCAGGAATTGAAATATAAGTTATAGGAATTATTAAAATTTTGCGACATCGAAAGAAGATGGCAGTGGTCCATTCGAGGCCGATGCGGATCTGTCGCATTGTGACGGTACCGTTCACTTTTGCCACGCTGCTCTATGACCAACTGAAATACATCGCCCAGCAAGGGATTGAGCTAACACTGATATCAAGTCCCGGTGAAATTCTTGATGAAATCGGGACTTCATTGCATTTAAGATATCGTCCTGTGGAGATGGCTCGGGCACCAGCGCCGTGGCGTGATTTTCTTTCCCTGCTTGCCCTGGTAAGGTTGTTCAGGCGAAAGCGATTTGATATTGTCCACTCGAGTACGCCCAAAGCTGGTCTGCTCACAGCACTTGCGGGTGCACTGGCCCGGGTCCCGGTCCGAATGCACACGTTTACAGGACAAGTCTGGGTTGGAATGGGCGGGGTGTCTCGGGCGATGATGAGGGGGTGCGACTGGCTGATTGGTCATTTGAATACGCAGTGCTACGCAGACAGCCAGTCACAGCGGGACTTCCTCGTGAAGGAGCGACTGGTTTCACCGTCGAGAATCTCTGTGCTTGGTGCAGGCTCTATCAGTGGCGTTGATTTGGGACGTTTTGATCCGAGTTCTTTCAAGGGAGAGCGCAGAGCTGCTCAGCGGCGGGATCTGAAGGTTTCTGAAAAGTCCCTGGTCATATTGTTTGTCGGGCGTTTGACAAAGGACAAAGGCATCTGTGAACTGATATCGACTTTTCAGATGCTTCAAGTTGATCGGGAGGACGTAGAGCTTGTTTTAGTCGGGCCTTTTGAGCCGGACCGGGACCCCCTTCCAGAGGAAACCGTTCGTGAATTGTCTCAAAACCCTCGTATCCATGCGGTTGGATTTAGCCGGGAGCCTGAAAAGTACATGGGAATTGCGGACCTATTCTGTTTACCGAGTTATCGTGAGGGTTTTGGAAGTGTGGTCATAGAGGCTGCTGCTATGGGAGTGCCAGCAGTCGTATCCCGAGTCGTCGGTCTAGTGGACGCCGTCGTGGACAGAGAAACCGGCTTGTTGGTGCCTCCCAAGGACCCTGAGGCACTGAGGCGTGCACTGACGGAGATGTTGTCTGAGCCCGCCACTCGGCATCGAATGGGGCGTGCCGCTCGGGAGCGAGCCATGCGGGATTTTGACGCTCAGATTGTGAATCGACGGTTGGTTGAGGAATACGAGAGACTGACTGTCATTAATTGTCGGAAATCGTTCGAGTAATCCCCCATGTATCCAGTTCAGGAAAGGAGACTTTCTCTTTTGATATGCTCACTCACCCCGTAGCCGAACGACCTGGTGAGGGCCGAACTGATAGAGATCGCCGATGAAAAGGGTTATCGATTTATGTGTCGCTTTGAGTGCGGTCATTTTTCTGTCTCCACTTTTCTTGGTGCTGGCTATCATGGCGCGGTGTCTCCACGGAAGCCCTGTTTTCTTCTGCCAAGAACGACCGGGTTTGAACGGACAGCCGTTCAGCATTTTTAAGTTCCGGACGATGACGGAGGGTCGTGATGCACGGGGAGATCTTCTCCAGGACAGGGAGCGTTTGACACCCTTTGGCAAGTTGTTGCGCAGTACGAGCTTGGACGAGCTACCAGAGCTCTTGAATGTGCTTTTGGGTGATATGAGCCTCGTGGGGCCACGGCCGCTGCTGATGCAGTATCTCGATCGGTATACACCAGAGCAGGCTCGCCGACACGAGGTGAAGCCGGGCATAACCGGATGGTCCCAGATAAATGGTCGGAATGCCATCACCTGGGAGGAGAAGTTCAGGCTGGACGTCTGGTACGTGGATAATTGGAGTATCTGGCTTGATATGCAAATCCTCATGATCACGGTGTGGAAGATAGTGAGTCGGGAGGGGATCAGTCAGCCGGGACAGGCCACCATCGAAGAGTTCAAAGCGGCAGACGAAACGGGCTCTTCCGGGTCGGAACAGGGGAACACAAACTCCACCGCCTAAGATGCTGGCCCTGGGTTTCCGATTTTAGAGGCGTGGCGGGAGGTATTTACAGGGCATGGGCAATTCTGGTAGTAATTGATTTCACAAAAATCGAAAAGGATCGATAGGTGGGCGGAGAATAGAGAAATCCCAGGTGATGGTGAGAAAGAATGGAGAGGGTGGTTATACTCGGTGCTGGCGGCCATGCACGAGAGGTGCTCTGGGCATTTGAGGACCACAACAAGGTTGAGCGGACGTGGGAGGTCTTGGGCTTTATTGACGAGGATGTTTCGAACAAAGGAAA
>CAYFYO010000149.1:4862-6253 GCA_964347335.1 uncultured Thermodesulfobacteriota bacterium
ATGTAATCTGCCGGTTCTTGGAGATTTTGGGTGGTTCGAAAAAAGGGCCTCTCATGACGTCCGCGTCATCTCGGGTGTTGGTGACTGCGTGACCAAGCGCCAGTTCGCCGAAAAAGCTGAAGATCTCGGACTCAGGTTCTGCTCGATTGTCCATCCCTCGGTGCTCATGTCCACGTATGTGGAGGTAGGAGAGGGGACCGTAATTGCTGCTGGAAGTATTGTAACGACGCAGGTCAGAATCGGTAGGCACGTGACAGTCAACGTGGATTGCACGATTAGTCACGACGTTATGATCGACGATTATTGCACCCTGGCTCCAGGTTGCCATATTTCGGGGAACGTCAAGCTTGGGAAGGGAGTTGATTTCGGCACCTGCGCGACAGCCATTCAAGGGAGATCAATCGGCCCGTGGTCCACAATAGGGGCAGGAGCGGTTGTAATCGATGACATTCCGGAACATGTGACGGCCGTCGGAGTCCCTGCAAGAATAGTACGGTCAGGTTAGACAGGGCAACGAGACGAAACGAGGGCATATGAAATCCTTCAAGATTCCCCTATCACGGCCAGAGGTCACGCAAAAAGATATTGATTCTGTCGTTGAGGTCCTGAAGACGCCCCATCTGAGCCTGGGTCCGAGACTCTTGGAATTTGAGAGAGAGATGGCAGCCTTCACCGGGAGTAAGCACGCGGTGGCGGTCAATAGCGGGACCAGTGGATTGCATCTCTGTGTCAGGGCCTTGGGAATTGGAGAGGGAAAAGAGGTGATCACCACACCCTTTAGTTTTGTGGCTTCGGCAAATGCAGTTCTCTATGAACGAGGGAAACCGGTCTTCGTGGACATCAACCCTGAGACGCTCAACATAGATGTTTCTCGCGTGGAGGAGAGAATCGGAGATGCAACGCACGCCATCCTGCCCGTTCATGTTTTTGGAAACCCCTGCGATATGGATCCTTTAGTCGAGTTGGCAGTTCGGTATCGTCTCAAGGTCATAGAAGATGCCTGTGAGGCAATTGGTGCTGAATATAGAGGGCAGCGGGTTGGGAGCTTTGGCGATTGTGGCGTTTTCGCCTTCTATCCCAATAAACAGATGACAACCGGAGAAGGGGGGATGATCGTAACGGATAACAGTGATATCGCGCAGGCATGCAGGATTTTGAGAAACCAGGGTCGAGATGGGCGATGGCTGGAACACCCGTGCCTCGGGTTCAATTATCGGATTAGTGATATCAATTGTGCCCTGGGAATATCACAATTGGAGAGAATCGATGACGTCCTGGTTCGTAGGGAGGCTGTGGCCCAAATGTATCATGAGAGACTTGCAGGTCTTGAATTCGTAAGGATCCTTGAATCCTCCTCCTACGGTAAAAGGAGCTGGTTTGTATATGTCGTC
>CAYFYO010000150.1:0-6089 GCA_964347335.1 uncultured Thermodesulfobacteriota bacterium
TAGGACATCGGCCTCTCACGCCGAAAACGCGGGTTCGATCCCCGCTGGGACCACTATTTAAAATCAAGGAGTTATCCAAATCCACTAATCCCTTCTTTCCTTTCTTTGGAGAAATCCAACCTTATTTTCAACCCCCGAGCCTGTTCTTATTTTTCCGTCGCCACTGTTATCCTGTTGTCTTGAGGCTAAATTGACCTACCAGAAAGCGACCACAGACAAACATCTCAGAGCGACTGAATACTTGCGAGGGAAAAGGAAAGATCTATGGTGATGGTTGTGCAAGGTGTGAAGGCCTGGATCTTAAGCCTTTCGATTTGCAATGGAAATATGGCCCAATCACGATCGAGCCCGACCCGTGTGATTTATCTTGAGATTGTCGAGCGACGTATTCGCGCCTTGCTAAGTAGCGAAGCATTCGGGCGAACGACGTCAGCCGCAGAGTCTGTGCTATCTGAAGTGCGCCTTCCTTGGGTTCTCAAGAATAATTGTCACCACCCAAGCAAATAATCTCAAAAAAGGTAGCCATTCAAAGAGTTTTCTATCGAGGTTGTCTAGCGTTTCAAGGAGCCAAAAAAACTTCCTACTATTTCGAAATGGTACTGCTAATAGCGAAAGTAGATGGAAAAAGTCACAATTGGCTTGGTGAAAGAACTCCTTCAAGACTTCAAGATCTTTAGCGGTTAGAGGATGTTCACCTGCAGTTCTGTAGCGTGGTGTCAACTTTCTAAAAAGGTTTATGGCTGGATTGTGACCCATAGGTTCTATGAAGATTGCCTTGCCTGTTGGTGTCAAGATTCTTGCTAACTCCTTCAAAGCCTTATGTAAGTGCAGATGGTGCAAAATACCTGTGCCACACACTATGTCAAAACTGCTATCTTCAAACTGCATCGCCTCTGCATCCATTACCGAAAAAACGATGTCCTCTAAACCTTCCTCCTTAGCTCGTGCTTCGGCTAGTTCCACCGCTACCTCGGATATATCAATACCCGCAACTTTCGCACCATGCTTTGCCAAGAGAAAAGAATACGAACCCGTTCCACAACCGTATTCAAGTACCTTCATATTGGAACAGCTAGAAAGAAGAAACTTTTCATAATGCCTTCTGCTACTCATAACAACTGCATAGAATTTTGACAAAGGTCTTCTCCTCCCAAATTCAAACGCCCGATCGAAGAACTGCTTTTCATGATTTTTGCTTTCTTTCATTTTTATCTACTCCTTGAGCGCGCATTTCAGATAACGTAATATGAACGAAATCACAGGTTCGTTATGTTTGCCCGTACGAACACCCGATTCACATAGGTTAAACCCTCTGCTATCTTATCAAATGCGCATCCTCCCATTTTCCAGCTACAGGTCAACAGGCGCTTCAAGCCCATATTAGCAGATACAAGAAATGAGCCAATCTTTTGGGAAACTTCTTTCGGCAGGGTCCTGAAGCATTTGTTTCCCTCTCAAGAAACTTCAGGAAGCTTTTTGGTTACTCATAACTATAAGGAAAGAGGTTTTCAGCGTCTATGCCGAGGGGGAAGTTGGGCGGAAAATGGTACCCAAGATCCCTTCGGGTTTGAATGGCAAGATCGCGCTCCCCAAGAAAAATGTCATTATCCAGCGGACGTCGTTGTTTGTAAACAATCTCTGAAACGATATGGCCACTAAGCCTTCACCCATGCGATAAGCAAAGGACCTCCGACCAAACTTCTAAACACGGAAGTGGAACCACCAGCGAAATATCAACCTAGCTGCTGGATGAATTGTCTTGAAGTAGCATAAACGGGAGAGGCGTGATCTCTCAATTCTGTTCTATTCGATAACTCGGGCGCGGATGGGAGCGAGTTCGCTGCTTCTAAAAAACAAAAGGTGTAAGTTATTGATTTTATTGTAGCTTCATTTTCTTGTCTCCTCTGAGACGTAACAAACTCAGCGTGATTTCTCCTGCTATTCACCCTCCATCCCCTCTTCAGTTATAGACTTCCTCGCATTCTCTCGTAAGTCACCTGGAAGTGGTGGGCTCCTATTTGCCAGCCATGATCTCGTCCAAGCTGAGCATGTGGTTCTCTGCCCGCCCAGACATCTCCCCATGTTTTTCGTTGCATAAATTCGAAGCAGGGGAAATCCTTCTTGACTAGGTCCCAAGCAATTTTGTCTAGCAACAGGGTCAGATTTCTGCATGCCTTCTCGCATTCCCTCTTCAGTCATTTTGAAAACTCGGGGTTGCTGCGCCAGTTCTGGTAGTATGTCGAAGGGATAATACCCGCGTATCGGTAGATGGTACCCCCTGAGTTTTCGATTTGAGGATTAAGAGGGTCTCCTAGGATCTTACCTTGTTTTTCTGGCTGTGACATCCCGGATGTCTCCTTTCATTATGTGTATGGATCTATATATCCGGACAGAACTCAAGGCTCCCTTTGTTTGGAGAATTACTAGCGAGGACATATGGATTTCTTTGATCCTGCCATTCGCAAAAAAGAAACCTTTGGGTTGGTATAAGAACCTGTGCAAAACACTCTGCAACATTTACGGAAATACAATCGAATTACACGATGATTTACAAGGCTCCGACTTTAAAAGGCACCAAAATGACTACTACTTCAAAAGCTCGCTCGAAGACCGTAAAGCGTCTCAGGATTCTTTCACGCCGAAAACGCGGGTTCGATCCCCGCTGGGACCATTGAAACTATGTCAGGGGTTCACATTTCTCGCTGAGTCCATTTTCCACCCATCTGCCTATTCTCTCCATGCTATTCGCCACATGAAACCATGAAATAGGCGGCAAGCCCCCGCGTGGAATTGGTGAAATCAACCACCAACGCGTCGGATGGAGCCACGAGAATATGTGATCGCCGGGATGGGATCTGGGTTGTTGACGACATATTCGAGTCAACAAGAAAAAGGCAGAGCCATTTTGGCTCTGCCTTTAATCTTCTCAACAAGGCTGGAACTGAACGATTACTTGCCCTTGCCTTTCGGTACAATCCGCACCGAATCCCTGCCTTCCATTGGGGTCGCATCAAAGGTCTCTCCTTTCAGAACACCCTCCGTATCGCCGGCCTTGAATTCTGCTTTCTGGGTATAGAAGTGGCAGATCAGGTCGTCATAACCGTCGTCATTGACATCTTCACCGCCCGAGTTGCAGAAAGCGAGACTCTCCTCGTCGCCGCTCCGCCCGAATGTGAGGGAGTAGCGGTCCACTTCATCGGGGGCGCTGAAGTTTTGCGTCGAAAGGATAGCCACGGGGATCTTGCCCTTGCTCTTCGGATTGATGCTGTTGGGGTTGCCGCCTGGCTGAATGTCCATGCTCAACTCGACTCCTGAGGACGCCGGCGGCAGGTAGAGGCACTGAACGCCCGTGCCCATGGGGCCCGAGATGAGCTGAGGGCTGCCATTCCCTGTGTATGCATAGACATACCCGGTTCCAACCGTTTCGCTATGCCATAAGGCGCCAGCCTCGCCTCCGATTCCGAAGTAGAGCACGGAATCCCCATCGGCGGCCATTGAAATGATGCCGTCTGGGGCCATGTACACATCACTTTTGCTCTGGGAGGTGTCGAGGCGCGCCAGTAGACCACTGTGATAGGACATGTACAGGTGGCCCTGGAAAGGCTCGAGTTCCCAGATGTTTCGGTGCTGGGAATAGCCGAGGACCAAAGACCAGTTTATGCCATCGGTGGAACCAAAGAGACGGCCATTGTAAGCTGCGGCATAGAGCGTGTCATTGAACTCCGCAAAATCGTAAATGCAGCTTCCCACCCATTGGGCGTCGTCATAGAGGTTGAACCCGTCGAAACGGCCGAATTTGTCCAGGTTGATTTCACCGAGCTGAAGATAGTCGTAGGAAGAACCGTACATCGCTCTGATTCCATACCAATCCGGTATCTCACCCACAGGTTCGAAAGTCTCGCCGTACCGGTCGTAGCGGTACAGCTTGCCGCCGCTCCAGGCTGTGCCAGCATAGAGTTCGCCATTCCACACCTCAAGGTCGGAGACCTGGTCGTCTAGGTTATCCCCGACGACGGTCCAGCTTGTGCCACCCTCGTAACGCCAGACCCTACCGACACCGTCGTACGGCCCGGGGGGGTTCGGGGGCGGTGGGATCGCGGTGGACATGGTCGCCGCGAAGAGGTTGCCCTCAAACTCGATAATATCCAGAACCGCATAGCCTAGCGATCCGGAAATGGCCTGCCACGAGCTTCCATTATATTTGTATACTTGCCCAGGGTTGCTCGTGCCCGCATAAAGGCGACTGGCTTCGGCGGGCACCGTCCCAAATGCCATCCCCATGATGCATATGGTGATAGCTCCGACCAGTACACACCAACCCCCTTGTCTCATCGACATTTCTCCTTTCATAGTAATATTCCCACTCCCTTCAATGCATAAAGCGCTTTTATCATTTAGTCTCCCGACGGCTCACCGATGGTGTGGCTGTTTTGGAGACTATTTTGGTTCGTTCCCAGTTCTGCGAACACCGTGCCAAACCGCTCGATAATAGAAATCCAATAAAATCAATAGATTATAATAATGCATCGTATAAGGAGTTGATGCGGATTTGAAAAAAGTTCATAACAACGGACAATTTCCGGCACGAATACCTTCCCTTTGATCGCAGCTGAGTTCTCGTTGACCGGGTTCTATGCGTGCTTTGGCAACAAGCATCACCCAAGACGAGCGACGCAACCGAGGCGAGCCTGCCATGCAATCGTGGTTCGCTTGCGCCCGCGTCCCCTGACCTTCACCTGCCGCGATCCTAGGCCGCAACTTTTTCTAAACGCTCACCGCTCCGGCTCTTTACCAGAGTAGCTTGCGGTGGTTTGAAGCCTGCTCCTGCAAACCGGGTTCGAGTTTCATTAGGCCCATTAAGCGAAAAGAGGAGGTTAATCGGTCTCGATTAACCCCCTCTTTTCTCTCGTTTTTCCGGTAATACTATCTTAGCTTCTGTCGACCCATTTACTGATTTAAGAGGTCATCAAGGAACTTTCGAGGCCTCACAACATTTACCCCACGATACCCAGACATTTCTAGCAAATGCTTATCACCACTGATAATCACGCGACTTTCACTTGCGAGCGCACACGCGAGGAACTTATCATCCTCAGAATCAACGCAAACCGATTCAGGCAAGTTTGGTGCTTCAATCAGTTCCGCCTTAACAGTAAGGAAGTCTAGGATTCGACCAAAATCAATCCCTGGGAACTGGTTCCCTAATTCTTCCCCAACCCGTTGATATTCTTCGAGTATTTCCCGTGAGATGACTAAGTCAACCTTGCCATCCCGCCATGCTTCAAGAATCTGATAAGGAGCTCCCCTGAAAAAGACTCCCGAAACGAAGACATTCGTATCGACCACAATTTTCACTTATGTCCTCGTACCCTGGCAATTGCGGTCTTGATGTCCGATCGTTTCATGCCGGTCTGCCGCGCTTGTCTTCGAGCTTCGCGAATCAATTGATCAAATTCTTCCATGGATGGTGCCGAAATTGCCTTCAAGATCAACACATCCTTCTCTCCGACCACCACGAATTGCGAACCGGCCTTAAGGCCAAGCCGCTTACGAATCTCTTCTGGGATAACAACCTGTCCTTTGGATGACATCTTTGTTGTCGCTAACGCTGCCATTTTCGAACTCCTTAACTGCGATTCGTCTTACTAGTAAGAATATAGAAAACATCGGGCTTTGGTCAAGGAGAAAATGGATTCACGGTTCTCTTTCTGATCTCTAGTTTCTTTCCCATCTCCTCTCTTGGTTGACCGTTACTGGCTCCAACGGACGACGGCTCGCCGGTTCTCGTCTTTTGGAGAAAGCAAAACGCGATACAAAAAAAGAGCTGGACGATGCCAGCTCTTTTTATTTCCTTAAATATAACTGAAGTGGAAAAGGGACTATTTCTTTTTCTTGCCCTTTTTCTTTTTTGCCTGTCCCGGAGGATACTTCGCTCTGTGATCAGCGAAATACTCGTAGGGCTTGGCGGTCTTCATTTCGAGGTACACATAATCGGCATAATCAAGATGAATACGGCTCGGAAGTCGAGCTGACACCCGCCATCCGTCTCCCTCGATGTAGAAGTAAACCCCTCTGTAAACGTCGTAGTA
>CAYFYO010000151.1:0-6076 GCA_964347335.1 uncultured Thermodesulfobacteriota bacterium
TCTTCCGAAAAGTATCTTTCCCAGTCAATGAGGTCAGGTTCACCGCACTTTGCGACAACTTTATCCTTATGGTCACCGACACTCACAAGCCCCTTGGAGCACCGAACCGTACGAAATCCGTAGGACTGTGCAACCGTGACCACCAGAAACAGTGCAGTCAACAGAAGTAACTTCTTCATTCAAACACCCTCCTTAGTGGTGACTATTTGGTCGGGGTCCAGTGGTTGGGCCATTATTCACTCCGGATCGTCTTCAGACCGTAATGTTAAGTCTGACAGTTTCCTATTCGGATCTATCCTTTTTTCACATTCATCAAGCCAGTTTAGGAACTCATTGGTTTCAAATGGTTTCTCGAAAGTCTTGCAGCCAAGTCTTTTGGCTTGCTCAAACTCGGCATCTGTCCATTTCCCGGACATCAGGGCTTTGTTCTTCTCAATGGCTCTGCAACCATGATGTATTTGGTTTTCTATGAATTCCAGCCCCGTCATATTCGGCATCGTATTGTCCGTAATGAAAATATCCCCACACGCGTGATTTTGAGGACATGGACACTCACGATCCAAATAGGCGGGACAGACAAGTGGCTCCGAGTAGGAAAAGACTTCGTATCCACGGCTCTCCAGGATGGAAGAGATTGTGCCTCGAAGCGCCTCATTGTCCTCGAAAACAAAAGCCCTTAATTTCATCGTTCACTCCCTTCTGTGGTTCGCCTTTCATTTGCCCCACAACCCTCCCTCATTCTCCCTCGCCTCCCTCTCGTGCCTCCTATGCCTTGTCTGAGCCTTTGGAGGGTTCCAAGGGTTCTGCCTGAAACGATCCCCAGTCATAATGCTTTCCAGAAGGGTCACTGATTCGATAGAAACCGGAGAGAATGGTCTCTCTTCGTAACCATCCTTGAATTAGACAGCTTTGGCCAGCGCAGCTACCTCTAATCACAAAAATCCTTCCAATGAGCATTACAGATTCGTGGATGATTACATCTCCCAGAATCGTTCCCTCGAGTTCCACCCTGGCCCAAACTTTTTGGTCCATTTGAAGCCTAGTTGCCTTGACTAGTCCGGTCACTCTCCTGTACTTGAGGCTTTTCCACGTCCCTAGCCACATCGTCGTAATGTCGTTGGTGTGAGATCCGAGAGGTGTTCTTAATTGCACATTAACGTGGGGAATTCCATAACCATGGGAGAGGATCAATCCGCCACTTCGGCCCTGGGAATATGAAGGCGGGGATAGGAGGAAAAAGCCGAGAGGAAAAAGCAGGATTAGCCTTCTGGCTTTCATATTTGACCCCAGACAGGCGTTCCATACTGACTGTAGCATATTCCCTTTTCCGCGTGAGGGCAAGCAGTTTGTGAGGCTTTGAAAACTCTCTTGATTCTCATGCCAAACCCGATGGCAGTTGGACAAAACAGCATAACAGGTGTATGAAGAAGTGGTATTTTTCGAGGCCGGGATTAGGCTTCGACTTCTTTGAAAGATCCCAGACATAGAGCAAAACCCATCTCCAAGGGAGGTCTTTTTTGAATATGATCAAGGCCGTGATATTTGATTGGGGTGGAGTTTTGATTGATAATCCAGCATCGGCGCTCATCAGCTATTTCGCAAACACACTGGGTGTGCCTGAGGACGCATTGGTAAGTAGCTATCAGAAATTCGCAGAAAGACTACAAAAGGGAATGATTTCAGAAGATGAATTGTGGGAGAAGGTCTCTTCTGAATTGCGAGTGAAAAAATCAGGCACTTCCTCATTGTGGGAGGAGGCATTTCGACATGTTTATGTTCCGAAGAGGCAGATGTTCTCTCTGGCCTCGGACCTTAAAGACAGAGGATACAAAGTCGGGCTCATCTCCAATACAGAAGCTCCAGCAGTGAGGTATTTCCGAGAACAACAGTATGAGATGTTCGATGCAACAGTATTTTCATGCGCTGAAGGAACGAGGAAGCCAGAAGAAAGAATATATCAGATAGCCCTGCAGAGACTGGGAGTCCTTCCGAAGGAAGCGGTATTTATCGACGATAAGGCAGACTATGTTGAAGGCGCAGAGAAACTGGGCATGAGGGGGATACTCTTTCGGAATCCTGAACAAGTCCAAAGGGAATTAGCTTCTTTATCCGTACAAACTAGCGGATAGAAAAAGAAGGGCCAGAAAAGAGAATAGAGACTCCTTCGGTTTGGGGCCAGGTCTTATTCTTTGCACCCCAAGGCCGTGGGCCACCCGAAGAACTCTCAAATCTCCCGGATCTCCTGTCAGGCACGGCATGCTCAATACTCGAATAGCATTCAAAAGCGCCTCCCCGAGAGAACGGGAAACAAAAAGAGTTACGACAGGGCCCGTGCGAAGAACAAGACTCGATCCGATGACCCCAGATGGGATAATGATTTTCCTACTCAGAAACGTGCTTGGGAGGTGAAAAGATAGCCAAGAATACCCCACAGTCCGACAAGGCACAAGTAAATCCCGATTAGATAGCTCAGCACCCTAGGATAAACGAGGATCAGAACTCCCCAGACGAGTGTTAGAATAGACACCAAAAGACCGTGAACGGATAATCCCATCCACATCATTTTTTCCTTCTCCTCCCTTTTCCGTTTTTTGGATTCGAAACTAGCACTATCGCAAGTCCCTGTCAAAAAATCGCTGGCGATCGAGCGTACACACCATAAATTGGTCTTGACATGGCATTGCATTCTGCTACGATAGGACTGTTCGTGCTGATGCCACTGGGGTGCTGAGATAGGCTGAAGCAGAGCGGAAGCTGGATTTGATCTGAAAGCCTACATTTTCTCTGACAGGAGAAGGGTGGGCTTTTTGTTTGTTTACGAAACGACAAAGCCAGACCATCCTGGATGATGGAATTTGAAGGAGGTGATATTTGACGTGGCTCGGATCGACGCAAAGATTGAGGTGGAGGCACCTGTCGAGAAAGTATTCGACTTTGTTGCCAAGGTCGTTGATAATCACCCGAAATTCTTTCGTTTTGTGCAAAAGGTCGAAGTGACTTCAGAGGTCAAACGTGGAACCGGTTCAACTTTCAGGTACGAAGTCAAATCTGCTGGAATCAAGAACACGTTTGAAAACCAGGTAACTAAGTACGTTGAAAACGAAATGATGGAGTGGGAATCGATAGCGGGCATGAAGAATAAGGGAGGATGGTATTTTGTCCCCATCGAAAAGGGGACAGAGGTCACATTCGTCATGGACTACGAGCTCCCCGCGTCCTACCTCGGAAAGGTGCTGGATAAGCTATTCGTGGAAAAAGAAAACCGAAAGGACGTCCATGCGTCACTCCAAAACCTGAAGTCGATTCTGGAGAGTTGATGCGCCAGGTGGCCCGGCTTTTTGTTACCAGGGGAGAGATGGAAACACACAGGGCTTGGCGTGAGAAAAACAGGCACTGAAGGGTGAGAATACGCCCAGAGGGATTCGAACCCCCGACCTACGGATTCGTAGTCCGTCGCTCTATCCAGCTGAGCTATGGGCGCAGAATTGCAATCGTCGCTCAATGGTCATTTTTATAGTCTTTTTGAATGCCCGGGTCAAGCCATCCTTTATTTGCTAACCACCCACTCTCCCGCCCCAGCGGGTTCGTTCGAGACGCGGAGAACACAGAGGATAGTTCGTTTCTTTCCTGATCACCAATTGCTGATCAGGAAAATAGCTCAGCCCTGCGGGCAATTTGTGCCCTGTAGGGGCTGGAGTTTTCCATTTGCCGTCCCTCGGCAAATGAAAAAGAGCATTTCTCTGCGATCTCTGTGTCTCTCCGAGCGTCCGTTGTCCGTTGCTCGTTGTCCGTGGCAAGGGAAGTGGCATTCGTGAGTTGACATGCCAATAAGAGCCGCAGGCACTGCATCCCCATAGAAGGATTCAGGTTTCTCCTTACAACAAACCACTGACACTGGTCGGCCCCCTCCAAGCAGTCAAAAAAGGAGGGGTATGACCAGACAAAATACGAGGGATGAAATGGTCGGCCGACGGTCAATTCTTGCGCATCATGTGGGTCACGGCCTGTTCGAGGCCGTCGAGGGAGAGCTCGAACATGGGAAAGATATCTCGGATCAGGCCAATGGTTTGGGTGTAAAACCAATGTTTGGCAGGGACTGGATTGATCCACACGGCACGGGGAAAGGTCTCGGCGATAAACCTGAGCCGCTCATAACTGGGCTTTCCAGACCGCTCCTCGATATGGATGGAACCTTCGGTCGCCATGAGTTCGTAGGGCGCCATACTCGCATCACCAACGACGATGAACCTCGTTTCCGGGTCGAGGCGGACGAGTTCATTCACGGGGTAAGGCTTGTACAGTCGCGGCGGGTCTTCCCATATATAATCATAGATCGTATTGTGAAAGAAAAATGTCCTGAGTTCCTTGAATTGGGCGCGGGCATAGTTGAAAAGAATCTGGACCACCTCGACGTAGGGGTCCATGGACCATCCACCGTTGTCGATGGCGAGAATCACCTTGAGACGATCCCGGAGACTCCGATCGAATACGATCTCGATTTCCCCCGCATTTTTCATGGTCTGATAGATCGTCTCTCTGATATTGACCTGGTCCTTGGGGCCAACGGGGACCATATTTCTCAATCGTTTTAGGGCCTCTCCGATCTGGGACTGGGTCAGGGGACCTTCTTGCGAGTAGTCGCGGTACCTTCTGTCCATGGCGACTTTAACTGCGGACTTGTTCCTCGATACGCCACCCACTCGCATTCCGCCGGGATGGTATCCCGAGTGCCCCACAGGGGATGTCCCCCCTGTGCCGATCCACTTGCTCCCGCCGTGGTGAGCCTCGGTTTGCTCTTTCAGCCTCTCGAGAAAGTAATCGAGCAATTCGTCAGGGGTCATCCTGGCGAGCTCGTCTTCACGAATTCCGAGTGCACGGGCCAGGTCTCCTGGATCTCTGAGCCAATCTTCGAGCATGGCTCGGGCCACCTCAGAGAGCTCAAATTGATCCGGTTCCTTGAATTCGACGCCCTCGAAGTGATGGGCAAAGACCTGGTCGTAGAGATCAAAATACCGCTCGCTCTTGACGAGGATCGCCCGGGCCGAAGTGTAGAAATCATCCAAGGAGTTGACCAGGCCCACGCTAAGGGCTTTTTGCAGCCTCAGGAAAGAGGTGAGGGTGACGGGAATGCCCGCTTTTCTCAGCAGGTAGAAAAAATCAACGAACATAAACTCCCCACAAATCGATCATGTCATCTTTGGCAAAGTCACTCTCGACCACCCAAGAGCCTCGGCTTCAGTTGTCGGTTGTCAGTGGTCAGTTGAGATGAGGTCTTCAAATCATCGGATTCCGAATAAAATAGGCCAGGCCCTTCTCGTTTATGCCTGTGAATCTGCAAGTTCTTCTTTTTCGTGCAACGAACTACGGGCAACGAACGACGGACACGAATTAGTCTCTTAGAATTATCTTCGTCGATAACTTACTTCGTGCTCAGCGTCTCGTTCTCCTAATCTGCGGACGCTCGACTTCATATCCTGAACCGGGCGACGCTGTTTTGGGCAGTCACAAAGTCGGAACTCTTCTTGAACAATACGCCCAGGTAAGGGACCTCCCCTTTGACCAGGTCCTTCACCCTGAAGTCATGATCCGACCTCACGGCCCTGATCCAGTTGATGAGCTCTCTGGTGGCGGGCTTTTTCTCAATGCCCTTGATTTCCCTCAGGCGGTAGAACGTCTTCACGGCGTTCTCAAGGAGGTCGTCACCGATCTCCGGAAAATGGACCTGAACGATCTGTCGCATCATGTCGGGATCTGGGAAGGCGATGTGATGAAAATTACAGCGCCCGAGAAACGGATCGGAGAGGTCCTTTTTGGCATTCGAGGTAATGGTAATCACAGGCCTCTTTTTCGCCCTGATGGTTTTGTCGATTTCGATGATGTCGAATTCCATTTGGTCGAGGATATCGAGCATATCGTCCTGAAAATCGGTATCGGCCTTATCGATCTCGTCGATCAGAAGGACCACTCTCTTCTCCGAAACGAAGGCCTGTCCGATCTTCCCCATCTTAATGTACTCTTCGATGTTGCTCACGTCCCTCTGGGAATCGCCAAATCGGCTATCATTCAGGCGGGTCAG
>CAYFYO010000152.1:0-6046 GCA_964347335.1 uncultured Thermodesulfobacteriota bacterium
CGCCTCCGCAGACAAACAGGATGTTCGTCGTATCGATCTGGAGAAACTCCTGCTGCGGGTGTTTCCGCCCTCCCTTTGGCGGCACACTAGCAATCGTGCCCTCGACGATCTTGAGGAGGGCCTGCTGAACCCCTTCGCCCGAAACATCTCGAGTAATGGAGGGGCTATCCGACTTCTTGGAAATCTTGTCGATCTCATCGATGTAGATAATTCCTCTCTGACAGCGCTCCACATCGTAATCCGCTGTCTGGAGAAGACTCAAAATAATATTCTCCACGTCTTCTCCTACATATCCCGCCTCGGTCAAGGAGGTCGCATCGGCGATGGTGAATGGAACGTCTAGAATCTTGGCCAATGTCTGGGCCATCAGCGTCTTACCCGACCCCGTCGGTCCGATCAGGAGGATGTTGCTCTTCTGGAGTTCGACATCGCCCAGACTTACCCTCGAATCTATTCGTTTGTAATGATTGTGGACAGCAACAGAAAGAATCTTCTTCGCCCGTTCCTGACCGATCACATATTCATCCAAACGGGTCTTGATTTCTGCCGGTTTTGGCACAGCCTCTTTGCCAGAAATCAGGGCTTCTTCTTCTGTCTCTTCGGCGATGATCTCGTTACACAGTTCGATGCACTCATCACATATATAGACTGTGGGGCCGGCAATAAGCTTTCTCACCTCATCCTGGCTCTTGCCACAAAAGGAGCAGTGGAGAACCGATCCTGAACTTCCGCTGTCTTTATCCTTCGCCATTGCACGCCTCCGTGTGGGTCCTATTTCTCATGAGGTAGGATTCTTTGGACGACAACCTCGTCAATGATACCATAGGCCTTTGCTTGCTCGCCGGTCATGAAAAAATCCCTATCCGTGTCCTTCGCGATCTTTTCCAAGGGCTGTTTGGTCTGACATGCCAAGATGTTATTCAATTCCTCCCTCACGCGGAGGATCTCTTTCGCCTGGATGTCGACATCCGATGCCTGACCCTGAAAGCCCCCCATCGGCTGATGGATCAGTATGCGAGAATGGGGCAGTGCGAAGCGTTTTCCTTTCTCACCCGCTGCGAGAAGTAGCGCAGCAATGCTCGCAGCCTGTCCCATGCATAGCGTGGAAACCTGTGGCTTGATATACTGCATCGTATCATAAATAGCAAGCCCTGCCGTCACGACGCCTCCAGGGGAATTGATGTACAGATGAACATCCTTATCCGGGTCTTCCGATTCCAGGAAGAGCATCTGTGCGATGACCAGATTGGCGATGTTGTCATCTACGGGTGTTCCAACGAAAATAATCCTCTCTTTCAGGAGGCGTGAGTAGATATCATAGGCCCTTTCTCCCCTGCCATCCCGCTCTATGACGATGGGTATGAGTGCCATCATTGTCTCCGTTTCCTCTCTGCGGAGCCGGTGATTTCGGCTCTGTCGAGGAGAAACTGAAGCGTTTTCTCCCCGAGCAACTGGGCTCTGAGACTCTCCACGAGATTGTTCTTCCGATAGTAAGCTGCAATCTGGCCCTTTGTCTGATTTGTCCTCCCCGCGAGCTCCTCAAATCTCTGGTCAATTTCCTGGTCGCTCAATTCAACCTTTTCGAGTTTCGCAATCCTTCGGAGGAGAAGATTCGATTTAACCTCGCGAATTGCCCTGTCCCGATACTGCACTCTCAGCTTTTCTTCATCGAGGCCAGATTCTCTGAACTCCACGCCTCGATACGCTAGATTCAGCTTGAGGTCCCGGATTAAAGCCTCGAGCTGTCGGTTAACGGCACTTTCAGGAACCTCAAAGAGGTTCTTGTCGATCAAGAAATCGAGGATCTGATTCTCCATTTCCCGCTTGACCTCAGCTTTCTTTTCCTCCTCGATTTCACTCCTGATCCTCTCTTCTAACTCCTCGAGAGAGTCGCAGCCCACATCCTTTGCAAACTCATGATCCCAATCGGGGAGTATCTTTTCCTTGATCTCTCGAACCTGCAACCGAAACAATGCCCGCTTCCCTGCGAGATCCCTCTGTTGGTGACCCTCTGGAAAAGTAATCTCGGCTTTTCTCTCCTCGTCACACCTCGCTCCAACCAGTGCCTTTTCAAGATCAGGGGAGAACCTTTCAGCACCTATTTCGACAGAAACGCCCTGCCCCTTTCCGTCCTTGAGAGGCTTCCCATCCATGGTCGCCTCGAAATCAACGACGACAAAATCCCCTTCCCTGACGGGTCTCTCTTCCTCAACTGTTTTGAGTTGCCCATGAAGACTCTGGAGCTGGTCCCGTCGTTTTTTGATCTCGTCCTCTTCAATCTCGATTTTCCGCTCTTTTAGAGGGATCTTCAGGTAATCCTTCACCTGGAATTCAGGGTGGACTTCAACAATGGCGGAGTATTTGAAGGGTTTACCCTCCGCCAGTTCATCGCTCTCCAGGGTGGGCTGGGAGACAGGGGTAATACGACTCTCCGAGAGCGCTCCTTCATAGGTGTTGCTAATCAGGTTTGAAACCACCTGTTCCCTCACATAGTCGGCATAATAGCGCTCCAGAATCTGTCGAGGAGTTTTCCCGGGTCTGAAACCTTTCACTTTGGCGTTTTTCTGAAGCTGAAGGTAGACAACGTCCATCTCTTTTCTGACCTGTTCCTCTGGAACGACGACGTGAATTCTGATTCGAGTCGGTCCTAGGTTTTCAACCCTCACGTCCATGCCACACCCACATCACTCTGGCAGATATCCTTTTTGACCCGGCAAATTGTCTCTTTCGGGGAGCTTAATGCGAGAGGGGGGACTCGAACCCCCACGGTTTACACCACTGGATCCTAAATCCAGCGCGTCTGCCAATTTCGCCACTCTCGCAAAAAGAGTTAAGAGACCTATGGGCCGCCCCTTAACCCTTTTGGAGAGATCTGGTGACCCGTGGAGGAATCGAACCTCCAACCTACTGATTAAGAGTCAGTTGCTCTGCCTAATTGAGCTAACGGGTCACAACGGTTTGCCATGCGAGTTCGACGCGTCGAATTTGAAAAACGTGTACAACGATTTGTACACGCCCGGAATTCTCTGGCACCTAAAATACCAATTCCGCCCATCACTGTCAACCTCAAAGGCTTTCCCCTCAGGCCCCTCACGGGGAACTCGCCCGTAACTCCTTTCAAACGTCTTCGAAGATTTTGCCCCTCATAATCCTCTTGACTTCTGGACGGGATTTGCTCGAGTCGGGTTAGCCCAAAACGACGTGAGATCAGAACATCGGAAATGAGAGAGAGGCGTCTCCTGAATTCGATGAGGCTTTTTGTCCGTGAGCGCGTTTCGCGGAAAGGGTGGCCTGGGCCACGGGTGAGAACCGATGTTACCCAAGCGTCACGCATCGCAAATCAGCCGACGCTCATCCGAAACCATGTCCGCATTTTTCATATCTCTCTTCCCGGGTCCACCACCTTTGAATGTTCCCAACGGGCCCTCTCCCGTTGATCGGGTGGAGTTATGGCAGAGGTTCCTCACTGCCACAGCGCTGTTGTTGCGGACTCCCACCCTTGCGCCCTCAGTCCCTCATCAATCCGGCTCCCGTGCTTGAAGGGCGGGATCAATGATCTGGATCATGATCTTATTTCTCCGGAGGTCATTACTGACCCGGTGGTCGAGTAGATTGGATATGACGAGGTATCCTCTGACCGTGCCATCTTTCTCAGAGATTCTGAATGTGCTGTAGAATCTGATTCTTTGTCGGAATCGGTCGAGATACGCACCCGGCCGATCCATCCCCATCTCTTTTGTGAACCACGTGTGCGCCATAACGACTTTCTTATCATCATGGGGATTGTCAAAGAGAACCGCATAGGACTTCGCGTAGCTCTTATGGACGGTCACCCTGTAGATCCCCTCTGGTATTGCCTCGGGCTCGATCCGTTGGCGCACAGTGGTTGCCTGGCATCCAAGGATAGCCCACACGCTTGTGCCGAGGATAATCCCCCAGAGAATGGTCTTTATCATGGCTCGCCCCGTTTGATCGACATCTTACCCTTCTGAAACTGTTTGCACCTGCCATTGGCTGCATTTGGTCCGATCGTGCATGATGCCTCTTTTCACAAATGAATCGTAGTTTGGCATTCTTCTTGCAAAACCCACAATCAAACCCGAAAAACACACTTTTCAGTCACTTTTGCTTGTTCATACGACAGAATAACAAAACTTTGCCACTTTGTCGCATCAGCTTCACCTCAATAGGATGGCACGCCCTTCATTGAGGTTTTCAGCAGATTCAGAACGATTCTCAACCCGCTCAGCCCCAACAGGAGCCAAACATGATCTCCGGGCACAAAGAAAAACGTCGACATCCCCGATATACGGTCAAATGTCCCGTATCCTTTCTCTTTCTCGACAATCTCAAAATTGGAGAGACCGCTGACCTCAGTCTCGGTGGCATGAGGCTCGAGTCCCGGTACATGTTGTTTATCGGAGAAACCTACGACTTCACCGTCGTCATAAACGGCCGATCCATCAGTCCCAGAGGAAGGATCGTTTATGTTGAAAACCAACCCCAATTCACCTACGGTGCTGGGGTCTCCTTTGTCCAGATATCTGACGATCATCACAATCGGCTAAGTGGCTTTCTATCTGCCCAACAGTCTTGACCCTCCGATTTCAAGATCTCCACCACGCAAAACCGCATCTCCCTTCGACACCATCCGTCATTTTCTCGACATGGCAAAAAAAATCCCCTCAGACCGCAGCTGCTTCGGATCTTCGGGGCCATAATCGGGGTTGAGCTCGAGTCACTCTTTCTTATCGAACTCAGAGGTCCCGTCATACACCAGGTCAGCATCATTGTGAAAGAACGAAACTTGGCACGCCCGGGGCGACTCGAACGCCCGACCTGCGGATTCGAAGTCCGACGCTCTATCCAGCTGAGCTACGGGCGCGCATTCTTTTGTCTATAATGGAAGACCCATTTCTAAGGTGGCTTCCCGAGGAGTTTTATGCAAGGGTGAGTGATGGGATTCGAACCCACGACCTCTGGGGCCACAACCCAGTGCTCTAACCAGCTGAGCTACACCCACCGTTCCGAAATAGACTGGCGCGCCTGGCAGGACTCGAACCTGCAACCTACGGATTAGAAGTCCGTAGCTCTATCCTTTGAGCTACAGGCGCAACGACAACCCGCAGGATTCTGCTTCAATAACTCCTGTTTTTTCGTACGCTTCCGGATGTCCCGGGGTAAAACGTCTCGCGTGCCCCGTGTATCAGGGATATTTATAGCCCCTTCCGTGGCCACAGTCAAGCCATGATTTCGGACAAGGGCGCACACCTTCCCTGCCCAGGCATCCATCAACCGCCGGCAGATTCGAGTCCAACACGCTTTGGCGTGGGCCTGTAGCCGACCCAGAGCTCGCAGATCAACCCATCTTGTCCGACTCCGGTATCCCTCAACTCTTGATCGGGACCTTGTAGCCTCTCCACGTCTCCCTGAAAGGCACATGGATCGTCAGGAGTCCGGAATCGAATTTGGCCTTTGCCTTCTCTGCCTTAACTTCATGGGCCAGCATGTAACAGCTCTCGTATCTGAAATCCTTCCCTTCTCCCTTGACGCAAAAGCCGCCGGTTCCCATATCCAACTCCACGCTGTCTTTTGACGCACCGGCGAGATCCACTTTTATGGTGAAACCGCTATCCTTATCATCGTGTTTGATATCAACCATGGGTGCAACGACCCGCTTCTCGTTCTTTTTCATGGCATCTACCTCCCTTTTGTTCTCAATAAACTCATCTCCCCTCCGCTGCCTCCGATCGCCTCATCGATCGAGCCTAAATGCGGCCTCGTCGTAAAAGGACCCGGGCTCCGAAGGTTGGGAGATCATAGTTACATTCTAGCAACTTGAATTCTCATATATCAATAAGCAGGCGTTGGTCCCGAAATCGTTTTCCGGGAAGATTCTGTTTTTCAACTCCAGGATTCGCGAGTGGAGCAGTCAAAAAAAAGCCACTCACGTCGAGTGGCCAAGGCTGAATAGATCCGGTGAATCATATAAGTCGGGGCGAGCCGATTTGAACGGCCGACCTCCTGCTCCCAAGGCAGGCGCGCT
>CAYFYO010000153.1:0-5973 GCA_964347335.1 uncultured Thermodesulfobacteriota bacterium
GGTGGCGAGAAGGAGGGTTTTCCCAAAGATCGATTCACCTCGCCGATCCTTGTGTTCTGCCAACTCCCGTCCTTTATTGGAGGATTGGTCTGCCATTATAGGTAATCGATTTTATGATCTTTTCTGCCTTTCTTGCGGCTTCATCGGGCAGCGGCGCATAGTGCAATGGCCCGGCGTATTCCTGTCCCTCGTGTGTCATCCACCAGAGCATCTTTGCGAGCGCTTCGGCCCGCCCTATAGGTCTTTTCCTGTAAGCCTGTTCTTTGTAAACCAGTATCCAGGTGAAACTGCTCATAACATACCCCTTGGCTGACGCCGTGTCGGTGATGGAAAGTCTCGTGTCATCGGGAAGAGGGACGTCTGCAGCGTAACTGACAGAGACGGGGCCCGGTTTCACGAACTTCATCATTCTGTTCTGTAGCGTGGCAACTGGCATCTCTTCGATCAAGGCATATCCGAGCTCAACGTATCCTATCGATCCAGGCAAATGCTTGATCAGGCCAACGACACCTGGATTTCCCTTTGACCCGATTCCAACGGGCCAATTGACAGCCTTCCCCCGACCAACCTTCGTCTCCCATTCCCCGTTCACCTTACTCAGATAGTCGGTAAATACGAAGGTGGTACCGCTACCGTCTGAACGATGGATGACCAGAATGTCCCCCTCAGGAAGATCCTTGTCCGGATTGACTCTCTGGATTCTCTCGTCATTCCAGCGGGTAATCCTTCCGAGGAAGATATCAGCAATCACATCGGGTGTGAATCTGAGTTCCGGCCTTCCGGGAAGGTTGTAACTGAGGACCACTGCGCCAAGGCAGGTGGGGATGTGGACAATCTGGGCTGGCGCCCTCTCGAGGGCCTCGTCGGTCATAAATGCATCTGACCCGCCGAAATCGACCGTCCTGTTGATGAGTTGCCGCTGTCCACCACCCGATCCAATAGGTTGATAGTTAACCTTCACACCTGTCTTTTTCCAGTATGCATAGAACATCTTTGAGTAGAGAGGATACGGGAAGGTCGCACCGCCTCCGAGGAGTTCCACCTCCTTCGCACCTGACTGACAAAAGGGCGCGAGTCCAACCAGGAGTATCAAAGCACAAACTAAGTGTCTCATCCAATAAGTCAACGCGTTCCCGACAATTTCAGTTTCCTAGGCTGCAACACTTTCCACCCTAACCCCAGAGATCCCACGATTAGCCCCACTGCCCATGGAATGAGGCTCATCACGATGACCAAGCCCCAACCACGTGTTCCTGGATTTTCCATTTTGAGGACACCGGCAAGAGGTGGAATATAGAGGGCAGCAAGAAGCAACCCGACGCAGAGGGCCAGGCTGAGAAATGACACCGTTACTGCCTGCCTTTCCCTCATTTTCCAGCCATGTCATTGTCAGAGCAAGGGCTCCGAGAACTGAAAGGGTTATCACAAACCCGTAGCCGCCGATGGCCAGCCAATGTCGGCGGGTGAGGATGGGCTCCTCCGGACCTCGGGCCCGGCCGCCACAACACCGCCTCCTCCCGAGCCCTGGGTCACGGCAGTTTCCTTGAAGGCCATGTTCGCCCGTTCGGGGAGAAGTATCCGTTGCAAGCAGTTCCGCATCCTTGCTGACCGGAAAGGATTCCCCTGTCAGCGCTGACTCGTCAACCTGGGGTCTCGACGCCTCCATGAGGGGGAGGTTAGCGGCGATAACATGGCCCCCTCCAGTCGAACAATATCTCCAGGTACAGTATTTCCCGAGAGGATTTCTCGGGTTCTCCCTTTTCGACGAACCCTGGCAGTCACCCTGCCCAATCGATAGAAAGCTTCCATCGAACGGAGGGCTCGTAATTCTGCAGAGCATTCGATGGCTGCATTGATCATCATCACTGCCCCAATCGCCAGGCCCTTTGCCCAGTCGCCAAGAGCGAACGATGGAACTCCAGCACCGACAAGAAGCACCGTCATGAGGCTCTTAAATTGCTCGGCAAGGATCAGCCAGGCACTCCTGACTTTCGCCTCGCGAAGACGGTTTGGTACGGATCTATCCATCTTGTTCTTTGGCTTAGTCGTGTTCATCCCTGATGGCTCCCACCAGTTCTTCCAAGATATCCTCCAGGGTAATCAAACCCGCAACTTCGCCTTCAGCGTCTAGGACAATCGCTTGATGGCGTTTCTCAGTCTGAAAACTCCGGAGTTGAGCATCGATCTTCCTGTCCGCGGGAATGAGATAGGGAGGCCTCATAATCTGCCTTAGCGAACCAGGATGTCCCCTATTAATCAACTGGAAGAGATCCTTAGCGTGGACAAAGCCGAGGATGTCTAAGCCATTCCCTTTGCTGACAGGAAATCGGGAGAATCCAGTTCTCAAAGCCGTCCTAATGATTCGTTCCACGGATGTATCGATAGAGAGGACCGTCATCTTTTCTTTCGGCACCATGACCTCTCCAACGGTCTTATCATTCAAGGTAAAAACCCGGGAAAGCATCTTCCGTTCATCAGCACTAATAGCACCCTCATCCCATCCCACTTTGATGCAGGTTTGAACCTCGGCCTCAGTCATGAGGGGCCTCTTCATTTTGGAGACATCGATACCGACGAGCAAGAGAATTTTCTTGCTCACATAAGTCACTGCAAATACGACGGGACTAGAGATGAACATAATCACGTTTAAGACAGGTGCAGTGGTAAATGAGACATGCTCGTTGAAGTATTTTGCGTAAACCTTTGGGGTGATCTCAGCAAAGATCAGAATGGCGAGGGTTAGAACGGCCGTAACGTAAGCGATCCCTCTCTCTCCCCAGTAAGAAACAGCCAGTGCCGTGGCAATAGCCGACATAGCGACGTTCACGAGATTGTTTCCAAGCAGTATCGTCCCAATAAGGCGCTCGGGGCTCTTCAAAATCCGCTCAACAAGTCTCGCTCTCAGAGGCTTGGTCTCGGCTAGATGTCTCAGGCGCAACTTGCTAATCGCCATGAGGGCCGTTTCCGATCCTGAAAAAAAGGCCGAAGAGGCCAAAAGGAGCACCAATAAAATGATCATCAACACGACATTTCCTTCCATCATCGCTCATTTCTCCGCTGAAGAGAATCAAACGTCTCCAATCTAAGTGAAGAAAACTGAAAATTCATCCGATATGCATTTTGCCTAGCCATATAGTGCAATGCGCTCTCAACCAAATACCGGTCGATGGACTCCCTTCTAGATCCTCTATTAGCTCCTGTATTGCCGGCAAACCCAATCCCGAGATTCGTTCTAAAAGGGCCATAGAATCGGTATGAGCATCGTTGCAGTTATCCAGAAAAGAACATTCAGAGGTACACCCACACGTGCGTAGTCAAAGAAACGATAGCCCCCGGGCGCGTATACCATCGTGTTCGTTTGATAACCAATCGGTGTCGCAAAGCTTGTTGAAGCTGCAAAGGTAATCGCCACAAGAAATGGCCGCGAACTCACACCCAGTACCGTTGCCGACGACAGGGCGATGGGCGCCAGAAGTATGGCGGCGGCATTATTAGATATCGTCTCGGTAAGTATTGCAGTGACGATATACAACCCTGCAAGAACGGTGGTCGGACCCGCAGCAACCATCGGTCTCAGCACCGTATTGACCAACCAGATGGCGGTACCGGTTTGCTGCAACGCCAGGCCAAGGGGAAGCGTGCCACCCAGAAGAAAAATAACCCGCCAATCGATCGCCTCGTAGGCCTCATCAAGGGTCAGGCATCGGCTTACAACCATCCCGACTGCGCCAATAAGGGCGGCAACGAGAATCGAGACGAGATTGGATGCGGCGAGTGCAACGACCAAAGCAACCAGGCCCAGGGCAATAGCGGCCCGATCCTTGCGTAAGTGAAGGTCAGTCAATTCATTCGTCACAACGAGATCACTCGACTTCATGAGGCGTTTCACATCCTCTTTATCAGATTGCAGCAACAGGGAATCACCAGGTTCAAAGTGGATATCTGTCAGGCGGTCTCTTAGAATCTTCCCCCGCCGCTGTAAGGCGAGGACCACACTTCGATAGCCTCGCAAAAAACCCGATCCCCGAGTGGTGTGGCCAACCAACCTCGAACGGGGTGGGACAAGAGCCTCTATGAGTTTCACCCTGTCAGAACTGAGCTTTCGATCGCTAATAACGAGATCTGCCTGCGTCTCGAGGCCGTAGTTGTCTTTAGCTTTCATCAGCTTATCAGCGTTCCCGTGGAGTAAGAGGATGTCGGCCTCTCTGATTCTGGTTGCTGAGGCCCGCCAGGTCGCTTTCTTCCCTCGGATGATTTTGATGAGGTTGATGTCCGCAGCATCTCTCGTTCTCCCCCGCTCCCAGGTTTTCCCAATCAGCGGTGACCCTTGCTTCACTCTCAGCTCAACCAGGTAGTCAGCGAGTAGATATTTGTCGGTTTGTTCATATGTGCCCTCACGTTTCGGCAAAAGCCATCCAACCGTGCTCGTGAGATACAGAATACCTATAGCGGACATGACAAGGCCAAGAGGGGCAAATTCAAAAAGGGTGAAACCAGGCAGGCCGCTAGAAATGGCGATTCCATTGACCAGAATATTCGTCGATGTGCCAAGCAGCGTACATACGCCGCCGAACTGACTGGCAAAGGAGAGAGGGATCAACACATGGGACACAGGAACCCCTCGGGCCTTCGCCAATGCGATGGCAACCGGGATAAAGATCGCCACCGTAGCTGTGTTGACCACGAATGCCGAAAGCGCAGCAATCGTCAGGCACAGGATCAGAATCAGTTGGGTTCGAGTTCTTCCGGCAAACCTATCGATGAGACGTGCCAGCCAGTCTACAAAGCCAGTCCGAACTAACCCTGCGCTCAACACGAACATGGCGCCCACGGTGGCGGTGGCAGGGTTCGCGAAGCCGTACAGGACTTCTCCGGGTTCAATTAGGCCCAAAACAAGCAAAGCCAAAAGCGCACACAGTGCGGTCAGATCAACACGAAGCCTCTGGGTCACAAAAAGCAGAATCGTCCCAAGGAGAACGGCAAGAACCAGGATATGGTCCAGCGTCGGCATGGAGAATCCTTATGATCGTGATTGTGATATGGAAAGAACGGATAAAGGAGCCGCTAGAATATTGGCTCCCTCACAAGATCGCTCATGATGGCACAATCCCTTAATATGGGTCTTCCTCCATTCTAAATGGTTGAACCAAAAAATCAACAGAAAGCGCAGGCGGCGTCCTTGACAATCCTCAGAGATTTGCTTTAATGCACAAAAGATTCATGGCGAGAACCGCCATGAGGTCCCAAAAAAAGGGGCGTCTGCAGAACAGGAGTTCATATACGGGAGGATGGCGCTTGATACAGAAGATCCTTGTTGCGACGGACGGCTCAGACCATGCCAGAAAGGCGATTGAAATTGCCTCCGACATTGCTCTTAGGTATGGCGCAAACCTTGTTCTGCTCCATGTGGTCGACGTCGTCACCCAGAGAAGAATGGCTGCGTATATGGAGGACATGGAAAACTATCTAAGCAAGGTTGGTGAGAAAATCCTCCGAGAGGCCGAGGAAGACGCACGCAAAAAAGGTGTCAGAAGTATGGAATCTCGGCTCATCGAAGGAGACCCCGCAAGCAAAATCGTTGAATTCGCCAGAAAGAGCAAGGTGGACGTGATCATCATGGGGAGACGCGGGACGGGTTTGCTGGAAACTCTCGTGCTCGGGAGTGTCTCTCACAGAGTCTGCCACCTTGCCAAGTGCACTTGTATGACAGTGAAATAGATTCTCACTTGTTCCGCTTCACTGCGCCCTTGATGACTGCATATGGAAATGCGATCATCTGGCGGATTCCATTAGCGGTAGAGAGATTTCTTATGTCACTTCTAACCTCTGAAATGAGTTCGGTGACGAGTATTTTCTCCTCCACTTCTCCAATTTCTTTTACCTTCGTCAACCGGTGAATGGAATACAGACCGAACAAAAAGGCAAAGAAAAAGAAGAAATCCCAATGTTGAAAGTTTAATGTTTGAAATGTCA
>CAYFYO010000154.1:0-5915 GCA_964347335.1 uncultured Thermodesulfobacteriota bacterium
GGCTTCGACTGTTTTCTGGCAGCAAGAGCCGTGGGTGAGAGTGGCCGTGTGATTGGTGTGGACATGACACCGGAAATGATAGGCAAAGCCCGAGAGAATGCTGTCAAGGCGGGCCTCGGGAACGTCGAGTTTCGTTTGGGTGAAATCGAGAACCTGCCGGTTGCTGACGGCTCGGTGGATGTCATCATGTCCAATTGTGTGATCAACCTTTCACCTGAGAAAGAGAAGGCATTCAAGGAAGCCTTTCGCGTTTTGAAGGGAGGCGGAAGATTGGCGGTTACGGATATCGTTGCTACGGCACCACTACCCGAGAAGGTGAAAAAGAACCTTGAACTTTATACAGGGTGCGTGGCAGGTGCCTCGCAGCTAGGCCAATTGAAGTCCATGCTAAAGGAGGCCGGATTCACCAATATCCGTATTACGCCCATAGATGAAAGTAGAGAGCTTATCCGTGGGGCTGCACCCGGTGGGAATATTGAAGATTTTGTGATTTCGGCAAGTATTGAAGCCGTAAAGCCGAAATCCGCCTGCTGATTGTTCTCTCCCTCCAGCTTCTGTCTAAGGGACGATGTGCTCTCGGCTGACCGCTTAGCTTGAAAGGGCAGCCCATAGCTGACAAGCGATCGGTTCAATTGAGGCGATTGGTGATAGGACCGACGAATCTATGGCAAAAAATAGCGTGACATGATCTAAATCGAAAAGGGAGGCTATCATGAGTGCATCCACCGTGAATTTTTCCCTCGAAGTAGAGGGCACAGACAAACTCTGCCCAGTGGGTGAAGTTGCAGCAAAGAAGATGATGGCCGAAGGGAAGATCCCCGTCATTTCGTGCGAAGGAGGCTGTATCCGAGGAGAAATTGCCAGACTGGCAGCCAATCTGGTGGAAAAAGAGGAGCCCTACGGACGCGGGTGCCACGGAGAGATGTTTACGGCACCCCATTCGGCCATGGCGAATTGGGCAAAGAGGTCTGATAAGGTCGTTGTAATTGATGGGTGTTTCATGCATTGCCACGGCAGGATCATGAAAAACCTCCTCCGTGAAGAGAACGTTCTCCAATTCGATGCCCTCTCCATCTACAAAAAATACACGGATCTTATCGAGATCGACGATGTCCCAGAACCCGAAAGGAAACAAGTGGCTCAACAGGTCGCGGACCAAGTTCTGTCCAGCCTCAGGACAGAACTTGGGAAGTGACTGAAGCATCAGGGGATCAGCGGGGGCCATGTAGATGTTAGGGGCTCCTCCGAGTTCTGACGATCTCCATTTTTGTTGTTGCTCTGTTTTTCTCAATCACCGATCCTCCGAATTAGCGTCTAGGATACCCGGGCATTGTTACTCAGCATTGAGGTCGGCGATTCCAACGGCAGAAAGAGGGCCGACGTCACGATAACAAATGACGTAAAAAGAGAGTGAGGCACAGGAAGGGAGGGGGAAATATGGAGCGTAAGGGAAGAAAAATAGATCGCAGAACCTTTATGAAGACCACTTTGGCCGTACGTGCTGGGTTGACGATGAAAGCAAGGGTGAGCGATTCAGGAGAAGGTAAACTTTTAGGGGCTGGCAATCCGGGAGATTCCATGTTGGACAATACCTTTAATATCATCATGAAGAGAATGGTTGAGTCCGGGCAGGCGCCGCACTATACGGAGATAGCTGCCGAGTTGGAGGTCTCAATGGAGGAGGGAAGAAAAGCGCTTCATGACCTCTTCTCCGCGGGGGTTTCAGGGTGGTTATTTCCGGATACGGACTACATAACGTCATTTGCACCGTTTAATAATCTGCCGACCCAGTACCGGATCACTATCGATGGCCAACAGAAATGGTTCGGTCAATGAGGATTCGAATCGCTGGCGGTCAGCTGGCTATTTCCTAGAAAAACAGTCCAAATCGACTTTCCGTGTTTGGATTGTGGATTGCCGACCCATGTGGTCATGCGAGACGGGGTAGTCCTCAAAACTGAACCGGAAGGGCTAATGGGGCATGTGGCCGTTCCTTTTGCGAAATGGGGTAAACAACTCCCCCATGCGTGAAGTACCATGAACCTCTTCCAGTCGGAAGAGCATATTCATAACTGGGCCAGCTTCGATCCTGCGACCAGTGAAGGAATCATCCCCCTGCCTGACCTAGTCAATCTGTTCTCTGTCAAACATTTTACCAGACGCCTAGACCCAGATTATTTTTCCCGCAATCTGTATTTGGACGATTTTCTCGCAGCCGTAAAAGAGCTCGGGAAAACCCGTCCCTTCTGGTCATTATAGCGTAACTCGTTAGCTCAATTTACGTCAAACGAAGAAAAGAGCTTGGGAAAAAGACAAAATGACTAATCTGATAATGACGGAGATAACGTAATAGATAGAAAAAGATTATCATGAGTAAGAAAACGCTGATCTATATTTTGCCGCTGATAGTAGTCTTTCTCATTGCCTGTTATTACACATACATATTTATGAATGTGTATAAATTCTATCAGGCAGAGTCAGTTCCGCGTTATGAGGTAGGAGAATATAAAGGGGCGGGGTTCTGCGGTGATTGCCACGAGGAAATATACAAACAATGGTCACAGAATTCCTCCCATGCGGAAGCCAACAACAATCCGCGTTTCTTCAGTTTCAAAGACAAGGTGACCGGGAACTTCGTAACAAATTTTATTATCGGTGACGCGAACTGCCATGCTTGTATGGGCCCCAGGGAGGTTCCCGAAGGAGTGAACTGCGAAATCTGTCATGGACTCGTTATCCCCACCGCATCTATTGAGGAAACCCATGAGAAGAAGTTCAAACCTGGGCTGAAGGATGTCAAGAAACCTGCATTCTGTGCCACATGCCATCAATTCCCCGAATCGGGGGAAGGTATGTCGGTATAGAGCGAATGGCAGGAAAGCGAGGCTGCCAAACAGGGCACTACTTGCCAGGACTGTCACATGGAGCGGCGGGACGCCGTTGCTTATCACGGGTTTGACAGTATTTCACGCTCGCGTGACGCCGGTAAATATCGCGATCATGTAAGAATCACGAATATCAAGCTCGATTACCCCCAATTCAGCTTGCAAATACAAAACCGCCTAACCAGTCATGCCCTTCCACCTAGCGGCCCCTCACGACTCCTCGTTCTTGAAATATCTTTCCGGAATTCGGAGGGAGGTGAGACCCATACAATCGTTAAGGCCTTCGCGAAGAAATTCAACCTCTTGCCGATAGTAGGCATTCATCCATTCAAGCTTTTGGAAAACACACAGCTTCAAAGCAGCGAGGTACGCCCGTTGAGCTTCACTCTTCCCCCTTCCCAGAAAGACCTGATCGATAAAGCGGTGATCACATTGCAATTTTACGATGTCTCGGATGAATATGCGGGGGATCTGACTAAAGCGCATTGGATCAGCAAACCATTTATCAGGGAGGAGGTCAGCTTTAACTAAGTTTCAAAGTAATGTTGGATTCTGACTTGCCTTTAGACCTGTTCATTTCCATTTCAAAACTTCCCGAGGACCCCTCGCAAATCCTTTTCCAACCGTAAGTCGGGGATCCTTACATCGTGGTCCTTGGAGACTCCTGCGGCGACGTACTCAAGGGCGAGGGCTTCAAAGAGAAACACATCATCTCCACCGATGGTCGAAGGCGCTTTGGCTGGTTCGATTAACAGTGTCTTCATCACTCTCTCCACGAAGTCTCGCCCCAGGTCATCAGGCGGAACATGCCCATGTGAAGAGATTTCAAGACCGAGTCAACCCTCTTTGCGCACCTCGGGTTAAAAGGTTCTCGACGGTTCAGTCCTCGCCTGACTCAGGTTTTTTCGGTTTTTCCGTTGCTTTGATGTGTGACAAAACTCAAGCGGAGGCTCACCCGATCCGATAAGGAAAGAGAAAGGCGAACAATCATCGCGGGGAGGAAACGGAAATGGAGGAAGAGACCGGGGCTTACAGCTCAAAGTTTAGCATCTTAGTCGTCGATGACGATGATCAGGCCGCAGACGTTGTTCGGAATCTCCTCCTGCACGAGGGCTATCACGTCGAGACCGCTCCGAATGGAAGAAAGGCCATGGATCTTCTCATGAGCGGGCAGCACTTTGATCTTGTTATCACCGATCTGCAGATGCCAGAAATGGATGGCATAGAACTGCTAAGGCAGGCTCGGCAGTTCATGGCCTACCTACCGGTCATCGCTATGACGGGTTATGTCAGCACTGAGGATGGAATGCAATGTGTAGAGGCGGGGGCTCATAACTATCTTGTGAAGCCTTTCGGAATGCAGAGCCTACTGAAACTCGTGAAGCAGGGTCTGAAGACTTCCTTTATGAATCAATTGGGCGTCCGGGAAATGCCTTGAGGATCACCCAGTTTGCCACGCCTTGCCCAGGGCGTCAATCAAGCGTTTTAATGCTGCCTCATCTTTATAGGGGAGCCTCTCCATCATGGCCTCCGGGCTGAGATCGGAACTGAGCCGGTTGGATTCCGCCGCCTCAGCTCGGGCCTCTTCTTCCTGCCCGAGCTCAGCATAGATGGCGGCTAGGTAACCGTGGGCAGGCAGAAAATCGGGTTGGAGATTAATGGCTCTCTTGAGTGTCGCGACCGCCTCGTCATAGCGCTTTGTTAAGAAATACGCATGGCCCAACACCCATAAATACTGAATCGGAATTACAGGGCTGAGCCGCATCGCCCTTTTTGTCAACCCGATGGCTTCCTCCGGCTTTCCAGCCCAGGTCAAGATGTGTCCCAAATCTGCCAGGGCTTCAGCATTATTCGGCTCGAGGGCAATAGCCTTCTTCATCTCCTCAACTGCTTGGTCGTGCCGTTTTTGCCAGAGATACACCTCACCGAGCAACTCGTGGGCATCTGCCAGGGAGTCGTTTAGAGAGATCGCCTTTTGGGCAAGCTCGAAGGCGCGCTCCAATGACTGCGGGTCTTGTCTCCATCCGAAAGACCATTCCCTCAAGTGGGTCCAACCCAGCCGTGAGTGCGCGAGCGCATAATCCGGGTCCAGGTCGACGGCCTTTTCGAACATCTCTCGGGCTTGAAGAATCGAATCTTTTGAGAAGCGGTAGTAGTGATCCAACCCGCGCAAAATATGGTCATAAGCCTCCAGATTGTCCGTATCTCTTCGGGTCAGACGATCTTCTTCTCCCTGGGTTAACTTCACGGCCAGGGTGGTCACGATCTTCTGTGTCACTTCGTCCTGCAGCGCGAAAATGTCTTGGAGTTCACGGTCGTATCGCTCCGCCCACAAGTGTCCGCCTGTAGTCGTATCGATCAGCTGTGCCGAGATCCGCACCCGACCTCCGGCTTTGCGGACACTCCCCTCAAGCACATACCGAACGCCCAAATCCCGTCCGACTTGGTCCACCTTTACGGCCTTTCCCTTGTAGGTAAAGACCGAGTTACGAGCAATGACAAAGAGGCCCGAGATCTTGGAGAGGTCCGTGATGAGATCCTCCGTCATCCCATCGCTGAAGTACTCCTGCTCCGGATCTCCGCTCATGTTGACAAATGGGAGCACAGCGATCGAAGGCTTGTCCGGAAATCTGAGCCATTTGTCAGCCTCTCGTGAGGAGTTCTCCGGCTTCATTCTGATCTGATAGATGCGCACCGGTTTTGAGATGTTCTTGACCGACCGTTCTCCCAGAGACTCGTAATTCACAGACAGCTTGTTCTCGACCTGGTCAAAAACGGTTCCGGAAATACAGATTCCCCCACCCTCGGCTAACCCCTCCATTCGGGCTGCGATATTCACCCCGTCTCCATAGATCCGATCCCCCTTAACGCTCACGTCCCCCAGATTGATACCGATCCGAAACTCCATCCTGCGATTCTCAGGGAGGTCGGCGTTTCTGGCTGCCAGGTCGCGCTGAATCTCAACGGCACTTTGCACCGCATCCACGACACTGGCAAATTCGGCGAGCAGGTTATCACCCGGGGAATCGA
>CAYFYO010000155.1:0-5884 GCA_964347335.1 uncultured Thermodesulfobacteriota bacterium
TCAGTTTCGATCCCTCGAAGATCAGAATTTGGAGGAACCGATTAGGTCCGAAGTTATATGTCCATTTCTCCACTGTTGTCGTAAGACGCTGTGACCGGGTCTGCTCCAGGGTTTGCTTTTTTAAGGTTATAGGTCCTTGCGACCAAGGAACTTCTGCCGAATCGTATCTTTCCCAGTCAATGAGGTCAGGTTCACCGCACTTTGCTAGAACTTTATCCTTTTGGTCACCGACACTCACAAGCCCCTTGGAGCACTGAACCGAGCGAAATCCGTAGGACTGTGCAACCGTGAACACCAGAAACAGTAAAGTCAACAACAGTAACTTCTTCATTCACACACCTTCCTCTCTAGTTTTGTTCCGTACGGAAGGAAGGACATTGGGAGAGAGTTTCGCGTCGCAGCGGGAATTACAATATCTAGGCGAGTGTTCAGTATTCCAAGGTGAGGTATCTTGAGTCTCAGGAAGTTCCAGCCTTCTATTGAATGAGCCCCATACATTACCCCCCCCTTCCACACTCATTCTATTCCTCTGGAATACCCTGTCAAGAAGAAATGGGTAGTATCCTCGGGCCGTTGATTTCTAACTGAAATCTTCGGTTTTCCCCACCTATTAAACTGTTGATTAACGTTTCAAATAAACACCCCGTCGTCGAGGTGGACTGCCTCAGTGTTCCTTTATAGCCGATCCCTTGAAAGTTGCAAACCCCTCTGTGGAGGATCGGCCATGAAGGTTTCGATGGCACTCAAGCTCTTTCGTGATTACCAGCGAGCCAACCTCAAACCACGCACGCTTTTAGGCTACCGGTACGTCCTGACCGGCTTCGAGCAATTCTTTGGGGAGAAGGATCTCAGCTCTGTCAGCAGTGAGGACATCTATCATTTCCTCGAGATGGTCACAGAGGGCAATTCCAAGTCCTCCAAACGGCACAGATATTCCCAGCTCAAAGCGTTCTTCAATTTCATCATCACCAATTATCTCACGGATCACAAGAACCCCTTGGACGCCCAGCTCATAAGAAAGTCGTTCCGTAAGGCTAAGACGAGATCCAAGAGAATGATCCCCAAAGAGATGATCGACGAGTTGATCTTCAACTGTCAAAACCTCAGGGACAGACTCATCCTTGAATTGCAGTCACGATGTGGAGCCCGTATCGGAGAGGTTCTCGGTATCCGAGTCAATGACATCGAAGGCCGAAGGATCATTGTTAAGAACCCAAAGAGCGGAAGAGAAAACGAAGTTATTTTCATGCCAGAGCAAGTGGCTAATCGTCTCAAAGCCTATATCAGAGAAAAAGGCTTGCGGGAGGAAGATAGGCTATTTGAGCTCTCCTACACCTCAGTTCGGAGCATGATCAAGAGGATGGGACAAAAGCTGGGGCTAGAACTTAACCCCCACGATCTGAGAAGACATTCAGCGACGTTCGCAAGTCGCAATGGAGTTCCCCTGGAGATCATCTCCAAGGTTCTGCTTCGCCATCAGAATCTCAAAACCACGCAGCTCTATCTGGGAAAGGTAAGCGATTCAGAAGCCATTCGGTGGATGGACATTCTTCATGGTGACTAATTCAATCGCAAATCAACACATTTGGAGACCTGCGAGGCTGTTGATTTCAGTTAGAAATGTTGCGGGGAGCCATCACGGATAGAAGTTCGTTCGAGGCAAACAGAGGCCTCACGTCTCAGGAAGCCGCTAGCTCGATCAACCACAAAAGGGAGGGGTTATGTGACCTAGCCAATAACGAAAGAAGGGGCTTGACAAGAGATGCCCTCATAGAAGGACTAAACAGATTGAATCAGAAGAAACAGCGGGCCGAACGACCTGCCCCCTTGCTAGAGTCAAAGCGTGGAGGTTTTTCCACACGGGAACCAAAGAGTGAAGTGCGAATGTCTTTTCTCAGGGGAGAATTTTGTTCAAAGCCTTGCCAGAACTTCCTGCGTCTTAGCCAGCCAATAATCCATGCCCATCTCCCGGAACAGACTCTCGGCCGTTTTCAAGGTTTCCAGAGCCTTGTCTTTTTGGCCGGTATCGGTATAAAGCTCTCCTAGGTAGTAATATCCCGAAACGTAATGGGCTTTTATTTTCAATTCTTCATAGATCTTGATACCTTTGAGAATAGATTCTTCTGCCTTGTCAGTTTGTGGCGGATCCGCTTTTGCCAATGTTCTTCCCAACAAAATCCACGCCAACCCTTCCCCATGTTGATGGTTTTTTTGAGAAATTTTCACGGCTTCTTCAGCACGGTGTTGTGCCTTTTTTAGATCACCTGAATCCAAATCAACAATACCTGCAAACGCATAAAACAAACCCAAATCAAAAGGTACTCCTGCATCAATTTGAATTCTAAGTCCCTTCTCCATATGCTTATGAGCCGTTTCGAGATCCCCCAGGAGCCAGTATGCCCACCCTAATCCAATCCAGTTCGCAACCAGGGGTAAAATAATTTGCCCTTCTTCACAGTATCTAAAACAATTTTGGAAATGCTCAATAGCAGTCTTTGCGTCTCCCTTAAGAATAAAATCCCAGCCGCGATCCAATTCCAACGTGCTTAAGGAAAGTAAGTCTTTAATCTTGAGCGCAAAATCAAGGCCCTTGTCAAAAATGACTTTTCCTTCCTCAAAATTTCCCATCCTCCACGAACATGTCGCATGCCAAGCATGAAGAAAGGAGTATACGTTATACGGCCGGCCAAAAAATTCGGCTCGCCTTTGTGTTTTTTCAAGCAATGAAATGACTTTAGAAGCTATATCAGTTACTTTGACGTATTCTCCCATCCAAAAGTAAAGGAGAACAAGGTCCGCTCCAACTGGAGCCATTAATTCAATATCAATTATTTTTTCTGCCTCTTTAAACGAATCCTCAGAATATTGAATCGCCTGAAGGAGGTTTTCACCTTTTAATGCATAATATTGACCGATTAGACTTAGAAAAAGTGCAAGACCTTTTTCATCCCCGAGCTCTTTTGAGAGCGTCTCTCCTGTCTGAAGGATCTCAAGAGAATCTTGGGGAAAACCCAAATGAAACATGGGGACCGCCATCAAAAGACGTACCTCGATCTGTTTTCGTTTATTTTCCTCAGTCTCAGGCATCTTGGTCAGTACATCGATCGCTTCTCTGTAAAAACGAAAGGCTTCCCAGTTGGAATAGTTACTCGTGGTTTTGTTGCCGGATAACTTCAGATACTGGTAAGCCTTCTCGAGATTCTCACTTTTGGAATAATTGTAGGCCAGCATCTCGTAGAACTCTTCCAACCTTTCCGGGTAAAGCTCCTCGATGGCCCGACCTACCTTTTCATGAATCTCCTTTCTCCTTTTGAGAAGCAGACTGCTATAGGCAACCTCTTGCGTTAGGGCATGCTTAAAGATGTATTCCAGCTCTGGGAAAAGCCTCTTCTCATAGATAAACTCCAATCCCTGTAGGTTTAGGAGGTGTGATTTCAGCTCTTCCCTCATCCCCGTGATGGTCTGAAGGATGCGAAAGGCAAACTCTCTTCCAATCACCGAAGCAACCTGCATAATCCGTTTGAGGCTCTCCTCAAGGCGATCCATCCGCGCCGCAACGATCCCCTGGATGGTATCCGGGACGTCAATCTCCGATGCCTTTCTCATCAGCACATACTGTTGATCCTTCCTCTGAATGGAGCCGTTTTCCAGTAGACTGCGAGTGAACTCCTCCATAAAAAGCGGGTTTCCTGCAGCTCTCGTCAGGATAAGTTCCCTGAGCTCAGGCACGACTTCTCCCTTCTCCAGGATGGACTGCACGAGCTCGGCGCTTGTCTTGGTGGAGAGTTGATCCAAGCCGATCTGGGTGTAATAGGATCTGCTTCCCCAAGAATGGGTGTGTTCCGGCCGATAGAGAAGGATCAGCACGATATGGGTGTTGGCCAGCCATCCAATGAGATAGTCCAAAAACTCCTCCGAGGTCTTGTCAACCCATTGAAGGTCCTCAACAACTAGGATGATCGGCTTATTTTGACTCTCTCGAACGAGCAGGTCCCTGATGGCCTCAAAGGTCTTCTCCCTTTTCTCCTTGGGCTCAAGTTTCTGATATGCTTCATCGTCGACCGCAAGAGATAAAAGCTCATGGAAGGGTGGGAGAACGCCCTGGAGCTTCTCGTCAAGTCCGAGGATCTTCTTCTCTATCTTCTTCTTGATGAGAAACTCACGGTCTCCCTCTTTGATTTCAAAGTAGGATCTTAAAATATCTAAGATGGGCAGGTAGGCCATAGAGCCCCCGTAGTGGAGGCACCGGCCTTCGAGGTAGGAGTATTCGCCCTTTGAGAGCATATGCCTGAGCTCGAGGATGAGCCTCGATTTCCCCACACCGGCCTCCCCCACGAGTCCCACGACCTGGCCGAATCCAGATTGTGTTTTTTCAAAGGCCTTTTCGAGGGCCTCCAATTCCTTTTCCCGGCCAACGAACTTCGTCAGCCCCTTGACCACTGAGGCCTCTATCCGGGTTTCGACCTCGCTGGGCTTGATAAGCTCGTAAGCCTCCACGGACGCCTCTTTTCCCTTCACCTCGACTTTGCCCAGAGACCCCAACACGAAAAAATCCCTGGCAATCTTATAGGTGTTCTTCGAAACCAGGATAGAACCAGGTTTGGCCATACTCTCCATTCGAGAGGCCAGATTGGTCGTATCGCCAACGGCGGTGTAATCCATCCGAAGATCATCCCCGATGGAACCAACGATCACTGGGCCCGAGTTAAGCCCGATGCGCATCTTGAAATCCACTCCGCAGTCCTTCTTTACCTTCCCGCTATACTCTCCGATGGCTTTCTGAATAGATAAAGCTGCATAACACCCACGCTGGGCATGATCTTCATGAGCCACGGGGGCGCCAAAGAGAGACATGACTCCATCACCGGTGAACTGATTGATGGTGCCTTCGTAGTTGTGGATCTCATCCATCAGAATCTTGAAACACCCATCCATGATCTGGTGGACCTCCTCAGGGTCGAGCTTCTCCGACATGGCAGTATAGTTAGCCACATCCGCAAAAAGCACTGTCACCAGCTTCCGCTCTCCCTCGACGGAGCTGCGAGTGGTCAAGATTTTATCGGCTAAAAACTTGGGGGTGTAGGATTGGGGTTCAGAATAGTCGATGGGAGGGGCTTGTTTTGGCGCTCCTAATTCTCGGCCGCACTCACCGCAGAAATCGTCTCCTGCTTCAATCTCTGAATCACATTGTGGGCACTTTGGGATTACTCTAGATCCACATTTAATACAGAACTTCTTGTTGGGTTTATTCTCGAAGCCACATTGGGAACATTTCATCTTGGCCCCCGTAAGGTCTAACTCACGTACCCTCCCTCTGGGGGAGGAAAGGCGAACCCATCAAAGACGTTCTCAATAACGGCACATCCTCATCCTCTCTCATCAGGTGGCTGTAGTCTTTGACATCTGCATAGATGAGAGCAGTCATCTCATGTTTTAGGTCCACTCTAATCACCCCCTAAGGGTTTGAAAGCGAAAGAAGAGAGGCAATAATACAAAAGCCTCCAAAGAGATATGAAAACCCTTCGGAGGCCAGGAATCGCTACCTTCCGGTAACCATCTCCCATAACTCACTCCACATGTTGCGAGTTATGTTATTGGTTGGAAACTACCACCTCCTTGTATACCACAAAGTGGTACAAAACCGCAAGTTCCTATTCTGCAAAGGGGGTCATTGTGGCCTCGGTCTTCGCTTGAGTCAACGCGTTTATTTCAAGATGAAAGCCGCTATTAGCTGTCCCCGTAAATCCCGTTTATTTGCATCGCAAATCATCAGGTCTGAGGACGGATAGAAACCCACTGTTTCAGTTAGAATGTTGCGAAGGCTCAGCACGGATAGAAGTTCGTTCGAGGCAAATCTGGCTAAGATGTGACGACCGGAGCAATC
>CAYFYO010000156.1:0-4671 GCA_964347335.1 uncultured Thermodesulfobacteriota bacterium
GTTGAAATATGCAGTGATTTGGCATTGCTCGAAAAAGCATGTTTCAGTTAGAATTATTGCGTTTTGTGGTATGCATCAAAACGATTTTGGTTAGAATAATTAGCCTGACACCCACCTCACTTCAGCCCCGCCTTGCGCAGTAAGTCAGAACCGTACTTTCTATATTCTTGATTTTTGCAAGGCATTACTCTTTCATAATACTCGGGTAAGAAATTGGGGTTTATTCTGAGGATTTCTCCTGTTGCACCTTTGGTTCGGGAGAGCGGTTAGTTATCAAAAGAATAATCACCTGTTGTTCTTGTATTCTTTGTTAAGAATATCTTAGAATCTCTGTGGTCATAAAACTGCGGCTGGCTTGAGGGAATATCAAGGGCGATAAATGCCCAGTCTGATCAGGCTGGCGAGGAGATCTTTCAGTATCTCTGAATAGGCAGATATGAAGGAAAAGCGATCTGTGGCAAATAGTCAGTTGCCTGATCCTGAGACCTGGGTAGACCAGTACGGAGACTATCTTTACAGGTACGCGCTTTTCAGAGTCCAAGACCCCGCAACTGCCGAGGACGTCGTGCATGAGACTTTTCTGGTAGCGCTCCAGACCCGTGAGGGATTCGAGGGCCGGTCCTCTGTGAGAACGTGGCTTACCGGGATTCTCAAACACAAGATCATTGATCACTTCCGTAGAGAGAGCAGAGAACAGCGGGTAGACAATATCGAGACCGTACTAGAATCTATGGATGCGCTTTTTGATGAAACAGGGCAGTGGAAGGTCAGACCGACTGAGTGGAACGCCAATCCCAGGAAGCTTCTCGAGCAGAAGGAGTTCTGGAAAGTTCTAAACCGTTGTTTGGCCGAACTCCCTGTTCGGTTAGCCCAGGCATTTATGCTCCGTGAGATGGGTGGGCTGAGCAGGGAAGAAATCTGTAATGTTTTGAGGATTTCTGCGACTAACTACTGGGTAATTCTCTATCGGGCCCGCATGCATCTGAGGCGTTGCCTGGAAATCAACTGGTTCGGTGCCAAACCCCTGGGGAGCCCATGATGAGTGGTTGGATGTTTAACTGTAAAGAAGTGACACGCCTGGTATCTGAATCCTTGGACCGAGAGCTACCCTTTCATCAGCGGGTTGGGTTATGGATTCACCTCCTCATGTGCAGATTCTGCTCTCGATACAGGAGCCAATTGCTGATTCTCAGAAAAACAATTCGCTTTTACGTCGCCCAGGAAGAAGACAGGGAACCCTCTATCACTCTCCCACCAGAAGCGCGTGAGCGGATCAAACGCTCCTTAAGCCTCAAATAAGCTGAGCCTCGACCAACCCATCGTCACGCACAATCGCCTGCTTCTGATGCATCTCCCCCTTCATGACTTTCCCGACACCAGGGTATTTCCGTGTAAGGATTCTTCGACTCACACGACATACTAAGGAAGGCCTTCTTTCTAGAGTATTCAGTTGAGCCGAATGAGTCGAGCTGAGAGAGGAAAAGATGAAAGTGCTATTGAAAAATTTCTTGCGCAAGATTTTGAGAATTTTTGGTGTTGGGTCCTACCAGAAATCGCTTGAGCCGCTCCTGCTATGGATAGGCAGGAAATCCTTCGACTTCTAAACGACTCAAAACAAGAGGAGCCCATGTTCTCTATTGCAGAATTCAAGGATAGAGACCTTCTCGATATCGACACAGCTGACCGAATGGGTGAGGACAGAAGATCGGTAGGCTACGGGGAGAACATCGCCACGGTCTATCTCAGAGAGATAAGCAAGGTGCCTCTGCTCTCAAGAGAGAGGGAGATTCAACTAGGCAAGCGCATTCGACTCGGCAAGCAGAGAATTCGAGGGACCCTTTTGAGATGCCGGGGTGTCCTGAAGGATAACGGATTTGAAGAAGAAAAGAACAAACCAGGAGATCTCGCTTATCGGCTGGAAGAGTTCTCCATGACAGCGGCTCAGAGACTTGAGAAGCATCCGGGAAGTGAAAAGAATGGTCTCAGGCATTGTTTAGGAGAGCTGAAAAAAGCCGAGGCCGATGTGAAGGCGGCAAAGGCAGAGCTGATTCAGTCCAACCTCAGGCTTGTTGTTACTATCGCCAAGGCCTTTGTCAACCGGGGCCTTTATCTTTCAGATCTGGTTCAGGAAGGAAATCTTGGGTTGATCAAGGCCGTTTCAAAATATGACCACCGCAAGGGAACCAAATTCAGCACGTATGCATTTTGGTGGATCAGGCAGGCCATCACCAGGGCTTTGACTGAAAGATCGAAGATCATACGGGTTCCCGTTCATGTGTGGAAAAGGAGGAGAAAAGTTGATAAGGTCGCCTCTCAGTTGATGACTGAGCTGAGTAGAGATCCGTTACCGGAAGAGGTAGCCCAAAGAGCGGGGATCTCCCAGGAGCACGTTCGAGAGGTCAAAGATCTGATGCTGGAACCTGTTTCTTTAGAAGCTCCTCTGGGAGAAGATGGCGATAGACTAGTGGATCACATCGGAAGCGAAGAAAACATGAGTGTAGACGACAATTCTCTTCGGAAGATGGATCTAGCCAAGAAAACCAAAGATCTCCTCTCTTCTCTGAGGCCCAGGGAGGAACGAGTCCTGCGTCTTAGATTCGGCATCGGAGAGCCCAAGAGCCATACCTTGAAAGAGATCGGGAGACAGCTCAACATCTCCCATGAAATGGTTCGGCGGATTGAGAGGAGGGCCCTAAACAGACTAAAGGCTAACAACGCTTCCGAAGCAGTAGGGGACATCTGGTGAGTTTATTGACCCAGGCCGGGTATCAAATCTTCCGTATCATAGTTTGTGCTAGCAAGCGATAGAACAAAAAGAGGAGGCTTAAAATGGAAAAGAGAACTCCCAAAGCATACAGCAAAATGGTGATGGTAGTGGTTGCTACCCTGCTTCTTGTTTCTTACTCCGTGCCCGTTATCGCAGCAGGAGATTATGGCACGGATGCTAGGAACAAGCTGGCCAGAGGAGTAGTCAATGGGCTCTCAGGCTGGCTTGAGTTTCCAAAGCAAATCTATGTGGTCTCAAGAGACAACGACGCCTTTACCGGCTTCATTTTCGGGGCAGCCAAAGGCGTGACGGATTCTGTCCTTCGGACCGCCGCGGGTGTCTATGAAACAGCAACCTTCTTTGCTCCTGTGCCGTCCGACTATGAGCTAGTCATAGGCCCAGAATACGTCTGGGACGACATAGAGTAGGGCATGCTTGAAAGGGGGTCGGGTTCCGGCCCTCTTTTTCACGCACAATACTCATCGATCACGAACCGTCCCGAACGGAGGGTTAGAATGATCTCTCGTAAGAAAACCTTTTGGGTTCTTGTTGTGATGTGCCTTCCCCACCATACTCTCGGGCCCAGACAAAGACGAGTCAGGACAAAGCCTTCCTTGTCGCCCCCTGAACCCTTCGAAGGTTACCAACATATCGGGTCAAACCGAATATCGCTGTAAGGATGTCCCTTCTCTTGCGACTAAAGGGTAAAAAGCAAAAAGAGAAAGGAGAAGGATCATGGATACAAAAAAGAGTTTGGTCGTTCTCGCTGTAGGCTTCGCGTTAGTGGCTCTGGCGACGCTTTCCCGGGCTGGAACTGGAACAGTAGAGCTTCCTTTGATGGCGACAAGGGCACATCCAGAGGCGAGTGGGAAAGCCTATTTGGATGACCGAAGCCTGAGCATCGAGGCGAGCGGCCTCAAACCCAATGCAATCTATACGGTGTGGTTCGTGAACATGAAACCCAAGAAGAACGAGACAGGCGCTGGACTGGCCCCTTATATGTTCAGGACGGATTCTGAAGGCGCAGGAACCTATGCATCCTCTCTCACAGGGTCTCCATTTGGGAAGTGGCAGATGGTGATGATCGTGCTTCACCCCAACGGTGATCCAACGGATATGAGGAACATGGTGGGAGCGCTTTCAGCAGAGATTCCAAACACCAACTAGGATAATTGGTACGACAGCGGGGGGGGAGGAGATATGTCTCCCTCCGCTTTTCTTGTCCTTTCCCTGAGCATTATGAGCAATCGAAGACAGGAATTGAAGATATGTGGTGGAGAAATGGCATCTCACAGCCTGAACCCTGCAAAGGTTCTCAGCATATGTTTCTCATAGTGTTGAATAGTCATACGTCGCGAGCGGTTTCCTATCCTGGCAAGATATCCGGAGTTTTGAACCAGGAATGGGATCGAAGGGCTACATCCATATCGTGCCTGGGAACCTCCGACTCGATAGAGATTTGATGGAAGGGGTGACGGGAGAGATTGGAACATAGGTGTTTACTTCAATCGCTAATCGTCAGTTTTGGAGTACGCCGAAACTGTTTAATACAGTTAGTACTATTGCATTTTGAGAAGGGGCAATGAAGCCACTTGGTGAAAGTCCAAGATACTGAGATCCACGTTACTTCAATCCTGCCTTCCGTAGAGCATCAATAAGGTGATCTTTATCAGCTTGATTTTTGTACGGGAGTGCCTTTGCAAATCTATCCAAAGAGAATTTAGGGTGCAATTGGAGAATTTTCTCGACTGCGTCATGAGCTTCATCTTCCTGACCCAACATGCTGGACGCAGCAGCCAAGCCGAGTAAGGCAGGCATAAATTTAGGTCGCCTATTGATCACCTTCCTCAGTTCATTGGCTGCATTGCGTTGGCCGTCGCCGCCGCCAACCTGGGCATGCCCTG
>CAYFYO010000156.1:4681-5740 GCA_964347335.1 uncultured Thermodesulfobacteriota bacterium
CTCAGTTCATTGGTCGCATTTTCGTATTGTTTGGCAAAGAAGTAGGCCAAGCCCAATTCGAGCAACGCCTTGCGCGTCGCAAGTGGACTAAGACGGACCGCCTTTTTCGAATGGTGAATAGCTTCCTCCGGCCGGCCCACAGACCTGAGGGTCATGGCTAGCCACGCAATATTATCAGCCGAACTGGGAGAGAGCTCAACAGCCAGCTCCCCCTCGGCAAGGGCATCGTCATACTGCCTCTTCATGAGGTAAATCTGACCCAGCGTGGCGTGGGGAACAGCTAAGGTTGCATCTAAGGCGATTGCTTTTTTAGCCAGTTCCTCCGCACGCTGCAATGACTGCTTAGGGGATCTGGTTAAGTGAAACCACACATCCATCAGGTGCCACAGAGCCAAATGAGCGTATCCTTGAGGCCACTCGGGGTCCAAGGCTATGACTTCCTTTGCCGTTTCCTTTGCCAAGTCTGTTTTGAAATCCACAAAATACGCACGCGACTGCAATAGCTTTAGATAAGCCTCGAGGTTATCCGTTCCTTTCCCGAAGTATACTCGGGCCTGCTCACCTTCTGTCAACTCCACTTGTAGAGCGATTATGATCTTCTTTGTGATCTCATCCTGTAAAGAGAATATATCTTTCAGCTCCCGGTCATAGCTTTCCGCCCACAAATGATGCCCTGTTAGAGCATCGATCAGCTGACCGGTTATCCGCAGGCGGTCTCCGGCCTTGCGAACACTTCCTTCGAGTACATACCGTACACCCAGATGCTCCGCGACTTCTTTAACCTTTACCGGCTTGCCCTTGTAGCTAAAAGCCGAGTGGCGGGCAATTACAAACATGTTGTGAACCTTGGAGAGGGCCGCAATGATTTCCTCGGCTAATCCGTCGCTGAAATAATCCTGCTCCGGATCGCCACTCATATTAACAAACGGCAAAACAGCGATGGAGGCCTTGTCGGGTAGCGGGAACGCCATCTTCTCCACAGAGGCAGGCTCAATCGGCGGCGGACGCAAATAAAAGTTCCAGATCGCTAAGGCAATAGCCACCACCAGAACTGCAACT
>CAYFYO010000157.1:0-5691 GCA_964347335.1 uncultured Thermodesulfobacteriota bacterium
GAAAGGCGAATATGCTACAGGATTACGCGTGTGGTTGCCAGGCATTGAGAGATGGAGTGATGAAGGCCTTACGGATCAAACCGATTCACGAGATCGAAGAAAGTCTCGTAAGGGGAGACGGTCAATGCGTCATCCGGGTCACCTTCTCCCCCGAGAAATCAGAGCGTCCGTCCAGTCTGTTTCGACCAAAGCATAGAAAGATCGACCCAAAAGAGGGGAGAGAATAGAATTTTTCATGATGGACCAGAAGATAGGCGACTTGTCAGACCTGAAATTTCACGCACTCACGAGCGAGCGGTGGCAAGATTTTGAAAAGCTCTTTGGTGAGCGCGGCGCTTGCGGCGGCTGTTGGTGCATGTGGTGGAGGCTTAAGCGCTCCGAATTCGAGCGACAGAAGGGCGAAGCTAACCGTAGGGCGATGCAGCGGATTGTCGGGGCTGGCGAGGTGCCGGGCATCCTGGCCTACAAGAGAGACACACCCGTCGGGTGGTGTTCCGTGGCACCGCGGGATAGCTTCCCGGTCCTCAATCGCTCCCGTATTTTGAAAAGGATCGACGAGAGACCGACCTGGTCCGTTGTTTGCTTTTTCATTGACAAGAACCATCGAAACCAAGGAGTCAGTTTCCATCTTCTCCAAGCAGCTATCGAGTATGTCAGACAACAAGGTGGAAAACTCCTCGAAGGCTATCCTGTTGAGCCTAAGAGGGACAGAATGCCAGCTGCCTTCGCCTGGACCGGGTTTGCATCAGCCTTTAGGAGAGCTGGCTTCGTTGAGGTTGCTCGCCGCTCAGAGACGAGACCGATCATGCGGTTCTCTATCTCTGAGGAATGAAGAGACACCCCGCGGGCAAATGAAAATGGGACGTGTTCGCCTCGAGTTACCATCGAATTTTGCTTTCTCCACGCACCTGCCGGTGCGTATTGGTGACGTCAACTATGGCGGTCATCTGGGAAACGATTCCGTCCTATCCCTGACCAACGAGGCTCGCCTGAGATTTCTCAATGAGAATGGATTCAGCGGGTCAGATATCGAAGGCTTTGGCTTGATCATGATCGATGCGGTCATTGTTTACAAATCGCAGGCTTTCTATGGCGATGTCCTCAGGATAGAGGTCACGGCCGGTAATTTTAGCCGATACGGTCTCGACTTCATTTATCGGCTGAGCCACAAATCGACAGGGAAGGAGGTGGCGAGGGCCAAAACCGGAGTCGCCTTCTTCGACTACGGCAAAAAGAGTATTGTAAGGGTTCCCGAGAAATTCAGGTCAGTTTTTGCCCGTCCTTGAGCTTTTGTGGGAAAGGAGGAGAACGATCGTGAAGAAAACGAGAATGAGCCTCTTCTATTTGGCAGGATACCTCTTGTTCGGCGGAATCGGCTTTCTCTTCTTGCCCCAGCCCATGCTCAAAATGTTTTTCTCGACCGGGAACTACAGCGACCTCATGGTGCGTTTTGTGGGTGTCTTATTATTATCACTCGGAATCATCATCGTCCAACTCATACGATATCAAGCTTCAGAGCTCTATAGAACCACGCTGATGGTCCGTACGATCATCTTAGTCGCCCTTGCGTCATTCTATTTTGTGTACAAAGACCCCCTCATGATTGTCCTATTTCTTATTGTCGGAGTCGGTTATACGCTGACATTAACGACCTACCTACTCGACCGGAGGAGCTTTTCACGTTGAACAGTAACACACCACCACCTTTGCACCACCCCCCGGGAGTCTGAGGGAGAATCGAAGGAAATCGGTATGGCGAGAATCGTCTATGGTGTGTGCGGTGAGGGCTCAGGCCATTCATCACGGTCCAGAGAAATGATCCGGCACCTGGAGAGGTTCGGACATACCGTAAAAGTCGTCAGTTACGATCAGGGCTATGAGAATCTCAAAGACGACTTCGATGTGTTCGAGGGCGAAGGGCCGCGCATCACCAGTTTGGACAACCGCGTCTCGATCATCAAAACCTTCACCGATAATCTGCGACGCCTCCCTGAAGGTCACAAGAAGCTCCAAGCGATGCGCAGGGAGGTCTTCAAGGCATTCCAACCGGACTGTGTCATGACCGATTTCGAACCAATGACCGCATACCTCGCGAACCACTATGACCTGCCCCTTATCACCATAGATAATCAGCACCGCATACGGTATATGACATATCCTTGCCCCGCTTACCTCAAAAAAGATCAGCTCGTTGCCGAAAATGTGATCAGAGCCATTGTCCCCCGGCCCGACATTTCCCTCGTGACGACCTTCTACCGAGGCAAACCCAAGAACGACCGGACCTTCTTCTTTCCGCCAATCTTGCGTAAGGAAATCCTGTCACTGCAATCACACCGCGGAGAACACATCCTGCTTTATTTGACAACTGGCTTTCAAACACTTCTCGAAAAACTGGGGTCCTTCAGAAGGGAGCGTTTCCTCGTGTATGGCTGCGACAGAGAGGATGACGACGGCCACGTTGCGTACCGCCCTTTTAGCAAGGAGGGATTTCTACAAGACCTGGCGACCTGCAAGGCTGTCATGGGGACCGCGGGATTCACCCTCATTACAGAGTCCTTATATTTACGTAAACCCTACCTGGCCATGCCCATGCGCGGCCAGTTCGAACAGGAACTCAATGGACTCTTACTCGCAGGGCTAGGATACGGGATGAACCTGCGACGGGTGAGTTCGATGGCCATCGGCAATTTCCTCTATTGTCTGCCCGATGTGAAAGAACGTTTACAGGGGTATCAAGCCACTGACAATCACGCCATTGAGAGTCAAATCGAAGCGCTTTTGGACAACAACTGCGCGCTCGCCTGGGAATTCCACCGCAGACGAACGGGTTGATCTTCGTTCGGCTTGAGCATTCAAAACCATGAACCCCCAGTGGAGCCACCGTTTGGGGTTTCAAGTCGTTATTCTCCAGACTGCACCAAAACCAATCAATTCAGGAAGGTCAAAAGAATATGGTGACCAAAAACGGTGAGATAGAGAAGCATAACCAATCCGATGAGAATTCTCACCAGTAAGAGGTTCTTATACAGACAGAGGAGGAACACGCCCAATGCTGTGAGGGTATATTTTGCCACGAAAAAGTAGAGATCTCCGTATCCGATCAAGAAATCCATTAACGGATTGATCTCCCGTGCTCCCCTCTCGACGTGCATGATCGTGAAGTAGGCATCAAAGATGGACAGCAATACAATGATGAGAAGGGTCAAGAGGAGATTGTGGCTGTAACGGTCGACGTACAGGTGGGTCCTGTGATCTGCGCTCCTGCGGACCGAATGACGGCGCCCAGCGAAAAGATACCTGCCAAAGGGCCTCGTGGGGCTGTGGCGGCGGTCCTTGAATGTTCTTCGATCTTCCTCTGGTTTGGCCATGGCGGGTAGGACGCGTTAAAGCAAAAACGATTCCAAGTATTCAAGAAAACTCACCGAGTTTCCATGAGCCAGAATCTGGACCCTTGTTGATGGAAGACCCAAATTAGGGTAGTCTTGGATAACCGATAAAAAAGACTCATGAATCCGGAAAAGGACAAGAGAAAATTACCATTTACCTGCCCTGTCTGTGGCAAAACTACCGACCGGCCAGTACGGGAATTAAAGGAGGGGGCCCTCTTGGTCTGTCCGTTTTGCAAGCTCACGCTTACCCTCCATGGCCACATGTGGAAAGAAGTGAGGGCAGAGATTGAGAAACTGGAAACCTGAGCAGACCACCGTCTAGCGTATCAGCGTTCTTTCGAGCTTCGTCTTCACCTTTTTACCATCTATGGGGAGCGTGGTGATCGGTCAAAGTCATTGGATCAACCTTCTCGGCTTTTCCCTCCTGGTAGCGAGCTGTCGTGGGGACCTCACTCCTGTCCCGGTCCCATCTGGAGCCGAGATGATCTTTTGGGAGCATCAATCCTGGGAAGTCGGGGACGGTCGCGACAGACTCACGATATGGGCGGATGGCCGATCGGAGGTCATGGTGGTGCCGGATGCATCGTTGCGGCACAGCCAGGGAAATCTCCAGCCTCGTAAGGGCTGGATAATGAAGGAAGGGCCGAGGGGCCTGTATTTGGTCCATCCGGATGCGTTCCCGAAGAAAGTCGCCAAAGACAAATTCCAAAAGGCATTCGCCGCAGGTATCCATCTCCTCAAGACGTTCAAAGCACGGTATGTTGACGGCAGCGGCACGCTTGTTGGGGTACAGATCGGCAGTAGACTGCAAGAGACGGTCATCCCCATGTTTGACGACGCCCAGAAAGGGACGCGCAATCACGAGCGTTTTCTTGCCGTATCGGAGGTGCTTTCGGACTTCGACACAAGGGCATTCGACCTTCCGAACTGACGTGTCGCTTCGTATAGATAACTCGGTTGAACAACTGCACTCGTTGAAAAGCAGGGAAGCGATGAGCGGAAATGAAGAGCTTCCGAAGATTCTCAAGGAGATTTCAGTCCAAGGCCTAGAAAGAATTGATGTTGGTCTGGAGGGAGACTGGAGCCCCACGGTGGTCACCGTCTGGTCAAGAGAAACGGGACTTCTTGGATTCTCGAAGGTCACAAGGTCTCACCCAAGGTGCAAACCGAGCCTCGAGCTTTACTTTGAGAACGCCTGGGTTGGCATCCAATGCTTCAAAAGGATCGATAACCAAAACGTCTTCAATGAGGAACTGGCCATCAAGGTGATCGAATACGTGGAAGAAAGTTTTGGCGTTCACCAAGAAAATGAGGGAGCTGCTTGAGACAACACAAATAAGATGGAGCCCAAGAAGAAGGGAGCAGCGAAGATGAGCAGTAGCGATCCGACTCCCCCAACTGATTTTATTCGCGAAATCATCGAATCGGACCTGAAGGCGAAAAAAAATGACGGTCGCGTGGCTACCCGATTTCCACCAGAGCCAAATGGGTATCTCCATATTGGACACGCCAAGTCCATTTGCCTCAATTTTGGAATCGCCGCCCAATACGGCGGCACATGCAATTTACGATTCGATGATACCGATCCGAGTGGTGAATCCATGGAATATGTGGAATCGATCAAAAGAGATGTTCGATGGCTTGGATTTGATTGGAAAGATCGGTTGTTCCACGCATCTGATTACTTTGATCAACTCTACCAGTATGCCGTCCAGTTGATCAAAGATGGGAATGCCTATGTCTGCAGCTTGAGTCAAGAAGAAATCAGGGAGTACCGGGGCACGCTAACCAAACCAGGCAAGGAGAGCCCCTATCGGACACGTTCCATCGAAGAGAATTTGGACCTCTTCAAACGCATGCGGGCCGGGGAGTTCGAAGAGGGCGCACACGTTCTTCGGGCAAAAATCGACATGACATCGCCAAATATCAATATGAGAGACCCAACCCTCTATCGCATTAAAAAGGTTCCTCACTATAGAACGGGAGATGAGTGGTTTATCTATCCGATGTACGACTTTACCCATTGCCTCTCGGATTCGATTGAAAAGATTACCCACTCGATCTGTACACTTGAATTCGAAAACAATCGTCCTTTATACGACTGGGTCCTTGACCACCTGCCTGTGCCTTCTCATCCCCAGCAGATAGAATTCGCCCGCCTGAATCTGAGTTACACGGTCTTGAGCAAACGACGGCTGGTTGAACTGGTCGAAAAAGGACATGTTGCGGGGTGGGACGATCCACGGATGCCAACAATCGCCGGTATCCGGAGACGGGGGTACACCCCAGAGTCGATCAGGGA
>CAYFYO010000158.1:0-5679 GCA_964347335.1 uncultured Thermodesulfobacteriota bacterium
TAATCTCGTCCCTGGCCTCTCGTCTCTGGCTTCTCGTCTCTCTTCTTTAGTCTCCAATCTCTCGTCTCTCGTCTCTGGCCTCTCGCCTCTCTTCTCTGGTCCCCAGTCTCCAGTCTCCGGTCTCCCTTCTATAATTTCTCGTCTCCATTCTCTCGTCTTTCGACGATCTGGCAACTCCACCCTTCGCAGGTGGGATCGCTCAGAGACAGCAGGTTCCCTCAAAAATGAGGATACTCGATGTTTGAAAGAGGTATTGCCGAGAAATGTGGAAACCATTGGGAATTTGTTAACGGGTGAGAAAATCATTGGGAATCGAGCATCTCAGGCAGCAGAGGATGCTTCGAAATGGCCACGGTTTTCCTAGAGTTCCAGAAAAAGACGCCGTATTCCCGGATGGGATAGCTGGGGTGACACGAGGTCTGCCCCAGAGAAGTCTTGATCCTGGGTATACCGGTTTGGAACGATAATACAAAAGCAGCCGGCCTCCTTGGCAGCCCTTAGACCGGGAAACGAATCCTCCAGGACAATGGACTGCCATGGACGGAGGTTGAGTCGACGCAGGACCAGTTGATAGATCTCAGGGGCCGGCTTGCCCTGGGAGATCTCCTCTGCCGTCACCACCACTTCGAACCGGTGTTCGAGGCCGAGCTGGTCAAAGATGATGTTCTTGAATTCGGGTTTTGAAGACGTGGCAACGGCTTTGCCAAAGTTCTTGGCTTCGAGCCAATCGAGAAGCTCTAACAACCCGCTCATGGGTTTGACGCCCTGAATGAGGAGTTCCCGGTAGAGGCTGTCACGCAACGCCTCGATCTCCTTGGCCGATCCCTCGATACCGAGGGTCTCCATCATGATCTGGATCGATCGAACCGCCTTGTGTCCCATCATCTTTTGCATGACTTCCATGTCAAAAGATTTGCCATACCGTCTGGCGACTTCAGATTCGGCCTGAAAGTAAAGATCCTCCGTATCTACCATCAAGCCGTCCATATCAAAGATTGCAGCTTGGATCCGTCTCATATGCTCCAGAAAATTCTAAATTCGGATCTCGAAATTCGAAACAAACTCTAATATCAAATGACAAAAAATTCGAAGCGCGTCGTGAGACATTCGAATTTGTGATTTCGGGTTTGTTTCGTATTTCGGATTTCGTGCTTCGAGGTTACTGATCGTTCAGCGAATTGGGGGCGCCGTCTTGAAACGAACTTCTCTATGAGGGGAAGCTGAATCCGGGCATCGCTTCAGGCCGTCAGCATCATTCCACCATCGACATATATGGTCTGTCCGGTGATGAATTCTGAGGCATCAGAAGCCAGAAAAAGGACAGCCCCGACGATTTCTTCAGCCTCCGCGATCCGACCCCTCGGGATTCTCTTTACGACCTGCTCCTCAATCTCGGGAACGCTCCACAGCGCCTTGCTGAATTCCGTCCGGGTCAGTCCCGGTCCCACAGCATTGACGTTGATGCTGAAAGGAGCCCATTCAACGGCCATGCACATGGTGAGCATCTTTAGGGCCGCCTTGCTGGCATGGTAGGCGCCCATGCCGACTGCCGCTCTCTCGGCGCCCACGGTGGTGATGTTAATAATCCTCCCCCCTCCCTGATTCATCATGTGCCTGGCTACAGTCCGGCTCAGAAGGAAAGGAGCCTTGCAATTGGTGTTGAAGATCTTATCCCAGCCATCTTCTCGCAGGTCCATCAATGGTATCAGAAAACTCCTGGCTGCGTTGTTGACGAGAATGTCGATTCGTCCGAATTCTCTGATCGTGGTATCCACAAGGCGCTGTAACTGTTCAATGTCGGTTAGATCTGTCATTAAAGGGAGGGCCTCACCCCCAGTTTTTCGAATCTCCGTGGCCACAGATTCAAGCTCTGTCTGGGTTCGACTCGCAATGGCGATGTTGGCCCCTGCCTGACTAAGACCGAACGCAATCGCCTTGCCTATACCTCTGCCACCACCGGTGACCATGGCAACCTTTCCGCTCAGATCATATTGGGTTTTCATCATAATCCTTCCTTTCAAAAGTTTGCAGGAGGCAGCAAATAGGAAAACAGTTCACTGGGGTTTCCCATTTTTGAGAGAAGCTGCCGTCCCTGAGCGACGTAGCGGAAGTGGTGGGGACCCTTCGAGGATGAGCAGGAAGGGGAAAGCCGCGCCTTCAGAGCGCGGAAGGGGAAGAAATTCCCCACCTGCGAATCCCGATAAGGGTCACCGCGTGAGCTTGGGAGCGAAGGGACAGTAGGTTCCCATTTGAGTACTCGAAAATATTCGAAGAAATCTGTAACTCGTGAGACATGTCCTTCGGGAAATGGGGAAACTCCTCAGCAGTTGACAAGGAAGCCGGATAAGACATTGAATAAGAGTCCACTGTAGTCAGCTATCTATCTTCATTGACTCCTGCTAACTGGTGACCGGTTTTTCTGACTCCGACAGCCGATCGCTGCGGGCTGACGTGAGATCCATGAGGCCTTCGAAGTATTGATGTTGACCGACCATCAAGAGGTCATTGTGATTGGCACCCGGAATGATGACGAGTCGTTTGTCCTTGGCAGGACTAGCCCCATAAAGGTCCCTTGCGTGATGGAGCGGGACGATATGGTCATTCTCGGCATGGATGATGAGTGTTGGAAGGAGGATTTTCTTGATTTTTTCGAGATTCGAAAAGACACGATCTTGCGGTCCCGGCGGGACGTGTAGAGCAACCCCCAGGGAATGCAAAAGGTCAAAGGTGTCGGCAAACCCGCTTTCAATCACGAGTCCTTGAATTTTGTCCTGGTATTGGGATGCCAACTCCAGTGCCGCAGCGCTCCCGAGAGATCTGCCCATGACAAAAACAGACCCTGCGTGACGATTCTCCGTAAGATGTTCCAAGAAATACCGAAAAATGGGATGTGCATCCTGGATCATACTCGTGGTTGTTGGTGTGCCCCCACTGAAACCATAGCCCCGATAGTCAGCTACAAAGAGGTTGAGCCCCCGCTCCCTGTAAAGTGGTGCAATGGAGTCATAATCACTGACAATTTCTCCGTTACCATGAAAGAAGAGAATATTGGGGTCATTCCTTTGGGAGTAATAGAAACGGCAGCCGACGGAAACATCTGCATCAACAGGGACCATCACGTTTGTGGCGTCTGAGATTGATGCTGCTAGGTTGTCATCCCTTCTCGGGTAGAAGATGAAATTGAGGATTTCGGGACGGTCCAGGAAAGAATGACTCTCATCGGATGGACCCATGATCGACTCTCCTCCCTTTTTCCTGTCACGCGTCACTTCTCGAATCTTTTGCGTTCCTCACTTCGCATTTCCCTCCTCAGGAGCTTTCCCACCTTGGATTTCGGCAACATGTCTCTGAATTCGATGTACTGCGGAACCTTATAAGGAGCCAACTTTTCGCGGCACCACTTGATGAGGTCGTATCCTGTAATTCCTTTGACGTCCTCCTTCAAAACCACGAAGGCCTTGATACGTTCTCCCACCTTTTCATCGGGCACACCGACGATGCAAGAGCCGACCACTGCGGGATGCTCCTGCAAGACAGACTCGATTTCTGACGAAGAAACTCGGTAGCCCTTGTGTTTGATCGCATCGACGGTGCGATCGACAAAATAGAAATAGCCATGCTCATCCTGGAATACGACATCTCCTGTTCTGTACCAGATTTCACCATCGATCTCTATGAACGACTCTTGGGTCTCTTCCGGCTTGTTGTGGTAGCCCTCCACCATTGGACGGGAAGAGACGAGCAGTTCGCCAGGTTTACCGAGGGCTACGGGCTTAATGGAATCTGGATCGACAATCTTCACGGTCTTGCTGGGTACGACAAGCCCCATGCTTTTCGGAGGGTTCTCTCGATCGGTGGGATACATCGTCACACCACCGCATGTTTCCGTGGCGCCGTAGCCTTGATAAATGGGTTGGCCAAACTTATTTCGCCATCTCTTCCCGACCTCCAAGGGAAGTACATCACCCCCGCTGAAACAGTATTTGAGGGAACTGAGATCGTATTGATCGACCCGATCATGCTCTAGGATCATCCGATACAGGGTCGGTACACCGATGAGTGTTCGAACCTCAAATCTCTGAATGCACTCGAATAGTGCATCCAGGTTGACCCTGGGTTGCAAGAGAAGAGACCCTCCAAAACAGAGAATACCCACCCCACATGTCTGTCCCAGGATGTGAAACAGAGGGGCCGCGGCGGCAATCAGATTCTCTTCTTTTGGAAACAGGGGATCACTCATGCTCAACTGTTCAACGGAGGAGATCAGAAAGAGCTCGTGGCTAATCGGCACACCCTTCGGGTATTTCGTGGTTCCCCCGGTGTAAAGAATCTCGGCCACCCCATCACGACCTTCGAGGGGTGGAGCTTGGGAGAATCTTCCGGAGACAAGTCTTCTGAAGGAGAACACACCCTCATCCTTAGAGACACTTCCCTTCGGCACCTTGTCGAAAGTCCAGCCGACGAGTCTTTTCCACCAGGGGAGGAAATCGACCAGATTCGAGACAATAACTCTCTTCAGGTTGGTTCCCAGGAGAGCCCGCTTCACATAGCCAAAATTGGTATCGGCACACACAATGGTTTCAGCCTGAGTATCATTGGCAATGTACTCGAGATCATAAGAGGTATAGATTGGGGTGATTGGCACCGAAATGGCCCCAACCCTTTGGATGCCAAACCATGAGACAACCCACTGGACAGAGTTGGGAAGATACATGATAACCCTGTCCCCCTTTTCTATTCCTAGGTTCCTGAGGGCGGCGGCGAAGTTCTCGGTCATCATTCTTACTTTTGCGTAGGAGTATCTCGTTCCGAGATAGATTAATGCCGTCCTATGGGGATAATGCTGAGCTGTCTCTGAAAAGACATCGTAGATCGTTCTGTGAGTTCTTTCAGCCATCGGTCTTCCTCATTCCAACCGTCTCATGGCGCGTTAAACGCCGAAGTAGGCGGCCTTTACCTCTGGGTTTTCCATGAGTTCTCTGCCGGTTCCCGAGAGCGTCAGCATGCCGTTTTCGATGATGTAACCCCGATCGATGATGGGTAGGATCGGCCGGGCAAATTGTTCACCAATCAATAAGGTGATTTTCGCCTCCTCGCGGATATTTCTTATGGCCTCGACAAGCTTCATTTGCATGGCCGGGCTCAGGCCGAGCAGCGGTTCGTCCAAAAGGAGCAGTGTTGGCCTGGCGATCAGTGCCATGGCAATGATGAGCATCTGCTGTTCTCCTCCACTCAAGAACCCAGCTTTCCGTGTTCTTAAATCGTGCAATATGGGGAAAAGGTGAAACACGTATTCAATCATCTCTCTAATTTCAGAGCCCTTCCTGAGGTAACCGGCTATCTTTATGTTTTCCAAAACGTCGCTTTCCGGGAATATGGGATGTCTCTCCCTGCAGAGGACAATCCCCCGCTTGACCCGGTCGCTCGGCTTCATCCTAATAATGCCTTCGCCATTGAATTTGATCTCTCCGAGGACTGTAATCCTTTCCCCACCCTTTCTTTGCTCTTTGATTTTCATATCGATTATGAGACCCGAAATCGTGTTCATCAAGGTGGTCTTCCCGGCACTGTTTGAACCAATGACACCCACGATCTCGCCCTTTTCGACCATCATGCCAAAGTCATTCAAGGCCAGGGCATTTTCATAGAAGACCAAGAGATCTTTCACTTCGAGCATCT
>CAYFYO010000159.1:0-5638 GCA_964347335.1 uncultured Thermodesulfobacteriota bacterium
AGTTTCCCAGAGCACATCCTTGTCCCAGGGAAATAAAATAAACACATGTTTAGTTTACTCATTTTATGAATCGCGGTATAAATTAAATGCCGAACATCATTCATCATTTACCTCCCATTGATGTGTCGGCAAGGGCCGGCCAGGGGTTTTGGTTTGCCCCCCTTACCCTGGTCGGTCCTTTTGTTATTTCCCGCTGAGACGGTCGTCCTTCTGACCTCCCTTACCTCGCCTCCAGACCCGTTGACTCGCGATTTTGGATAAGATCTGCCTGAGGGGCTGAGGGCTGGGTAATTCCTCAAAAGATTAAACTCAAGTAAATGCAAAATCCTTCCGAAAGGAATATCAGGAAGGGGAAAAGGCCCTGAGCATGATTGAATGGTTTTCCGGATCCGCCCCAGCCCCTATCGATCGAGTGAGGAATAAAAGAAATTGAGCCCGTTGAGGATGAATTTTTTTCATGGCGACCAGGAAAAAATGTTTTGGAAGCAGGAATTTCTGCGGGATCTCATTGAAGCAGAAGGTCGCTTTGCTTACGAAATTAAACAGTTACGCCCTTCGCTCCCTGGGTCAGCATTATGGCATAGGTTATGCAAGTTTCCATGACGGAGAGGCGAGTCCCATGACGGTTGTGGACATGCGATGTGCAGTCGATCATTTCGTCAGAAACGGCTTTCTCAAGCTCCAGTACCGACTTCGCCGTCTCGGTTTCCCCAGAGATGCAGTGATCAGAGGACTTTTTGTATCGGAACAACTTCTCAAAGGTCTTAGGATACTCAGATAACCCTCCTATCCCCTTTAGTCTGGCAGGCTCTGCGAGCCTGCCTTTTTTTTTTGCCACTTCCTATCCCGTTTATCCATCGATGAAATTGTTGAATTTTCGCCCTGCGGATCATATCATACACCTATTAGCATTGATTCCTGCGCGAAAGAGGGAGGATTGATGAAGCAGGTCTATATCGAGGATATTGACCGGTACGTGGGACAGGAAGTTACCATCCGGGGGTGGCTCTATAACAAAAGGTCGAGCGGAAAAATTCAATTTCTTCAGGTGAGAGATGGAACCGGCGTAATCCAAGCCGTCGTGTCCAAGGCCGAGGTCCCTGAGGAGACGTTTGCCCTTTTTGATCAGCTCATGCAGGAATCCTCCCTGGTGGTTCGAGGGATCGTTCAGGAAGACCCTCGTTCACCGATTGGCTATGAGATCGGGGTGCGGGATATCGAGGCGATTCAGGTCGCCCAAGACTATCCGATCGCTCCCAAAGAGCACGGTGTGGGTTTTCTCATGGATCATCGGCACCTCTGGATAAGGTCGTCGCGCCAGCACGCAATTCTGCGAGTTCGCCATGAGTTCATCCGTGCTTGCCGAGCCTTCTATGATACCCGGGGATTCACACTGATCGATGCCCCCATATTCACCCCTGCAGCCTGTGAGGGGACTACCACCCTGTTCGAGACGAAATACTTCGAAGACACGGCGTACCTGACACAGAGCGGTCAGCTTTATAATGAGGCTGCGGCGATGGCCTTTGGAAAAGTCTACTGTTTTGGCCCCACATTTCGAGCCGAGAAATCGAAAACACGCAGGCACCTCATGGAGTTCTGGATGGTCGAGCCAGAGGTAGCTTATGCCGATCTCGATGACATCATGGAACTGGCTGAAGATTTTGTGGTTTCCGTAGTTGGCCGGGTTGTGAAGGAAAGAGAGAAAGAGCTCAAGGTTCTGGGTCGAGATATCAGGATGCTCGAACGGGTGAAAAAACCTTTTCCTCGGCTAACTTACGATGAGGCACTCGGTATGCTTCAGGACAAAGGACGCTCGAAAGCGTGGGGGGAAGATTTTGGGGCCGAGGAGGAGACGGAGCTTTCCGAAGCTTTCGAGAAGCCTGTCTTGGTCCATCGTTATCCCCTCCAAAGTAAGGCTTTTTATATGAAAGAAGATCCCGAGGACGATCGGTTGGCCCTCTGTGTGGATGTGCTCGCTCCAGAGGGATATGGAGAAATCATTGGTGGAGGGCAAAGGGAGGACAACATTGAACTGTTGAAGAAGAGAATGGAAACGCACAATCTGCCGGAGGATGCCTTTGCCTGGTATCTCGATCTGAGAAAGTACGGGACGGTTCCCCATTCCGGATTTGGACTTGGCATTGAGAGGTCAGTGGCCTGGATCTGCGGAATCGAACATGTTCGGGAAACGATCCCCTTTCCTCGAATGCTTTATCGGCTTTATCCGTGAGGACGGACTCCGGCTGATTCATACGCACTGTGGATCTCTGAAAAACGGGGAAAGTGAGCTTCGAGTGTAGACGAGGAAGGTAAGAGGGAAAAGGACGATGGGTTCAAAGAAAACCGCTATCCTTGAACCCTGGTTCTTTAGCCGTTGCGGATGACTGGAAAAAGCTTTTGAGCAGAGAAACGTCACACTTTGTGCGATCTTAACAAGAGAGAACTGAGGGTGCCTTATGGAATATCTCGTCAAATTGCTCCGGTCCTTTCACGAGAGAGAAGAGGATAAGTTACAGATCGATCGTTTTGCTGCCCTTCTCAACGACCATGTCATTCCTCAGTATCTCCCGATGTGTGACGCAGGGGTGAAGATAAAGGACAATAGAGCCACTTTCCCGAAGGCATGGCGAGTGATTTATGATGGCCTCAAGGAGATCGGCTTTTTCAGATGTTTTATCCCTCCTGAATACGGAGGCTTTAGGACATCGGAGGAAAGCCTGTACTCCTACATGGAGCTATTGGGATACAGCTGCCCGAGCCTCGGGATTATGTTTGTGGCCCACGGTCGCGCCGTGGATTTGATTCTGATTGGGGAGAATGCCGAGCAAAAGGTTACCTACCTGCCCAGGTTCGCTGAAGGGGAGTTTGGTGCAATCGCCATGACAGAGGCGGAGGCCGGGTCTGACGCTAGTGCCATCCGGTGCGCCGCAGAGAGATCTGGGGACCACTATTTGTTCAACGGGGAAAAGTGGTTCATTTCCAATGCTGGTTTAGCTTCAATTTACACCATCGTGGCGAATACTCGGAGAAGAAAAAGCCCCCGGGCATTGAGTGCCTTTGTCGTAGAGAATGACGCCAGGGGATTTTCTGTCAGTGATCTTCCGGAAAAGGACGGCCTGAGACTCCTACCAACAGGGCGGCTTTTTTTTGAAGGGGTCAAGGTGCCTTTGAAGAATATGATCGGATCGGAGGGTCGAGGGCTTCTTCTGGCAATGAGTGTCATCGACAAGGGAAGGATCCACATTGCCGGAATATGCTGCGGGCTGGCTTATCGAATCTTTGAAGAGATCTTTGACTACTCGAGAAAGCGCGTGCAGTTTGACCATCCGCTGACGAGCAGCCAGGAAATCAGCTTTAAGATCTCAGACATGTACACGCAGATCAATGCGGCGAGAGGCCTCTGTTTCTACGCGTTAAGGCAGATGAATACCCCCTTCTACCGCGGGAGTTCATCGCAGGCAAAGCTCTTTGCGAGCCAGATGGTGGCCGATGTTGCACGGAGTGGTCAAATCATCCTGGGAGGAAGGGGCTATTTGCGGAGCAATGTTGTCAGCCTCCTTTCGGCCGATGCCCGGGGAATGGAATATTTGGAGGGGACAACCAACATTCAGCGGATGCTGATCGGGAGCGAGCTCTTTAAGGCTCAGCAATAGCGGATCGTCCCGTGGTTCGTTGTCCTCTGTCCGTCGCGGCGGCTCGCCGGTGGAAAACAACAAACCCCAAAACCGTTGAGCAAGGTGAAGGGAGTTTCTCTGTGGTCGTGGAAACAGGCCTTGACGGTAATTGGGCTTTATGTATAATTCGCTGGTTTGACATGACAGCAGGGGGAGTCCGTTGATCGATTTCTTGGGTGATTGGAAACGAACCCATTACTGCGGTGACCTGAAGGCGGAGGATGAGGGCCGGGAAGTCGTCCTCATGGGATGGGTTCAGAGACGACGGGACCATGGTGGCGTCATCTTCGTTGACTTAAGGGATCGAGCCGGCATCGCGCAAGTCGTTTTCAATCCCGAATTCGCTCCCCAGGCGCATGAAAAGGCACATGCCCTTCGGAGCGAGTGGGTGCTCGCCGTTCGGGGAAAAGTGAGGAAGCGGCCTGAGGGAATGGTCAATCCGGAGTTGGGGACGGGCGAAATCGAGGTGATGGTTGACGAACTGAAGATCCTCAATGTGTCGGATAATCCTCCATTCACGGTAGAAGACAAGATCGATGTCGCCGAGAATGCGCGGCTGAAGTATCGTTACCTCGACCTCAGGCGGCCCAGTCTCCAGAAGAACTTCTGGCTGAGGTATCAGGCCACCCAGGCGGTCCGAGAGTATTTTGGCCGTGAGGGTTTTATTGAGATCGAGACCCCTTTCCTGACCCGCTCGACACCGGAAGGGGCGAGGGACTACCTGGTTCCGAGTCGAGTCACCCCGGGATCCTTCTATGCGCTTCCCCAATCGCCTCAGCTATTCAAACAGATCCTGATGATTGCCGGGTTCGACCGGTACTTTCAAATCGTGAAATGCTTCCGAGATGAAGACCTTCGAATGGATCGGCAACCCGAGTTCACGCAGATCGACGTGGAGATGTCATTTGTCACCGTTGAAGACATCAAAAAGGTGATGAGCCAGATGATTGCACACCTTTTCGACCGGGTCATGGGAATCGAATTGGAATTGCCTTTCCCGACGCTCACCTATCAGGAGGCTCTGGACCGGTTTGGCACTGATAGGCCCGACATTCGGTTTGGGATGGAGCTGAAAGAGGTCACCCCTTCCGTTCAAAAGAGTGAATTCGTCGTCTTCAAAGAGGCCCTGGAATCCAGAGGAATTGTCAAGGGGCTGAAGGTGGAGGGAGCCCCTCTGTCACGAAAGGAGATTGAGGAATTGCCCGAGACCGTGGAGGGGTTTCGTTCGACAGGGCTGCTGTGGGCAAGAGTGAATCCCGAAGGCTGGGTCTCCCCCGTCAAGAATTTCCTGCGCCCAGAAGAGATGAAACAAATTGAGAGGTCTCTGGATGCCTCGCCTGGCGACCTCCTGCTTTTTGTGGCAGATCGACCGGATGTGGTTAACGATTCCTTGGGGCGCGTCCGGAACTACTTGGGGAAAAAACTCGGTCTCATGGACGACGCACAATACACCTTCGTGTGGGTTGTCGAGTTTCCCCTGCTTGAATACGATGAGGCCGAGAAGAGATATGTTGCCGTTCATCACCCCTTTACCGCACCGATGGACGAAGACATAGAAGCGCTTTCCAGCCATCCGGAGGCCGTCCGTGCAAAAGCCTATGACATGGTCCTCAATGGTGCTGAGATCGGTGGAGGCTCCATCCGGAACCATCGCAAGGACGTTCAAGCGCAGGTCTTTGAGAAGCTGGGGATCGCCAAGGAGGAGGCTTTGCGCCGCTTTGGGTTTCTCATGGAAGCGCTTTCCTATGGCGCGCCACCGCATGGAGGTATCGCCTTTGGATTTGATCGGCTCGTCATGATCATGAGTCACAGTGAGTCTCTTCGAGACGTTATTGCCTTCCCAAAAACGCAGAAGGCTGCGGATCTCATGGCCGATGCTCCCTCGTCGATCGATCAGGAACAACTTAAAGAGCTGTTCATCAAGATAACGAAAATCAAGTAGCTGGCTGAAAGCCTCTGGG
>CAYFYO010000160.1:0-5520 GCA_964347335.1 uncultured Thermodesulfobacteriota bacterium
CGGCACCGCTATACCTTCGGGCGTCGTCATCGCGATCATCGAGGGCAAAGGAATGGGGTTTATCGGCGTTGGCGGAGGAATTGTCGCCTCTGATGTCGCGAATCCCAAGGCCCTGATCCGGATATACTGGAGACGGGTTCATGAATGATTGTTACTGATAGAACCTCAAGAAAGGAGAGATCCTATGAAGAGATGGCTTCTTCTGCTGCTTTTGTGTCTCCTCCCCTTCTATCTCGCTGGGGCTGACCCTTTTCTCACCATCCAGGGACCGATCATGGAGAAGACAGAGACTGAGAGGAGCATCGTGGTCAACGAAATGACCATTTTCGTCGAGCCATCAACACCGATCACAGGCGAGGGGGGACAGACCCTAGAATTCGATCATCTCAACCCTGGCCAATGGGTCTCCGTCGAGGTCGAGCCCGACGAGTTCTCGGGAATGGTCGCAAACCGAATCGTCTTAACGAGAAAGAAATAGTGAGTGGCCACTGAAAAATGCCCATTCTGCTCCTTGACCGAAGTTTCTAACCCGTTCTCAGGTTCCCTGCGTTTGGCCGCCAAAACTCTCCGCCTTCGGCGGATCAGACACGAGGAGCTCGCCCCTCCAGGGACATTCCGGTCGCCGAGGCGGGTCACCCTAGAAACTTCGTCATCTTCGCTCCGCGGTTATTTTCCGGTGACGACTCGTTAATAGATTTTCCTCGTTTCGTGGCCTCTACCCAATACCTCCTTGGTGTCATTGATGACCACAAAGGCCTCCTGGTCAACCGAGAAGATCAGGTTCTTCAATTTGGTGAGTTCCCTCAGGGTGATGGCCGTGTAGATGATCTCCCGAGGCTCTCGAGTATAGGCCCCCTCCCCCTTGAAAAAGGTCACTCCCCGGTTCATTTGTTTTAGAATCTCTTGAGCGATCTTTTGAGACTGATTTGAAATCACAAAGACCGTTTTTCGCTGATTCAAACCAACAAGAACGAGGTCGATGAGATAGGTGGTCACAAAGATATAGATCAGTGTGTAAAGGGCAAGATCGATCCCAAAAAAAATCGCGCAAGCCACCAAAATGATGGCGTTAAAGGCCAGGATCGTCTGTCCCAGCTGGATGGAATACTTTTGATTGAGAAAAATGGCCACAATGTCCAGCCCCCCAGCAGATCCATATGACCGGAAGATGAGACCCGAGCCAATACCCGAGATAATTCCAGCCAGAATGGCGGCCAGCATCTGATCTTGAACCCCTATGGTCACCTTGGTCACCAGGAGGGCAAAGGAAAACACGCCCATACCGAACAGACTGTAGTAGAAAAATTGCCGACTGATTCTCACCCAGCCCATGATGAAAAGCGGGATGTTTAGTATCAAATAAAGCCAACCGACGTCGATCCTTTCAAAAAAATAGTGAATCGTCAGGGCTAGACCCGCGAAGCCTCCACTCAGGAAGTGTTTGGGGACCAATATGCCATTGACAGCAACAGCACAGATGAAACTCCCCAGGGCGATGAGAAAGCAGTTCCACGCAACGGTTTTGACCAGTTTCCAGTTTACTTTTCTCACCATTTTCAGTCCCTCCAATGGAAAGATCATTTTCGAGGCACTCCCATTTCAAACGCTCTCGCAACGCGAAAATCGACTCCAGAGTTCCTTGGGACAATTCTGAATAACTGAGAAAGGAAGCCCTGAGCAGGAATCAAGATTCATCCGGTAACGGTTTTTGGCAACCCTGTCCCGTCGGTTGTTCGTCGTCCATGGTTCGTCCTGAACAGAGACGAGAATCTACACAATCACGGAGACCAGAGGGAAGGGTCCAGCAAATCGCATTGGGGATCTTTTGATCTGAATACGCTGCGACGATGGACTCGTGGCAACTGACAGCACAACAAAAACCTTCCGAGCAGCGAGGACCGACCTATCTCGGTGACAGGACCTTATACAGGATTTGACCTTTCCGCCCCCCTATCTTATACTCTCGCCTGAGATTCTTCCACACAAAACGATACGAAATCGATTCGCGAGGGAATGATTGGGACGAATCGATGTCATCCTGCCATATAGCCCAACCCCGGAATTCAATTGGAATCTCCGTCAAGTTACCTCACCCTTGATCCAGTCGGTGGTCGTCCCGTATATCCATAAACCACAGAATCTTCCCAACGGTCTGCAGGCTCTGGCTGTTCGGAGCTTTTGGGGTTGGGATGACCTTCTGGCCACCCTCGAGCGTTGTCAGGCTGATTTTATCCTCATCCTCCCTCCTGGCCAGAGGATCCGTTTAGGGTTCCGAACGCTGGAGAGGTTTCTCGAGGTGGCCTCCCATACGGACACGGGCCTCCTTTACGGCAACTACTACGAGGAAAACGAAGACGGCGAAACTTCCGACCACCCTGTCATTGACTACCAAATCGGATCGCTTCGAGATGATTTCGACTTTGGCCCCCTCGCGTTCCTATCCAGACGGAGCATCGATCGTGCCCTGAATGCTCACGGCAAGCAGGATAAGGGAAAGTGGTCAGGCCTCTACAACCTAAGACTGCGAATCTCCATCGATTCAAGGATCATCAGAGTACCCGAGTATCTCTCTTCCCGAATGGGAGATCCTCGTCAGGCCGGGGCCGAGAGACTCTTCGATTATCTTCTGCCGGAAAACCGTGAAAACCAGGTTGAAATGGAAGCGGTGCTGACAGCCCACCTCAAGCGCATCGGCGCCTTTCTTGAACCTCCCTCCGAGAAGATTCGCCATCGGACCGTGCCGAAGACGGCAAGCATCATCATCCCTGTCAAAAACAGGGCGGAGACGATCGCTGATGCGGTGAAGAGTGCGCTCTCTCAGCAGACCGATTTCCGATTCAACGTGATCGTCGTTGATAACCACTCGAGCGACAGCACACCCAAGATCTTACAGAAACTCGCGAGACAGGACTCACGCCTCGTCCATCTTGTTCCGTCCCGCAGGGATCTTCTCATCGGTGGGTGCTGGAACGAGGCCATCGATTCTCCCTCGTGTGGCACCTTTGTCGTCCAACTCGATTCTGATGATCTTTACGCCGAGACCTCGACCCTTCGGAGGATCGTGGACAAATTCGACGATGGAGAGTACGCGATGGTCATCGGTGCTTATAAGACGACTGACCTGAACCAGAGAGAAATCCCGCCAGGAATTGTAGATCACCGGGAATGGACTCGAGAAAACGGCCACAACAATCTTCTTCGCGTGAATGGACTCGGGGCTCCCAGGGCGTTTTATGCTTCCCTTTTGCGGAAATATCCCTTCCCGAATGTCAGCTACGGCGAGGATTATGCCTTAGGCCTCCATCTATCGCGGTACTATGAGATTGGGCGAATCTTCGAGCCCATTTACATCTGCCGTCGATGGGAGGGGAATTCGGACGTCGGGCTCTCCATCGAAGAGCGGAATCGAAACGATACATACAAGGACCGACTGAGAACGCTTGAGATCCTGGCGCGGCAGAAACTAAACAGTGGAAAAGGTTGACCATGTGGGCCAAAAGAATCATCCATAACGAAGAACTGGCCCGATTCATCTCCCAAAGAGAAAACCGGGGCCTTTCATCTCGACTCAAGGCGCTCTATGAACAACAGCGGCAGAACTGGCCTCAGCTTCGACGTGGCCATGATGCCATGAAAAAGGCTCAAGTCCGAGAGATTAGGTTCGGAGATTGCTGGGTCCTCTGCCAGTATACGCCCCACCGAATCGCTAGCGTGTCGGCCCGGGTCGACCCGGTCTCGATTACCAATCGATCGTGCTTTCTCTGCCCCGAGAATCTCTACGCTGAAGAAAAAGGCCTGCCATTCGGAGAGCACTACTTTATCCTCTGCAACGTCTCGCCCATCTTCGACTTTCATTTCGTCATCACCCATCGGGAGCATGTGCCCCAGCAAATAGAAGGACACTTCGATGCCGCTCTCGAACTCACCCGCCACATGTCCCCAGAATTCGTCCTGATATACAACGGCCCCCGGTGCGGTGCCTCCGCGCCAGATCACTTCCATTTTCAGGCATTTCCGGGTCAGAACCTTCCCCTCCTACGTCAGGTCTGGGTTGATCATTTCAGAATCGTCAAGAGTGACCGAATTCTGATCGCCGCCCCCCCGGGATTTTCGAGGCGCTTCCTCGTCCTCGAGAGCGATCGATCCGATGTCCTCGCATCCTGGTTCCATCGGATCCTGGAGGCTCTCGCGGAAGTGGAGGGATTGGCCGAAGAGCCCATGATCAATCTCGTGATGGGTTATGGGGAGAGTCGGTGGCGGATGGTTCTCTTTCCGAGGGCCAGCCATCGGCCCCAGTGTTACTATGCTCATCGAAACAGCCGACTCCTCATTAGCCCGGGAGCCATCGATATGGCCGGTGTCTTCGTGATCCCCCGGAAAAAGGACTATCATCGGGTGAGTGCGGAGATTCTAAATCACATCTACCAGGAAGTGACGCCAAGTGAAGATCGATTCTCCCGTTTTGTTGAGAAATTGAGGGGAATCAATGAGACCGAGGCGTAACGTTCGGTACCCATGACGGATTCTCTCGCGCTTTCGCTTCGCCATCCTCATACCGGAATCGCGCCTCACCGTCATGTCGCTCGTCCATGGTCAACCGTCAGTTGTGTGGAACCATTTCGGTCACTCCATGGGGCATGAAGATACCTTGAATCTCTTCTGAATACCTCCTAGATGTGCAGATTCTCATCTCTCCAAGCCGAACGACGGACCACAATTAACAGACAAAACTATGGAGTTCCCTTGAGGCCGATTGCATCAGCAACCTCTCTCATCCCCATGATCACATCTTCGACGAGTTCCGAAATATCCACGCCGAGCATTGCCGCCCCTCGCTCAATGATGGAGCGATCCACACCTGCGGCAAAGGCCTTGTCCTTCCATTTCTTTTTCACCGATTTCGGGGTGAGATCCAGGACGCTCTTCGATGGCCTCACCAGAGCGACGGCAGTAACAAGCCCTGTCAGTTCATCGATCGCATAAAGAACCTTCTCCATGTCACTTGTTGGCTCCACGTCCGTACAAAGCCCCCAACCGTGTGAGATAATGGCGCGGATGTAATCCTCGGGCCACCCACGCTCCGTGAGAATCTCTCCGGTTTTCTTGCAATGCTCGTCAGGAAAGCGCTCGTAATCGAGATCGTGGACGAGACCGATGATTCCCCACTTGTCCTCATCCTCGCCCTTCCTCCTTGCAACGTAACGCATCACCCCCTCTACACAGAGGGCGTGCTTGATCAGGCTCTCACTCTGATTGAATTCGGTCAAAAGTGCCCAGGCCTCCTCACGCGTCGGCGTCTGCTGTGCCATGGCTGAACCTCCTCATCTTGTCATTTCGCCGTTCTCTGTGCCTCTGCATATATCCCATCCACGATGGTAAGTAAACCCCGTCCGAAATCGTTAAGCATAAGAGCCAAGTGATGAAGAATTGCGAAACAACGAGTGCAAGCGCATTGAGTCAGTTTTCATCTCTCGCAGAGCACACCGAGATCTCTGAGTTTTGACCTGAATCGCTGAGCGG
>CAYFYO010000161.1:0-5453 GCA_964347335.1 uncultured Thermodesulfobacteriota bacterium
ATTGTGCCTCCCCAGCCCATCCAGGAGAAAAACCTTCTTCGGGAGATCCCTTTGCATTTTGTTGGCTCTGTTTCCCTATCCTTCACCGAGTTCAACCTCCTGCAGCATTCGCAAATGACGATCTTGGTCAGAAAGGTACCACAGTGTGGCAGCAACTACAATTGTCACGGGAAATCACGTCCAAAAGCAAAATACTGGCGGAGAAGAATTTCAGTGCCACCAAGAGAAAACCCCCTCCCATGATTACCAAGGCCGGTTATCTTCTTCCCGTACCAGCCTTTCCCAATATAAACGTAGTGAATCATCCCTTAGGGAGCGAAAATGCATACAGGGTAAAGAAACATAAATCTTAATGACTTGATGAAATCGAATGTGTGGAATTATGGAGCAAATTGGGGAGGCCTAGGAACAGGGAATCGGAATCCTTCCAGCAGAAAATGAGTGTAAGCCAGGAGAAGTAGACCTAAGATCGGCAAAATGAAGAAAACCATGTCCATATGGAGGAAGAAATGGAATGAGCTCACACAATTGCAGCGAGGATGCTTGGAATGAAAAGGGCAGTTCTCGTGGGGGTCCAAAGGAGGTAGGAGTTGGGGAATCATAGGTACGAGGGGAGCAATTGAAGCCACGGTCATTGCTAATCTGTGGTCGGGTGGGGAAAGGAGTTGGAGTCGGATGGGTACTAAGAGAACACCAGAGGCCCAGAAGATTATTACCAATATCACCAACAGAGGTCTCTTCTTGATTAGGCTCATACTCGTTGTGAATTCAAAGGCGCGTCCATCTACATTTTTCTTTACATCCTTAATCTTATCGCGAACATCATACTCCTTAGAGGTGTTCTGAGAAATGGAAAACTACCAAGAGAGGATTTGTTTGTCAAGTGAAAAACATGACGAAAAACTCTCCTTGACATGGTCGGAGGTTTTTGATAATAAACATTTCCGCCTCTGAGAAGACCTAGAAAATCCTTTCCTCAGGAAGGTGTTTTCCTCCCTTAAGGCCATTTAGAGAACACCGTGATTTAAGGAGGGAATTCATAAGGAAAACTCGGCGATAAAGCCTTGACAAAACTGGACATTATTATTAATTTAAATATTTTGTGAATTTTTCCTTGAGAGTAGTCTGAATGCCAACAATAAATCAGCTTGTGCGGCAATCCCGAAGTGCCGTTAAAAGGAAGACAACCGCTCCAGCGCTGAGAAACTGCCCTCAAAAGAGGGGGGTTTGCGTACGGGTTTATACTTCCACCCCGAAGAAGCCCAATTCAGCCTTGAGGAAGGTTGCCAGAGTCCGTTTGACCAATGGGATTGAGGTGACAACCTATATTCCTGGGGTCGGACATAACCTTCAGGAACACTCGGTTGTCCTCATCAGGGGCGGTCGTGTCAAGGATTTGCCTGGCGTAAGGTACCATATCGTCAGAGGAACTCTGGATTCGGTCGGTGTTCAAGACCGAAGGCAAGGACGATCCAAGTACGGGACAAAAAGGCCAAAGTAGCGGGGGGCTTTTTCTTTTTGAGAGGTTTGACAAGTGCCGAGAAGAAGAGAGGTTCCAAAGCGACCGATTATTCCTGATCCAAAGTACCACGACAGAATGGTCGCCAAGTTCATCAACGGGTTGATGCTGAAGGGCAAAAAAAGCGTGGCCGAAAGCATTTGCTATGGTTCATTCGATCTTATTCAGGAGAAAAGCAGTCAAGACCCTCTCGAAGTCTTCAAAAAGGCCATCAACAATGTGATGCCGTCAGTTGAGGTAAAGTCCCGCCGAGTGGGTGGTTCCACCTACCAGGTTCCTGTGGAGGTGCGACCAGAGAGAAAGGTGGCTTTGGCCATGCGATGGCTCATCGGATATGCACGACAGCGAGGAGAAAAGACGATGCGGGAGCGTCTTGCATCGGAACTGCTCGAGGCCGCAGGCAACCGAGGGGCTGCCGTCAAGAAGAGGGAAGACACACACAAGATGGCCGAAGCCAACAAGGCCTTCGCACACTATCGTTGGTAAAAAAGAATCGGTTTGTCATCTGTAAGGGTGAATGAGTTGAGAATGCTCAGTCCGCCTAAGACTGCTTTTTTTTACATTTTTTTCTGTCGGTTGTTTTTGTTGAGGTTGGTCAATTTGGTACGGATAGTTGCTCTGGATAGAATTAGAAACATCGGGATGATGGCCCATATCGATGCCGGTAAGACTACAACGACCGAGCGCATTCTTTACTACACGGGCGTCACCTACCGAATGGGAGAGGTCGACGACGGTTCGACGGCCATGGACTGGATGGACCAGGAACAAGAGAGAGGGATCACCATTACCTCTGCCGCAACGACCTGCTTTTGGAATGGATTCAGGATTAACCTCATCGATACGCCGGGTCACGTCGACTTCACCATCGAAGTGGAGCGGTCACTGAGGGTTCTGGATGGAGCGATCGCCATATTTGACGGAGTTGCCGGAGTGGAACCGCAATCCGAAACGGTATGGAAGCAGGCGGATAAATTTGAGATACCGCGACTCGCCTTCATAAACAAGATGGACCGTGTTGGCGCCGATTTCTTCAAGAGTGTAGACTCGATCAGGCTAAAGCTAAAGGCGACACCCTTGCCTCTCCAAATCCCCCTTGGAGAGGGAGAGGAACTCGTGGGTGTGGTTGACCTGATTCGGATGAGGGCACTCGTTTACGATGATGGCTCCCTGGGCGCTTCTTATCAGGAGATGCAGATTCCCAGCGCTTTGCTTGAAACCGCCGAGCGATATAGAGAGCAAGTGCTGGAGACGGTGGCTGATCAGAATGAAACCCTTCTTGAGCGCTACATCGAAGGGAGAGAAATCTCTCAACAGGAGATTAAGAGGGCCGTCCGGTCGGCGACGCTCCGTCACAAGATCGTGCCCGTTTTTTGCGGTTCTGCATTCAAAAAAAAGGGGATCCAACCGCTTCTCGATGGCATTGTCGACTATCTGCCATCGCCGAAGGACGTTCCACCGGTCTCGGGGAGAAACCTGGATGGAGAAGAGGAGACGAGGATTGCGGACGACGATCAACCTCTCACAGCCTTGGCGTTCAAGATTATGGCGGACCCTTATGTCGGCAATCTCACCTATTTTCGAGTCTACTCTGGGAGGCTTCGAAAGGGATCCTATGTCTTTAATGCGAACAAAGCGAAACGGGAGCGGTTGGGACGCCTGCTGAAGATGCACGCCAACAAAAGGGAGGAGATCGACGAGGTATATTCAGGAGATATCTTTGCGGCCGTTGGCCTGAAACATACAACAACGGGAGATACCATTTGTGAGGAGAGCCGTCCTGTCTTGCTCGAGGCCATCCATGCACCAACACCGGTGATGTCGGTTGCCATTGAGGCGCGCACCAAGGGTGAGCAGGATAAGCTCGGTCAGGCGCTTCACCGCTTGGCGATGGAGGACCCATCCTTTCAGGTCAAAACAGATCGAGAAACCGGGCAGACGATCATTGCAGGCATGGGTGAACTCCATCTCGAAATCCTGATGGACCGGCTTCAGCGTGAATTCACAGTCCAATCCCGGGTGGGGAAACCCGAGGTCGCCTACCGAGAAACCCTGACCCGTCCGGCAGATGGGGAAGGGAGGTTCGTCAAACAAACCGGGGGACGGGGCCAGTACGGTCACGTTAAGCTTCGCCTTGAGCCTGGAATTCCTGGAGATGGCTTCAGATTCAACAATGCCGTTGTTGGAGGGAGCGTGCCGAGTCAGTTCGTTCCAGCGGTGGAAAAGGGCGTCTTAGAGGCGATGGAAAGAGGGGTTTTGGCGGGGTATCCAGTTGTGGACATTCACGTCACGTTACTGGATGGATCATTCCATGAAGTGGATTCCTCTGAGATGGCATTCAAGATTGCTTCCTCTCTCGGATTTAAGGAGGCTGCAAAGCGGGCAATGCCAGTTCTTTTAGAACCGCTCATGTCACTCGATGTGATTGTTCCGGAGGAGTTTCTCGGCGACGTCATTGGGGATCTGAACGGACGGAGGGCGAAAATCCTGCGGATCGACTCTCGGCCTGGAACGCATCTTGTGGTCTCCGAGGTTCCTCTTGCGGAGATGTTCGGCTATGCCACAGATCTTCGGTCCAAGACTCAGGGAAGAGCAACATTTACGATGGAATTTTTACGTTACAGCGAGGTTCCGAAAGAGATAAGTCACGAGATCCTCTCGGGGAAGGTGTAGAATAGACCGATATCGCATAGTCGCCCTCAAGCAGGGCCGTTTGACAAGGAGGAGAAGAAATGGCGAAGGCGAAGTTTATGCGGACCAAGCCGCATGTGAATGTTGGGACGATTGGGCATGTGGATCATGGCAAGACGACATTGACCAGTGCGATCACCAAGGTATTGCATGGCAAGGGTTTATCAGACTACATGGCGTTTGAGCAGATTGACAAGGCGCCTGAGGAGAAGGAGCGGGGTTTAACGATAGCGATTGCGCATGTGGAGTATGAGACGGAGAAGCGTCATTATGCGCACATCGACTGTCCGGGGCATGCCGATTACATTAAGAACATGATTACTGGGGCGGCGCAGATGGACGGGACGATATTGGTGGTATCGGCGGCTGATGGGCCGATGCCGCAGACGCGCGAGCATGTTTTGTTGGCCAAGCAGGTTCGGGTTCCGACGGTTTTAGTTTTTTTGAACAAGGTGGACATGGTGGATGATGCGGAGTTATTGGATTTAGTGGAGTTAGAGGTTCGGGAGTTATTGTCGGGTTATGAGTTTCCTGGGGAGGAGATACCGATTATTCGGGGCAGTGCGCTCAAGGCATTGGACAGTAGTTCGACGGACTGGGATGGGGCTGAGGAGTACAAGTGTATTTGGGAGTTAATGGAGGCGGTGGACAGTTATATACCGGAGCCGGTTCGGGATGTGGACAAGTCGTTTTTGATGCCGATTGAGGATGTTTTTTCGATTTCTGGTCGAGGCACGGTGGTGACGGGTCGTGTGGAGCGAGGTCGGGTCAAGGTTGGTGAGGAGATTGAGGTGGTTGGGATTCGGCCGACGGTCAAGACGGTTTGTACGGGGGTGGAGATGTTTCGTAAGACCTTGGATGAGGGTCAGGCTGGGGACAACATTGGGGTTTTGTTGCGTGGGATGAAGCGGGACGAGGTGGAGCGGGGTCAGGTTGTGGCCAAGCCGGGGACGATTACGCCTCATCGGAACTTCAAGGCCGAGACTTACATATTGACCAAGGAGGAGGGGGGTCGGCACACGCCGTTTTTCAATGGGTATCGGCCGCAGTTTTATTTTCGGACGACCGATGTGACCGGGGTGGTGACCCTGCCCGAGGGGGTTGAGATGGTGATGCCCGGTGACAATGTGTCGATTTCTGTGGAGTTGATCACACCCATTGCGATGGAGAAGGAGCTACGGTTTGCCATCCGAGAAGGGGGCCGAACCGTCGGCGCCGGCGTCATCAGCGATGTCCTGAAATA
>CAYFYO010000162.1:0-5393 GCA_964347335.1 uncultured Thermodesulfobacteriota bacterium
CACACCTGGGGCCAGTGTTGCCCCTGGAAGAGCGGCGGCAGATTGGCTGGGCGGAGAAGTTTCGGCTGCTCAGGGCTGGAATAATTCCTCTGGTCATTATTTTTTCCATGACGGGGCTGTTCTTGCTGGGGATAACCAGTCTGGTCGAGTGTTCAGCAGCAGGTGCGGCAGCAACGACCATTGTTGCGTTTATCAAAGGCCGGATAAACCGGCGAGTCATGGAAGACACCCTGCGGAATACGCTGAGCGTGAGTTGCATGTTTATGTGGGTTATTCTCGCGGCACTCACCTTTAGTGCCGTCTTTGATGGTCTTGGCGCTGTACATGCGATAGAGTCGTTATTTCTCGAAAGGTGGGGACTCAGTCCGTTTGGAATACTGGTCATGATGCAGCTTTCCTATATCCTGATGGGCATGTTTCTGGACGATACGGCCATGCTCATCATCGTTGCTCCGCTCTATGTCCCCTTAATCATCAAGCTGGGTTACGACCCGATTTGGTATGGTGTTCTCTATACGATAACCTGCCAGATGGCTTACATGACGCCTCCCTTTGGCTATAACCTGTTTCTGATGAAGGCGATGGCACCCAAAGAGGTATCGCTGGCAGATATCTACCGTTCGATCATCCCCTTTGTTCTGGTTATGGCCGTTGGGTTAGCGATTGTAATGGTGTTTCCCCAGATAGCCCTATGGTTACCGGGTATATATTTTGCGAGGTGAAGTCAGCAAATGGCGATCATGCCTGCCGGATCATCGCCTGCCCTGACATCCCTCACAGCCTCTCGCCAGACCCGACGGAATAACCCAAATCCCCTACATGTTGTGACGTCTTTTCCATTGACACAGAAGCCCGTTGTCTGCTACGCTCAGCCCATCAGAAAACGAGTTCTTATCACCTACTTATCACTTTTTCGTGTTGGTCCCCAGTTCCTTCAAGGTGATCCCTGATTCATCTCTCAGAGCTTTACCCAACATTCTTTGACGAGAATGCAAACGATAAGAAAAGGAGGCAAAAAATGATCCCACACATCAAGAAGATCCTATACTCCACGGATCTGAGTAAAAACTCTTCTTACGCCTTCTTGTATGCCATCGATATGGCAAAAAGGCATGATGCAACGATTATCATTTTGCATGCGATTGAACCTACCCCGGCTTATGTAGAGCATTATGGGGGCATGAAAGATGAATTCAAAAAAAAGCAGCACCAGGAGATCATTAAATCGATAAGAAAACAAATACGAGGATTTTGCAAGAAAGCAGAGGCTCAAATCGGCTCGCCCTGCGTTGAACTCGTATCCAAAATCCTCGTCCCTGTGGGCCATCCCCCGGAAGAAATCTTGAACGCAGCAGACAAGGAAGGTTGCGATGTGATTGTCATTGGGACCCACGGAAAGGGGTTTTTGGCCCATACTTTCCTTGGGAGTGTCTCGAATGCTGTATTGCATCGGACTCGAAAGCCAGTTTTTACCGTACCGTTGCCGTCTGAAAAAACGAGTACCGACTGGGATAGAATCTGATAAATCAGTATCCATCTCAGAAATGTCACATCAGAAATGGGGGACGTACATAAGTTTATAAGTTTATTGATTCTTCATTATTGAGAAAGAGCTGGAAACTCCGAGTTGTCGGACGATTCCTGCAAGGAATCACAAAATAAAGGTTTCCGGAGCCCCCGAATCCAACCTGGTAGGATAGCCCGCATTCTCACAAATACCCATTAGACCCTTTCTTTAGAGTTATGAGACAAATTCAACAATTTCCCCGATTCCTCTTACATGTCGGTCCCCTGGCTTTTTGGGCAGGCTCTCCTGAGTTCTGAGGGAGTTTCTGAAGGGCGATAAGGAAGGAAATGGCTGGAAAATTCAATATTAAAGTCTGACCCCGAAGCCGATTATCAACGCAGCTGCGTCCCGCAGTGACGGCAGTAACGGTCCCTTGGGCTGACCCGTTTCCCACAATCGTGGCAGAACACTGAATCGCCTCCGATCTCAGCTTTCTTTTTCTTGGCGGGCCTTTTATCTCTGCTCACAGAGTCCCGCCGGGAAGTCGGGGTGCGCTTCTGGCGTCGAGATTGCGTGTAAAAACGCCCGCCAAGGAGGAGAAGCCCCACGATCAAAACACCGATAACCAGGATCAAAACTCGGGATGAGTACTGTGCCCATCTACCAGGCTGAGCCGAAGGGCCTGAGGGGAACTGTTGGGATATCCCGATTGCCTCGGCACTGAGTTCAGTGCTGGTTTTCAGGTAGCTCAAATCAATCGTGAAGGTGTCCGCCTTTGCGAGCGGTCCCAGCTGAGCGGTCAGATATCGCAATCCGTAACTGCCCTGACCTCTATCCGTTGGCGCCGGATCCACTTTCACATCACTCACCCCAGCCGGCTGTTGGATTTCATAGGAAAGGGCGTTTACCTCATAACCGCCAGGCCATCTGAACTGAAAGTTCCTCTCAGCTCCAGCGATGTCCAATTCTTGGTAGTATTCCAGTTGAATCGCAGAACTCAGTGCAACCAGATTAATCTTCGCCCATTCCCCCTCGACCTCCCTGTCGTAATCAGCAACGAGGAGCTTTCCATCAGGATCTTGCCAAGCGACAGTATGAGGCTCACCAGCCGAAGTGGGCATGGGAAGAGTCACCCAAGTGGGTAAGGGTGTCCCCTCTTTTAGGCGCACCATGTAAATGACCAGCACGGCAGGACGATCGAACTCTGGCCACAGAGCGACACGAAGCTGCTCAATGACCGGCGCTGGCTGAGCGCTCGCCAATGATAGGCTGAATGAGTTGACCAGGAGAATGACCGGGACAAGCCAGGAAAGAATCGTGCGCACGCAACCACCCTCAGGCCCGCTGGTAGCGGATGATCACAGCGAAAACGAGAACTCGTGTGATCGCTCCGAAGCGGACGAAGTGCTTTTTCAAATGCCTCATAGAAATGATACCAACTCGCTCTTTGACGGGCAAGTCGGGATTAACGGTTGGCTTGTGAGCCAAGGGAAACTGCCCCAAGGTGGTATCCCATGTCAACGAGATGCGGAAGGGACTCAATTTTGATGTTTGCCGGAGTCTTGAGAGACAATGGGGGGAGGAAAAAATTTGAAAACTCGATAAAAAAGTCTGCCCCCAGGTTCTTCGTTCGCAAGAGTCAAGAGCAGACTTGACCCCTTTGCATTGACCCCTTTGCATTAGAGTCTGGCCCCTGAGTCTAGGGCTGCTTCAGGTCCTCTATTTCCATTTTGAATGTCTGAATCACCGCTTCCTTATCTGGCAAAGACGAAGCTTCCAAAAATCGAAGGCCCCTTTGAAGTTCTCGGATCGCAAGGGGAGTCTCGCCCTGCTCCTTGTAGGCCTCCGCTAATTGCCACCTGGCAATCCACTCATCTTTAGGTCGGGCCACGATTGCCCTCTCATATGTTCTGGCTGCTTTATCATACGCTCCCAAGCGGGTGTAACAAGTTCCAAGATTGAAAAGATGTTCGGTTCTTTGCGGATCCTTTTGGAGAATCTCTTCGAACAGGGTGGAAGCCCTCCCATAGTCCTTTGTTTCACCATACATGTACTTCCCGGCGAGAGCTGACATCGCATCCAAGTCATCAGGTGACTTTCTAACCCATTGCTCTAACCACTTGGTATATTCCCCTTCCCTATCTGCCTCAGGTGGCTCCTCCTTTGGGACGAGTCCAGCTATGAACCACTGAACGTCTGACATCCGAACAGCACCCCCAATGATCGCGTCCTTGTCAACGGCTGTCCGGACGACCGGCGCACTTATCAGTTTGTTGCCCTTCACGATGCCAAGTCTCCTGCCAATGAGTCTCTTCGTAATACTCCGGACCTTGTCCCAAGAGTCTTTTTTGAAAGAAACGGATATCTGGTATCGTTCGTGGGGTTCAAACGGTGACTTCCTGACACGAATGGCTTCCACGTCCTGAGAGCCAAGTTCGGCCTTTTTGAGAACGAGAAATCGATCACCTCGAATGTCGAGCATTTCTTCCCAATTCTCTTGCGCCTCTGCATCCTTCCTGACATCGACAATTGGCCTGAACTTAATTTCCTGCGCACCTAAAACATAGTACCCCTCCTGGGCACATGACAGAGAATCGAAAACAAAAAGTAGATAGGACACGACAAAAACACAGACGATGCTTTTCCTGGTCATTCGTGAACTCCTCGGCTAATCAACGACATCAACCACACGGACAGATGAAAGAGGCTGACCTTTCGCCATTCTATCAGATGGAGATTGCGTGTCAAAGCAAACCCATTTACAGCGATCTTCAAAGACGCCGGACAGGTACTGAATCCGAGGTCTTGAGGAGAGTTTCTGGGGGAAATGAGGGGAGGAGATGTCTGAAAAATTCAATAACCTTAATAAACAGTCTAACCCCGATGCATCATCCCAGCCCATGAGGGGCATTAACCTTTGAAACCTACCAGCGTCCCCAATCACATTTGGTTACAGCTTTTAATCCCGAGTGTTGCCGAGGGCTTTTTTGATCCTCTCTGGTGTCATGGGAAGCTCGAGTAATCGGGCGCCCGTGGCATCGAAGACGGCATTGGCAATAACGGCTCCCATGGGGGTGATGGCAGGCTCGCCACATCCCTGAGGAGGCATTTCGCGATTGTCGATCAGGACGGTCTCGATTCTCGGCAGCCACGAGAATCGTGGAAGCTCATAAGTATCAAAATTCTCGTCGAAAATTCTCCCACCCTTGAAACGAATCTCCTCCGTCAGGACATAGCCCAGTCCCATGGTGATGCAGCCTTCGGTTTGCAGCCTAGCACCTTCGGGGTTGATCACTTCACCCATATCTTGGGCACAGACAACCCTTTCTACACGCACATCCCCGGTCTCCTCATTCACCTTGACTTGGGCGATCATCGCCACATAGGTCCCTCGGTAGTCCGTACAGGCAATTCCATAGCCCCTTCCCGTCGGGGCCTTACTGAACTGGCGTCCGAATTTTTCGGCGGCGGCTCTGAGTACCCGCTGCATGCGTTTATCCGTCAGATTATTCAGACGAAACTCCAGAGGATCCATCCCGACGGCCTGCGCCATGATGTCGATCTGCGATTCCATGGCGAAAACATTCGTGTTGCTTCCGGGGCCTCGCCATGCACCGACACCGAATGGATGGGCCTGGGATCCACCCATCCAACCCCCTCGCGACAACACCCGATGATGAGGAATGTCATAAAAAAGTTGAGAGCTTCTGGATCCGGCGAAGTAGTTCTCATAGTCCCAGTAAACGATTCGATTCGCATGATCTAAACCAGATTTCACCTTGATGACTGCTGCGGGCCGAAAAGTGTCGAAGAAGAACTCTTCTTTACGGGTCCAGGCAACCTGCACCGGTCGCCCTGACAACTTGGCAAGCCGGGCTGCCTCGAT
>CAYFYO010000163.1:0-5376 GCA_964347335.1 uncultured Thermodesulfobacteriota bacterium
CCAGGTACGAAACAGATCTCCTGGCTGTCTGGTTTTTCAGAGACCCTGAATCCGATTCTCCGAGCCGCCTCACGGACCCGATCCTTTTGAAGGTTTCCCAGGGGGAATCGGGTGTGCGAGAGCTGATCCTGAGATAGCGAAAAAAGGACGTACGATTGATCCTTCTTTGGATCCACCCCTTTTCTCAGCAAATACCGTCCGCCCGTTTCGTCGCACTCGACTCGAGCGTAGTGACCCGTGGCAACGTACTTTGCCTCCAGTCGCTGTGCCTTCTGCCACAATTCACCAAACTTCAATTTCTCATTGCATATGATACATGGATTCGGGGTTCTTCCCTGAAGGTATTCCCGGCAAAAATAGTCAATCACCAGTCGATCGAACTCACCCTCCAGGTTGAGGACGTAAAAAGGGATGTCCAATCTCTGGGCCACTCTTCTTGCATCCTCGACGTCTGCCACAGCACAACAGCCATGAGGATGTCTCTCAGTTTCCTCAGATTCCGAAGGGGTCCCAATGCGCATGCTTACACCGATGACCTCATACCCCTCTTGGAGCAGAAGAAAGGCCGTGAGGCTGCTATCGACACCCCCACTCATGGCAACAACGATTCTGTCTCGATTCCTCGCCATCGCTTCGTTCACCGCTGCCCGATCTCAAGAGGGAGACTTGATTCTGTCCTCCCAGTGGCGGAAAAAGAGAAAACCTGAAACTCGAATTTCTAAGTCCGAGACATGGCTGGACCATTTGGTATCCGGATTTTGAGTTTTTCGAAAGGTTCTCCTTCGGGACGCCTCGCCCGGATTTCGTGTTTGGAAACTCCGGGCATCTAGTCACCTGTAACTGGAATCCAAGACCATCGCCTCGACCCCACCCGAGCTTACCTCCTTTTCTTGCGATTGCGACCGGCCAGAGACATCGCTCGCAGACGATCGATCGTCTCGGTGAGCACCGCCGCCGTGTAGTCGAGTTCCTCTTGCGTTGTCTCCCTTCCCAGAGAGAATCGCACGGCCCCCTGAGCGCGCCCCGGGGAGACACCCATCGCCTGAAGCACATGGGACGGCTCGAGAGAACCCGACGTGCAGGCAGAACCCGTCGAGACGGCGATTCCTTTCAGGTCGAGATTCAGTATGATCGATTCCGCGTCAATCCCGTCGAAAGACACGTTGAGAATGTGAGGCACTCTATCCAGAGGATGACCGTTCAAGTGAACTCCCTCGATTTGGTTCTGGATAGCCTCCCAAAAAGCATCCCTGAGGTGAGTCTCCCGAGCAGAGACCTCGCTGATCTCCTCCTCTGCCAGTTCTATCGCCTTCGCCAGCCCAACGATGGCAGGGATATTCTGCGTGCCCGGACGCCGGTTCCATTCATGGTGGCCACCATGTAGCAGCGGCTCAAGAGGGACTCCCTTCCTGACGTAGAGGACCCCAATGCCCTTGGGTCCATGGATCTTATGACCCGAAACAGACAGAAAATCCACCTTCAGGTCGTTCACATTTACAGGGATCTTTCCCACAGACTGAACGGCATCAGTATGGAGGGGGATCTCCCTGTCACGTGCAATTTCTCCAATCTCCGCAATCGACTCGATCGTTCCCACTTCGTTGTTTGCATGGATGATCGAAATCAGCGCGGTTCTCTCCGTAATAGCCCGCTTTACCTCTCCAGGGTTCACTTTTCCAAAAACATCGACGGGAAGATATGTGACCTGCACCCCCTCTCGCTCTAGGTATCGACACGATTTGAGGGTGGCGGCATGTTCGATTGACGAGGTGATGATGTGATTCCCGCTCCTCCTATTCCCCCGTAGCCCGCCCTTGATCGCGAGGTTGTTCGCCTCCGTCCCACCACTCGTAAAAACGATCTCTTCGGGTCGGGCACCCAAGATGGAAGCGACCCGTTCTCTCGAATCCTCCAGCGCTTTTTTCGCCTGCTGTCCAAATGTGTGAATGCTCGAGGCGTTTCCGAAGACATCCATGAGATAGGGATGCATCGACTCGAACACCTCGGATCGAATCGGTGTTGTCGCACTGTAGTCTAAATAGATCGGTTTCACGGTCCCCCATGATTATACCAGACCTCCATCCCTCACAAAAGGCTGTGGTTTCAGGACAGAGCTGAATTCAAGTGAGCGAGAAAGCCTACAGGTACAGCCCTTCTTCTCGGCGAAACTCGGATTTCGAGGCACCCGCTTGGGAGAACCTAAAACTGGACCTCCATGGCGTTATACGGACAGACTGTGACGCACATCTCGCAGGCAATGCATCGAGCCTTCTCGAAGCTCACCAGCATTGTGTCTCTTTCTACCGACAGGGCATGGGTGGGACAAAGGGACGTACAGGCCGCGCAATGGGTGCAAAGATCCTTCAACCAACGCACATCTTTCGACAGCTTCTCAGTCTCAACGCCTAATTTGTTCAGATAATGGATCCCCCTATCGAGCTGTCTCTTCTTTCCCGTGAGTTCAAGCACCAGCATGCCCTCCTCTTGCGGTGTGATATGACCTCGAAGAATGTTGACCATGAGGTCATATTCCTTAATGAGCTTGTAGGTAACCGGTTGATCACTGAGCTCAGGTGGGAACCTGAGAACCACCTTTGTCGTTGTCATGAAAAACCCCTCCCTCAGAGCGGGTTCGGGCACTTTTGGGCCAGATCATGCCAATTGATCACCCAACCGCCCGAACCCCAATACGATCTTCTAGACTGCCTTTTTGAACCTTATGGGTTTCTCTGAAACTCCTTTGAAGACGATCCCCGAATCTACGGATGGAAGAGGCTCGACACACTCGGTCAGGAGAAACGTCCCCTTCTGAATCCAGCCCTTCAAGATCTCGGAAATCTCCTTTGCCTTCGCATAGCTTGAAAGGCTCGCTGCCGGGACTTTCTTCCCGTCGAGTGATATTTCGCCCGTTTTGAGCTGGGCATAGTCCACTTCTGCCAGGCTTCCTGACTCACGTTGGGGATAGGTCTCGCTGTAGTCGACCACCTGTGCGACGATATCCTCATCACGGATGGCCGTCCGTACCACCGTCTCCTCATCAAGGATTGGAATCGGGACACCAATTCCCACCGTTAGGGTGACCCCATAGCCCCTGAAAGAGGTTCCTCGAAGCCATGTTGGATCCATCTGTTTCAAATCACCGATCACGGCGAGGGTTCCAGCGGGGATCTTCGGAACACCGAGATCTGTTCTCGGGACACAAGGGTTATGCTGTGTACCTTGCCAGGTAACGTACCCCGTCCCTCCGCCGAGAAATATTCGCGTTCCGATCCCGATGGTTCGGTAGAGGGGATCACACAGGAGTGGGCTTAGCTGACCTGCGCTGCAGTAGTTCGCATTTCCAAGGCGGGGTTGGAGAACGCCCATGTAAGTGTAAATGGGACGATCCGAGAGATTCACGGCAACATTGTAGTTTTGATAGCAATTTCTAGGGTTAAACAGAACCGCTTCGTTCAGGTCCTCAAGGCTCATCCGAGTCTCGAGCCTTTTCCTCGGATAGCAGTCAGTCCCGTAGGCTGTCGCCGTCAAACGCACCTCTTTGCCAGCGACCAGTTCCTCGATGACATGGCCACCACCATAGGCAAACCTCCCCGGATGGACCGCGTTCTTCGGATCTTCATCCGGAACGGCTGTGGCCCCCAGAAGGATATCTACGGCCGCGAAACCTGTATAAACAGGGACGTCATTCAAATAGGCCTTTCCACCCCCAAGCTTTATCCGAGGCTTTGTGTGGCCCACATTGAAATAGGCCCCGGAAGAGCACATCGGGCCAAATGTTCCCGTGGTGACCACATCGACCTCTTCAGCGGCCTTCTTCGACCCCTTTTGCTTGACAAAGTCAATAATCTCCTCTGCGTTAAGTACCAGGGCTTTCCCCTTCTTAATCTTCTCGTTGATTTCTGCAATCGTTTTCATAATTTTCCTCCTGAAACGCGGGCCCCAGATCGAAACGGGAACCCCGGTTAGGCGTTTTCTCAATTCCATTCACCCTTGAAAGATCTATTGAAGTCCCCCGATCGGGGGCTTTCATGATCCATAGCATCGCCATCACCTGCCTTTCAGCGAGCCAGTGGCCATTCGCCACTGGGCAGAGCGCAATTCCGATTTTCCGGAATCTGACTCCTCGGGATGAACCCGCCCCCAAATCTAGATCAGAGCTGTAAACGGGCTCTCCTGTTTCACGATGTTCGAGTGAGTCTTCGGAGGATTTTTTGAGGCAAGGAGGGATCTTTGAGGAAACCATGAAGCGGCAGGTGGAAATGGTACCACGGTCGCTTGTTATCCAAAATCTTCCCTCCTTCCTCGGATCCAATCGCCAAAGGACCGAACCGGCCTGTCCAAGCCACTTCGCATGTCCCCTGGGTCTTGCATGTCCATATCCATTTCGTTACCTCCCCTCCATCCGAGGATGGGTTTGCTTATACTACGGCGTGGCAGGAAATGTCAAGAGGTTTTTATGACCCTTATTCCATTTTCCTCACAGTTCCATCAGCGCAGACACCCACAATGACCAGGTCGACGAGCCCTACAAAGAGGCCGTTTTCAACGATCCCGGGGATGTTGTTTAGTGTCAGTTCGAGGCCTTTTGGATCCTCGATGGATTCAAATCGAACATCCACGACGAAATTCCCCTGGTCGGTAATCACAGGACTGTCTTTGCTCGCCGAAACCCTCAGGACGGGCCTTCCTCCCAGCGCTTCGAGACGACGGATTACGGGGGATAGAGCCATAGGTAAGACTTCCACCGGAACCGGGCACTTCTCTCCCAAACGATTCACGAGCTTCGAATCGTCGACGACCGCGATGAAGCGGTCTGCGAGGGAATCGATGACTTTCTCTCTGGTGTGTGCAGCTCCACCCCCTTTGATGAGGTTTTTTCCCGGATCCACCTCATCCGCCCCGTCGAGGGCAATGTCCACTTTGTCCACGTCGTCAAGGGTTCTGAGGGGTATCCCCCTACGGCGGGCAAGTTGAGCAGCCTGATAGGAGGTTGGAATTCCCAAGATTCTCAGCCCATCTTCTCGAATCCGTCGCCCCAACTCGTCTATGGCATGCGCAGCTGTCGAACCCGTGCCAAGACCCACAATGGAGCCATCTTTCACGAGTTTTGCAGCCTCTATCCCTGAGACGCGCTTCGCCATTGCCGCCAGATCTGCCATCGGACAGTTTACCCTTCGGTGGAATGCTTTCTAAGGTACTGGAGATCCATGACTTTGTCAATTTCTTCATCACAAACAGCGACCGGTCCTCATGAGAACCGAGTGGCGACCACCGGCAGCCAACACCTCAAAGCCCAACTGGGCTTCATTTATCCCCTGCGCCGAAAATAGATTCGGATCGGTGTACCCTGGAAGCCGAATCGCTCTCGAATTTGAT
>CAYFYO010000164.1:0-5364 GCA_964347335.1 uncultured Thermodesulfobacteriota bacterium
GCATCTCTTGCCTCCCACTTACCGTAAAAAACATAAACCGTCCCAGTAATTATAGTGTCACCTTCGATGGTATAGAATACCTCGACCCTCTTTTGTTCGTAATACTTCCCCTGTCGCTTCTCTCGAAATTCAAAGATTTTGGCTCTCCCCAATCGGTTATGCTTTGCTGGAATCAAGAAACCTGTATTTATCGTGTCCTCAATTTCTTCTTGGTTTGTGCCTCTTTCCTCAGCACGTTCGCGGGTGTGAGGATCGATTTCGATCTTCATTCATCATGCCCAAGAAAGGCTTTGAGAATATGTGGCTCCAAACATTGCCAAATTACCTCAATATTCCGATATCCCACCAGTGACGTCAAGTGAAAGAACCGTTCCTAATGCAAAAATGGATACCCGAAGAACTTTGCACAAACAACAAGTCCCTCGTTATTCTCAGCAATTATTTTGGGGACGTCGTTGAATTGTTTTTTGTTTCGCCTTTTGCCATTCTAGAGATGGCAGATGGAGAGACCCGACTCGGGGGGCCCTCTCGACCAATGAAATCCCATGGATCTCCACGAGTTTGCACGCTCTCGGTTACCTGACTTGAGATTCGCACCCTCAATGAACTCCAGCCCTGAATTCCTTCACACTGCTCCTCACTTTTTTGCCTATTTTGTGAGCGTTATTCAACAAATTCAACGACGTCCCCGTTTTTCCCGGTGAGGCTCAAGATTCCAATGGAAAAGGCCGATAACGATCTAGACGGTTACCGGGGGGACTCGCCTCGTCTCCCCGTGCTCGAGCTTGGCAGGGACTTTTTTCCCTTCTGCTCAAAAAAAGGTGAGAGTTTCGGGCTGGCCTGGGATCTTTTCGCATGACCAGGGGAGAGGCGGGCCGAGAAGTGAGAGTAAATCCGATGTAAAAACAGCAAGTTATGTTTCAAATCATCTGCGTGTTTTGGACCCTTTTGGCTCAAAGAATGGAATGAAAGTTGCACCGAGTCGTGTGGCATTTTGCGCCCATTTGGCCGAGACAAAACCCTCTCCCCTGTCGGAATGGCGCGTCAGGGGAGGAGTGTGGGTCTTCTCTTGACCCATAAAGACAATTCAACCTTCTAAAAAGGCAGCCCCGGGGATCATGAGAGGGCGAAAATTAAATATTAAAGTGTGACCCCGACGATGATGAAAAAAAGACTGGCGTCTTGCCTTATTTCGATCCGAGTTTTTTCCGCAGTGGTTCTTTTGGTTCTCTTTCCAGCCGCCACTTTTGCGGCGAGCCAAACCAAGACCGCAGGGACAGTGACCGACCCGAGCGCGACCTGGTCGGATGAGTCTGGAAGCGGCCTGACAGTCGATGCGGGAAGCTCAGACAACTACCAGGTCAGTTATAATGCCACCGGCCGGGATGATTTGATCCTGACCAATTTCGGATTCACGGACAGTGAGATCCCGGCGTATGCAACGATCACTGGCATCATCGTCACCCGGGAAGGCCACGGTACGGGTAACCCAGCTGCCCGCGAATACCGCATTGGTCTGACGAAAAATGCATCCGATCTTGTCGGCGACCGAAAACCCGACCAGGCTCTCCCCAAGAATGAAAGTGGTGAAGATGCGGAGGGATCGGTCGATGTGGGGAGCGCCACGGACAAGTGGGGGACAACGTGGACTCCTGCCGAGATCAAAGACACGAACTTTGGGGTGCTGATATCGGATAATGACGCTTCAGCGAGCCCGATCCTCTTTGACCAGATCCAGGTCACCGTGCATTACGCGCTTCCCCTGTATCGCTCGGTGGGCACGGATGGAGACCCGCTGGCCAGCGGCGCAAGCAACGGATTGAATATCTCCGGGTCAACTGCCACCTTTAATACGGGCTTGCCTAATAAAATCGGAGTCGGCGATGTCATTGAGTATGATTATAATAACAGCGGCTCGGTCAACAAGCTTGCCTTCATCCATGGCCGTATCTCGGCAACACAATACACGGTCAAGGATAAGGACGGCGGCGACCCCACAGCGACGACGGCAGAAGATAATGACTGGGAAATCCACCGCGCCTACACCTCTCTGGAAAACTGGCAATCTGGAGCGGAAAACGGCAATATTACCGAACCAGCGGAAGATGATGTCAATCCGAACAAGGATCTTACCTCCGCCAACACCATCATGATGGTGGCCTGTTACGGAGATGGGGAAGATACTACGGGTGCTTATATCGATAGCTGGACCACGAGCGCGGATAACTATATAAAGATTTTCACTCCTTTTTGGAACACTGAGGTAGGTACCAGCCAGAGGCATGATGGAAAATGGAATGATACGTCTGCCTACCGCATATCAATGAAAGGTGATTGGATCGGTGTGATAGGAATATTGGAACGGTATGTCCGTATAGACGGGCTGCAAATAGATAGTGATGCGACGTATAATAATCAATCGATAGGCCTTAAGGTCGATGATGGTAACAGTGATGCTGCGGCGGAAATTCATATTTCCAATTCAATTTTTCGAATGTCTACCGCCTCCGAACCGAGTAGCCAGGCATTTGGTATTGGTATAGGTAATTTCGTTGGAACCAATAGTGATTACGTTTTCAAAGTATGGAATAACATTATCTATGGCTACAAAGCTAATAGCGGCAGCGCAGGCATATGTATGTACGCTGGCCAAAATGGCACTGTTTATGCCTACAACAATACTTGTGTTGGCGAAGGCGACGGTGTGACCGCAGATGGAATAGCGGTGTACAACAATGTCCTTTTCTATGCAAAGAATAACATCAGTATAGATTTCACAGATCCATACAATGGTAGTTTCGTTGCCGGGCCGGACAGTACCAATAATCTCTCCGATGCCAGTGATGCGCCGGGGGACTACCCTGTCGATGGAGAGCCCACTTTTGTCAGCAAGGCCGGCGATAATTACCACTTAGACAGTGGTGACACTGTGGCCAAGGACGAGGGTGCTGACCTCTCTAGTGATACCGATCATCCCTTCGTCTCAGACATCGATATGGGTGCGCGCTCGGGCACGTGGGATATTGGGGCAGACGAGGAAGGCGTTTCAGGTGACCCTACCGCCGTCACGATGATATCCTTTACGGCCAAAGGCAATGGCAGCACAGTGGTGGTGGACTGGAAAACCGGCGAGGAGAGCGACAATTTCGGCTTCAACCTCTACCGGGCCCAGGGCCCTGAGGGTCCCTTTACCAAACTCAACGACGGGCTGATTCCGGCGAGAGCTTTCCCAATGGGAGGGGGGGTCTACACGTATGAGGACACAGATACCATCCCCGGGGAGCTTTATTACTACCGGCTCGAAGATGTGGATGTCTATGGGAGGCGGACCTTTCACGGGCCGATCTGTGTGGACTGGGATGGGGACGGGATGCCCGATGACTGGGAGATTGAAAGCGGCCTGGACCCGGGAGTGGATGATTCGGCTGAGGACTGGGACTTTGATGGGCTTATCAACCTGGATGAGTATGACCGGGGGACCGACCCCTTTGATCCGGATACGGATGGAGACGGGATACTCGATGGCGAGGAGAGTGGAAGAAGGGATGGCGAGAAAGCCTACGCGCCCCGGACCCTGACCCGGGGGGTCGAGGTACTCTCGGCCGATGAAACCGGGGTGCTTCTGGAGCTTCGAACCCATGGGTTTGCGGCCGAAACCGTGGAAGTCGAGGGGGAGATCTTCTCCCGGCTCGGGATTTCAGGGTATATCCACGGATCGACAGGGGATGTGGGAAAGCCCGAGCTTCCCACCAAGGGGGTTCTTCTCGATCTTCCCGAGGGAAAGGGGGCGACCCTCGAGGTGGTGGGGACCGAGGCCGAGACCTACTCGGGCTACTGGATCTACCCGGTTCCCGAAAGGGCCGTGGATGGGGAAGGGGGGCTCGAGCATATCCAGGAGGTCTTTCGGATCGATGATCTGGCCTACACACAGGACGCCCCCTATCCGGGTTTTGTGGCCAGGCTGGGCGAGACCTTTACTTTTCGGGACCAGAGAAAGGTCCAGGTGCTCTTTTCTCCCCTCGCCTTTAACCCGGCATTGCGGGAGCTCGTTCATTACGAGCGGATTCGGGTTCGGATCCGTTTTCAGGAGAGCCAAGGAGCCTCTCTCATGGGGGCAGCCCTTGGAGGTTCTGGCCAAGGAACAATGGCCTGGAGCCCGCCCTCAGTGGATCCTGCCTACAAGATTTTTGTCTCTGAGGAGGGGATCTATCGGCTCGGCGGCCCGGACTTTGAGGGGACGGCCTTGAGCCAGGTCCGGCTCTATCACCTGGGCCAGGAGATCGCGATCGCTGTCTATGATGATGACGGAGACGACCTTCTCGAGACCGCCGATGGGGACGCGATTGAGTTCTACGCGAGGCCCCTGGAGGCCGCCTATACCAAATACACAAAAGAGAATGTCTACTGGCTTGTGGCCTCGGGAGGCACGGGATCTCCCAAAAGGATGGCACCCCTTAATGGCACTCCGGGCGGGGCTTCGGTTCCGGGGGCGCACAGCGCCTGGGTCCATCATGAGGAAAACGGGCGCTACTGGCGGCTTGCTCCTGGGACAGACGGCCTGGAGCGGTGGTTTTTCGATCCTGCGGTCTCAGGAGACGGCCTGGAGGGTGGAGGCGTTCCAGTTGATTTCATCGTGCCCGTTCCAGATCCAGCTGGCCTGGGGACACTCACCCTCTCCATGCTTGCAAGCTACAGTACCGACCATGAGATCAGGGTTTCGATCAATGGCGCAGAGGAGACCTTTAGGTGGAGTGGGATTTCCTTTTACGAGGGAACGATCGAAGGGGTTCCCCTTGTTCCGGGGGAGAACACGGTGACAATTGAGTGTCTGAGCGGCGAGGATGCGGTCGAGATCGACTGGTTTGAACTGGCCTATCCCCGGGCCTTTATGGCAAGCGGCGATACGCTCCGGTTTTCCCATGAAGCGGGGTTTCGCTATCAGGTCTCAGACTTTACGACCCAGGACCTTTTGGTCTTTGACATCACCGAAGCCGGGGATGTGCGGCGGGTGGTCGGTTTTCAAACCACAGGAAGTGGTCCCTACACGGTTGAGTTTGAGCCGGATCCGAGTCTTGGAGGCGAAAGAACATACTTTGTTCTGACCTCAGACCAGATCAAGACCCCTTCGGGGATCCTTCCGGATCGGGCCTCTAGTCTCGGGGATCCTGGAAACGGGGCAGACTATCTCCTCATCACCCTCAGGAGCCTCGGTTGGGATCAAGGGGGAGCCCTCCAGCCCTGGCTCACCGATCTGGTTAATCTCCGGGAGAGTCAGGGCCTTCGGGTCGCGGTGGTGGATACCGAAGACATCTACGATGAGTTTAGCTACGGGATCGCGACCCCTCAGGCCATAAAGGACTTTCT
>CAYFYO010000165.1:0-5315 GCA_964347335.1 uncultured Thermodesulfobacteriota bacterium
TGGTCCTGCTGTGGGCAGACCATTCGTCTGCCAACTCTCCCATAGGGGAGGAAGGAGTAATCGGATAGATCGCGATTACCTCGCTCAGACGGTGGGCAACCGAGGCCGCGGCTTCGTTCCCATCCACAGTGATCATGCGTCGGTCTGGCATACTCCCGCACCTCTTAGTGGTTTCAGTGTCGATGATAAAGGAGGAAAAGTTCCATTTCAATGAAAGGGGCCTCAAGAGGCCTTAAGCAAAGCCTCTCGAAGTAGTGCATCGGACCGAGAAGGCCTTTACAGCTCTTTTCGCCCCTCCATAGCCTCAGACAATGTCACACTGTCCGTATATTCAATTTCGCTCCCCACGGGAACTCCGGAAGCGATCCGAGTGACTTTGATCCCGAAAGGCTTGATCAATTGGGTCAGGTAGACCGCAGTGGCTCCGCCCTCTCGGGTCGGGTTGGTAGCGATCACGACCTCCTTGGCCCCCGTTCTTTCGAGCCGATTCAATAACTCCTGGATTTTCAGTTGCTCGGGCCCCACACCCTCGAGGGGGCGCAGCGCGCCGTGCAATACGTGGTATTTCCCTTTGAAGGCCCCTGTATTTTCGATGGCGAGGAGATCGTTTGGTCCCTCAACCACACAGATCTCCTGAGACGTGCGCTGGGTGTCGCGACAGATCGGGCACGGATCGATATCGGTAAGATTAAAACACTCGCTGCAGAGGTTGATCCTTTCCTTGACCTCCAGTATTCTTGTGGCCAGATCCTCAGCATCCTCTCTCGACGTGCGAAGAATGTGGAACACCAGCCTCGAGGCAGTTTTCCGCCCGATGCCAGGAAGTTTTGCGAAGGCGTCGATGAGTCCATCAATGAGTGGGGCCTGTTTCACCATGGGTTACTTTTGCGGGACAGCCGTTCCGTCTCGGCCTAAAACAAACCGGGAATGCTCAACCCTCCCGTAATCTTTTTCATTTCCTCTGCCACCATTTGCTGGGATTTTCGGACGCCCTCATTGACGGCAGCGACGATCAGATCCTGTAGCATTTCAACGTCCTCGGGGTTTACGGCCTCGGGGTCAATCTTCACCGAAAGCACTTCCTGTTTGCCATTGATGAGCACGGTCACCATGCCCCCTCCGGAGGAGGCCTCAGTGGTCTTTTCGGCCATCTCTTCTTGAATCCGACCAATTTGGGCTTGTAGTTTTTGAGCCTGTTTCATTATCCCGGCGAGTCCTTTTGTCATCGTAATCCTCCACCTTGTTGATCCCTCAGGACTCGAAACGAGTCCCTACCTTAATTTCTTCGATTTCACCCCCGAAAACCTCCAGGGCATCCTGAACGATGGGGCTTTCCAAAACCTCTTTCCTGAGTCGTCGGTCGCGGTCGGTCTCTTCCTCGGCTCTCTGGGCTCTATGATGCCCGGAACGCTTCGTGATGATAGAAAAGACAGGCTGGAGATCCTTTTTCAGAAGGGACCGACAGGTTTCGGTCAGCGCTCTCCTGTTCTCTTCTTCTTGGATTCTCTCATAGTAGAAAGATCCTTTTCTGAATCCGATCTCAATCGATCGATCATTTAAGGCGAGCAGTTGACCATGAGACAAAAGAGCCCCAAGGACGGGGTTTTCACGACCCGTGAACTCTAGGATTTTTTCCCAAGTCGATTTCAGGCTCTCGGGTTCCCCTGATGAATCAATTTGCTTGCTCTGGGGTTCAGTGATCCCCTGAGAACGGGGGGATATCACGGATGTCGTTTCGGAACCGTCTGCTTCCCGAGGCTCTGGAGCCTGTGAGTCATTCGGGCCTGATTGTTGGCAAGGGTGGGGCACCGAACTGGATAGACGCTCCTCAAGGGATTCCAGTTTCTCGAGGATCTCATCCACGGCAATTACAGGTTGGATATCGACCATCTTCAGCAAGGCCATCTCAAGAATGAGCTTTGGAATGGTTGAATGAGCAAGATCTCCCTCAGACTGAAGGAGTATGCTGAAACACTGCTGAATCTGCAGGAAATCAAACCGCTTTGTTTGCTCGACAAGCTCATCTAATTCGTTTTTAGGTAGATCGAGCAAGGTCTCGGGAGTCTTGGCGATTCGGACCACCATGAGGTTCCTGAAGTGGTTGAGAAGGGCCCTTGCGAACTGACGAAAATCGTAGCCATAATGGTTCAATCTGTCCAGGAATTCGAGGCACGTCTCGGCATCATGATCCGCAACGGCCATAGACAGATCAAAGAGAAGTCTCCGGTCCACAACGCCGAGGACCTCGGCAACCTCCTCGTCTTGAACCTCGTTACCGGCAAACGAAATGACCTGGTCCAAAAGGCTCTGAGCATCTCTCAGACTTCCCTCTGCCTCCCTGCCGAGAACGAGGAGGCTGTTCTCGGTGATTCTGACTCCCTCTTTCTGGACAATCTCTTTTAGCCGCTGAACGATTTCCTTCAATGGAATTCGTCTGAAATCGAACCGTTGGCAGCGAGACAGAATTGTGATTGGGATCTTATTCGGTTCCGTAGTCGCAAAAATGAAGATAATGTGGCCCGGAGGTTCTTCCAGGGTCTTCAGCAGGGCGTTGAAGGCCTCTGGGGTGAGCATATGGACTTCGTCGATGATGAAGATCTTATGACGACTCCTGGCTGGCGCATACTTGACGTTCTCTCTCAGTTCACGAATCTCATTAATGCCGCGATTGGATGCCCCGTCGATTTCGATAACATCCAAGGATATGCTGGACGAAATCTCCTGGCATGATTCGCACCGGCCACACGGGGAAGGAGTTGGCCCGTCGGCACAATTAAGGGCTTTTGCGAGAATCCTGGCAGCTGATGTTTTGCCAACACCCCTGGGCCCCGCAAAGAGGAATGCGTGAGCCACGCGACCCGCCGTGATGGCGTTTTGAAGGGTTTGGGTCACATGGTGCTGGCCGATCACCTCTTCAAAAACCTGAGGCCGATACTTCCTTGCGAAAACCAGGTAGCCCATCAGCCCCCTCATAAAAGGGTTGATAGCCAGGCACCCCTGCGGCACACAAAAGAGATTACTACCGCTGCTTCCTTCCGGACCTGACGGGGTTTGTAATCTTCTGTTGCGCAGGACCCGGCTATCAACTGCTGAAATCACTTGTCGGTTGTGAGTGGTCAGTTCTAACCACTCACATCACTGAGGAGATCAAACAGTTTCTAGAGGGTTCGCTCTATTTCTCAGGCGACGACGTGTATTCTCCTAGACCCGGATATTTCAGGCTTACGAATTGCGAACGTCAATTATCCTGAAACCCCGTCCTCTTCCAACAGATAGTTGATCGTTGACAAATGCATTTGGTGGCGGAGAGAGTGGGATTCGAACCCACGGTCCCGCTTTACGGGACACACGATTTCCAGTCGTGCCCCTTCGGCCAGCTCGGGCATCTCTCCCTGTTTCAGAATTCAGAAGCCAGAATAGACATGGGGCAAGCGCGTACGTCCAATTACCAATATAAATTCTCGGCTTTTTCAAAAAGCAGTGAAGCGCCGAAGCAACAGCGCAAGCCCCCGCATTTTTCTGCCAGATGTCAAATCTGGAAAAGCTCCCGCCCTGCTTTTTCTGAATCCTGACTTCTGATTACTTAGCCTAACCTGGCGGAGAGGGTGGGATTCGAACCCACGGTCCCCGGTTAGGGGGACAGCCGATTTCGAGTCGGCCCCGTTATGGCCACTTCGGTACCTCTCCCAATGCTATATCCTCCGGTCAATTGACTCGCAATAAATCTCTCAGGAAGCCGCTGTTCGCTGCTCAGAATCTCTCTGGCCATGTCAGTTGTCTGTGGTCCGCTGCACCCCACATCGAAGCTATTCGATCTCCACCTGAATGCTCAAATTCTGATCTCTGAGCGACGGACGATGGACGACAAACCACGGACAAAGCTCGCTTGGATAACATCGCCCTACTCAGTCGAAAACGACGCGGATGGCGCCATATTTTCTCTTTTTTCCCTGAAGAATCCCTGGATCAGCTTCCGGCAATCCTCGGCAAGCACACCCCCGACAACCTCGATTCGGTGGTTGAAAATGGAGTCGTTGAGAAGCGCGAGGCGCGATTGTACCATCCCCGTCTTCTCTTCCAGAGCCCCGAAAATAAGCCTCGAAACCCTTCCCTGAATCATGGCACCAATGCACATGGCGCAGGGTTCTATCGTTATGTAGAGGTGACATCCCAAGAGCCGATAATTTCGAAGCCTTCTTGCAGCCTTCCGAATGACGATGATCTCAGCATGAGCCGTGGGATCGTTGGTTGCCAAACAGCGGTTGTGATCCCGAGCAATTACCTCTCCGTTCATGACCAGAACAGCGCCGATCGGAATCTCTCCGGCGCTGGCACCTTTTTGTGCCTCTTCCAAAGCCATCGCCATGAAATGTGAATCATCGAATTGAGTCATTCGCACCGACATAACGGATAGACGGTCAGCTAAAAATACTCGAATGTTTGCGGGGTTGTCAAGTCGGGAGAACGAGGAGTTACGGCGTCTTTGAGGATCCTCTTGCTCCGGAGCGACGTTGCGGAACCAGCAGAACCGAACCCGCAGACGGCAGCAACAGCGTCATCGCACTAGAGTGGAGAAGCGGCGAAGATGGATGCGCGGGGTGAGGATTTCTCTCAGAGTGATCTGATCTCCTGTCGCATAAATGCCGTATAAGAGATGGCAAAACAGATGAAGGTGATGGCGACAAGGGAGATGATATACGGGAAGACCACAAGGATACTCTGGCCCAGTGGGAGGGGCCCGGAAAAGCGAGCCTGGGAGATTCTCTCCATCGGCCCCATGAGAATGATGGAGCGTGTCGTTCTCGTTAAGGGATTTATGATGGTGGCCGTGGCATCGGTATAGAGTTCCATGGGAGAGGCGAGGCTGATACCCTTCTGAATCTTGGCCTGTTTGATAATCGTCTCTGGGCCCCCCTCTCCACCGGACACGACTGCTCCGGCTACGGTGTTGGCCCCATAGGGAAGGAGAAAGGAAAAGAAGATCCACACGGCAAAACCAGCCAAGGCCGATGTTGCGATACTCCGAAAGAGAATCGAAAAGAGGATGGCGACTCCAAGCCAAAAGGAGACATAGATAATGCTGATGATGAGATAGATAATAATCCGCCAAACCTCCTCAATGCCGGGCACGACGCCGACGAGATTCAGCCCGAGGCCTGCGATGACAAGGACAATGGAGACCACCATGATGGCGATCGTTGCAACACCGGCGAGGAACTTCCCGTTAATCACAGAATCTCGGTAAATGGGTTGAGAAAGCAGCTTGCTCAGGGTCCCCTCGTTCCTTTCCCTGTTGATCGTATCGAAACCGAGAA
>CAYFYO010000166.1:0-5263 GCA_964347335.1 uncultured Thermodesulfobacteriota bacterium
AGGATGTTTGCGAGGGCTGTGCTCAGGGCGTCCCTGTCGCCGAAAAAGGGACGATCAAAGGAAAGATCGGTCGCAACGTGAAGGTTCTTCCGTTTGAGGGCAAGCTCGAACTTCTCCAGAAGCTCGCTTATTAAGTGCGATAGATCAACCCTTTCCTGTTTCGAAGGCGTTTCATGAATGTCCAATTTTGACAGAGCAAGGATGCGGTCTATGAGGTGGTCCAGCTCTTCGATGTCTTCCCGTATGTCGTCGAGCTGCCTATGACACGCGTCATAATCGCCATGCTCAAACTTCTCCCGAAGGAGCTCCTCTGCAACACGGATTCTTGCAAGTGGGCTTCGGAGCTCATGGGAGATATTGGCCGTAAGTTCCCTCCCTCCTCGAATCGTCCTCTCCAGTTTGTCGGCCATGATGTTGAAAGTGCGACCGAGCTCACCGATTTCGTCTTTGCTTTTCACGGTAGCTCTATGAGAAAGATTCCCCTCTGATATTCGAAGGGCCGACTCCCTCAGCTGCTTCAAGGGTTGGGTGATGAATCTCGAAACTGGAATGACGAGAACTGCGATGACAAAACCCACTACGGCGAGTCCTAGTGCAAAAAACCACTGATGGTGGTCTTTCTCGATTCTCTCAGAGAGTATACGGAGGCTGCCGATCCCACGCTTTCCGACTTCCATGGGAATGGTGATGTAAAAGAAACGCCCCTTTTTGAAGTCGGTGTACAATTTAAAATCCCCCAAGTCCCTTAACCGTCTCTCAGGGATGCCTTGCAATTGCTCGGGGATTTCCCCAGAAAAGGACTTCACAAGCGGCGTTCCGTCCGGAGCTGCTAGCCAGATTCTGGAGCCATGGCTTTCTCCGAGCTGGGAGATGAAATCCTTCAGAGATTTATTCTCCCCGGGCAGGGTCTCTGGCTCTGATTCGAGCTTGTCTTCAACAAACTCCCTCAGCATGAGGACCTGGGTGCGGGTATGACGCTCAAGGCGGGAGTAGATGATCTTCCCGGCGGAAAAGAGAAAAAGACCGAACACCAACACTTCGGTCACGATGAGAATCAGCAGGAAGGATAAAAAGATTTTGAGGTAAAGCTTTCCGGGTTTCATAAGGCGTCCACAAACATGTACCCCGTTCCCCAGACTGTTTTGATGATCTTCTGGAACCGAGGATAGGGGGCCAGTTTCGCCCTCAGTTTGCTGATGTGAACATCGATGGTTCGGTCAAAGGCGATAAAATCTCTTCCGTGAGCCAGATTCATGAGTTGATCGCGACTCAAGACGGTGTTTGGATGCTCCATCAGAGCCTCTAGAATCTTGTACTCGGTTGTGGATAGCTCGATCTCATCCTCTTCAACCTGCATGGTTCTTTTGGCCCTATTGAGCAACAGACCGCCGGTCTCGAGAAAAACATCTTCATCCTTACCAGCCTTGGTCTTATCCTGCAGGGCAAACCTTCGCAATACCGCTCTCATCCTAGCCAGTAACTCCCTGGGGTTGAAGGGCTTGGGGAGGTAGTCGTCTGCCCCCAGTTCGAGTCCTACAATGCGGTCCGCATCCTCTCCTTTGGCAGTCAGCATGACGACAGGTATGGAAGACACACTTCGGATCTCTTTTAAAACTTCCAGTCCGTCCTTTTCCGGGAGCATAATGTCCAGTATGACCATATCTGGAGACTCTGTTCGGATTTTCTCCAAAACGGAGAAACCGTCGGGAAGCGCTACGACCTGAAATCCGTATCCCTTCAGGTACTCGGTGATTAGCTTTCGGAGTTTTTCATCATCATCAACGAGTATAACCTTTTCGTCCATAAAAGCCTTCCTTTTTTCAACATTTTACATTTACTTAACACTTTTTAATAGGCGGAACAAACTCTCTTAATAACTCAAAGGTATGCTGAGAGTGGATTCGGTTAGAGCGGCCGATATGAACCGAACCAGAAACGATTGACAAGGAGGAGAGATATGAAATTTCGGAGAAAATCTATGATTGTTGGAATCATTGTTCTGTCTCTCGGGCTCGTCGCTGGGTGTGGGGCATACAGACGCCACAGATTGCACCACAGAGACGTTTCAAAATACGTCTTGAAGCGATGGGACAGGCATGTCGCAAAACTGGATCTCTCTGACGTGCAAAAGGAGCAATATCAGGAGATTCGTCAGGGAGTAGAGGCCAGCCTCAGACAGGCTAAGGAGGACCGAGAGGGGTTTTTCAGTGACCTGAAAAGCGAAATGGATCGCGAGAACCCCGATCTCACTCAGTTAGTGGTCTTGGCCAAAGAACGGGCAAAGGCTGTGCCGGGGATGATTGAGGAGAACCTGGATCATTTTGTTGAGTTCTACAATATCCTCGATGCTGACCAGAAGGCCCAGGTGATTGAGATGATCCGAAAACGGATGAAAAGGAGGGGATACTAATGAGGAGAACCCGTCTCAACAAGTGCGGTCGCCTTTTCCTACTTTACCTGCGTTCAAAAGGCAGGTCAATCAGCAGTAAGACATGGGTGCCCTGCCGAGTCAGAGTATCGAGAAGCCTTACACGGGCAAAGGGGGAAATGTCGTTCAGATCCTCGAATGGGGCAAAATGGTTCACCGAAGATCGAGGAGGAATTGAGCAGGCTTGCGGAATTGGCAAAAATCCTGGATCGGCTGAGGTCTCACATTCCTTGCATCATATTGTTAAACCATTCACCCACTTGGAGGCTATCGTCGGGGGTTGTGGCCGATGATAGAGCATATCAAAGGGGCCGGGGGCGGCCCCTTACTCCAATCCCGCCAGGAGCTTCCTGAATTTTCCGGAAGAAGATTTTGTACCATAGCGGTTTTCATGGTAATTTGCATTCTCAAATGGACCCTCTCGTATGCTGGTTCCCTTAGCATTGCGATGATTCTATCGGGACTCACCGTTGAGGTTGAATAAGTTCTAGCCCATCATCATGAGCGAGAATCATGAAGATGAGTCGGATCGAAAAAAGGTTTGTTAACAGCAGGAGGCGTGCTCAGAGGAATCTCAGGCTCGTTGATCAATTGTTGGGCATGATCGATCTGACCCGGGTAACGAAAACACTCGAAATCGGATGTGGCGCAGGCGCTGTGGCAGAGTATCTGGCCAGCAGCTACCAAATGAATGTTATCGGGACAGATTTGGATCCTGAGATGATCGCAGCGGCCAAGAGATATCACAGAGAAAGGAAGAATCTGAATTTTGCAGAAGCCGATGCGACCAGACTCCCGTTTGTGGATACCGAATTCGATATGGTTGTGTCTTTGAAGGTTATCCACCACGTTGGTGATTGGCGAGGTGCATTGGGAGAAGTATGTCGTGTATTGAGACCGAACGGTTTTTTTATCTTCAATGACATTGCAGGATCGAAACTCATGGCCAGAATCTTGCGCGGCATCGTAGAGAATTACGGCGTCTACACAGCTAACGAAATAACGAGCTTCCTTGAAAGAAACAACCTTGGAATTGTCCATAAAGGAAGGCTAAAAGGTATCGGATTGAAACATTGCAGTATTGTGTTTCAAAAAGGCGACCACCCCTGCTTCTGAGATAGCTTCCGTGGTGCCGCCAACCAAAATCGTGTCCCTTAAATCCCATGTCCAGGTTTTGACTCAAGTCAAAGTAATTTCCTGGGGCTGGGGAGAACTTAAGACCCCATGGTACGAGGTGGTCTTACCGGAAATATTGCTGCTTCCTTTGCCGCGATCCTGTTTGGCGCCTCGGTCGTCGCCACCCGGGTCGCGGTGCAGGACATTCCTCCCCTAAGCCTGGCAGTCCTCCGATTTGGCCTGGGTGGAGTCGTACTGTCTCTTTCTATATTCATCCTTGCCCGGACCGTCCTGCGCGTCGAAAGACGGGACCTACCTTTCCTCATACTTCTGGGAGCGATTTTCTTCTCCATTTTCCCACTGACCTTCAACGCGAGTCTCCGTCTGACAGAGGCATCTCGAGGGGCCCTGATGCTGGCCACCATGCCCCTCTGGAGCGCGTGGTTGGCCCGTGCGGCTCGAAAGGAGCACCTAAGCTTTCGACAGATAGCTGGAATCACGCTCGCACTCATGGGAGTTGGGATTGTCCTTGCCGAGCGTGGGTTGACTTGGCGAGGAACTCCATGGGCGCTCGTTGGGGATGGACTCATGCTCTTGACAGCCCTCTGTGGCGCTGCATACGGTGTTTTGGCCCAGCGCGTCCTGGTGCGTTATTCTGCGTTGACTGTGACCACCTACGCGATGGTCTTCGGTACCGTGTTACTTTTCCCCGCCGCATTCGCTGAGGGTCTTCCTCGGGTGTTCGCGGGGATCGACGGCAGACTCGCGGCTCTGATTATCTTTCTCGGGATCTTTGGGGGAGCCCTCGGTTACTACCTTTGGACGTTCGCTCTGAGCCATTTAACGCCGACGCAGGTCGCGGTATATGGAAACTTGAACCCAATGATGGCAACCATTTTGGGTGCGGCCCTCTTGGCTGAGAAACTCACTGGAGTTTTCGGCGTGGGTTTCGTGGCAGTTTTATCTGGAGTTCTACTTGTCAATTGGCCGAGAACGATTCAAAGGGAGATTTAATCGGAGTCATGGGCTGATGCCAATTGCGCACCTTGTTCTGCCTATGACACTCTTTTTCTAACCTCGATGTCTCTTCCAAATAGCCACTAAAACCCAGATGACAAGAGCCGGAGAAAGCTAAACCGTCCGTGAGGATGGGACGGAAGGTCGGGGTCTGTGGGGATGAAACCCCAAGATTTCAGGTGTGGAGGGCCGTAACGGACGGCCGGGGCGCTTCTATCTCTTTCGTCGCTTGTTTGGTAGCTCTGTGGTATCTTGAAAACGCGAGAAAAGAGAGCGGGTCGATTGAGAAGTCTGTCAGTCTTTGAGCATTTGAACCCACATTCTAAAGAAATTGGTGTAGACTACAGGATAGCACCTTGATTATCCAGGTGTTTTAGGAAAAATCGATTGCGCCCATTTGGGTATATGTTTTTGTTTGTCGACATCTATTGACAAACACGAAAACTCTCTCCTCTGCGAGGTCTGTGCTTCCCTCCAAGCAGGCGGTCTCGAACCGTCGGAATGGGAGAAAAGCAAACAGGTGGATTTGCCGGCTCGCTGGGTAGGAGCTTAGGGGGAACAAAGGAGATCAAGGGATGGCTTTGAACCTCGATTGCATCGGGAAAAAGATTGGGCCCCTCACGAGGGACTACAGGTGGAAGGATGCGGTGCTTTACGCCTTGGGGGTCGGTGCGGGGTTTGATGAGCTGGAATACTGCTATG
>CAYFYO010000167.1:0-5249 GCA_964347335.1 uncultured Thermodesulfobacteriota bacterium
TCGGGTTTGTGGGAATCTCACCGGATCGGTTGAGACTGGAATGGATTTCAGGTTCGGAAGGGGCCAAGTTTGCTGGCCTCATGAGTGAGTTTACGCAACAGATCAGGGAGCTCGGGCCATCTCCGCTGAGGCAAAGGGCGTGAGATCGGTGACGGCGATGGAGACTGTTCCGACCAAATCTGACGTCAAGAAAGTCAATAAGATCATCAGAGCCTACGGGAGGGATAAATCCCTTCTCATCTCCATACTCCAGGACATTCAAGAGGAGCTGAACTACCTCCCAAAGGACGCCCTGAAAAAAGTCAGTGAAAGCCTCGACGTGCCCCTGAGCCAGGTTTTCGGCGTGGCCTCATTCTACAAGGCCTTCAGTTTGAAACCGAGGGGACGCCACATCATCAATGTTTGCCTGGGAACCGCTTGTCATGTCCGAGGGGGAAAAAGGCTGGTCGATCGGATCGAGATGTTGCTGAGCGTCAAGCCAGGAGAGACGACCGAAGACCTCCAGTTCACCCTCGAAACGGTCAATTGCCTTGGAGCCTGCGCCCTGGGGCCGATCATGGTAATCGATGGGAAGACCCATGGGCGAGTGAGACAGGATCGGGTGAGCAAGATCCTTGAGCGTTACAAGTCGTGACGTTGGAAGGAAGCTATGGAAGGTAGGCTGAATTCGATATCCGATTTAGAGGCCTTGCGAGAAACCTTGGTTCAAGGGCGGGATCCGAATAGGCCTTGCGTAACGCTCTGCGGCGGAACGGGCTGCCTTGCTTCGGGTGCGAGAGAGGTGGCTGATGCCTTTGCCAAGGAATTCGAGGCCCAGAAAGTGGACGGGCAGGTAGAATTTCGGGAAAGTGGCTGCCACGGATTCTGTGAGCGAGGACCACTGATCGTCATCCGGCCCAAGAACATATTCTATCAACGCATTCAACCCAAAGATGTTTCCGAAATCGTTGCCAAAACGCTCAAGGGAGACGAAATCATCGACCGTTTCCTCTATGTGGATCCCGCAACTGACGAGAAACTGATCTACGAGAACGATGTCCCATTCTACAAGCTGCAGAAGCGCCTCGTCTTTGGGAGCAACGGGGAGATCGACCCCACCAACATCGAAGATTACATACGAATTGGCGGGTACGCTGCTCTGGCCAAAGCCCTGATGCAGAGGTCTCCTGAAGAGATTATCGAAGAGGTGAAGGCCTCAGGCCTGCGAGGCCGGGGAGGGGGTGGCTTTCCAACGGGGAGAAAATGGGAGAGTTGCCGAAAAGCACCGGGAAATCCCAGGTATGTGATTTGTAATGCCGACGAAGGTGACCCCGGGGCATACATGGATCGGAGCCTTTTGGAGGGCAACCCCCACAGTGTCCTGGAAGGGATGATCATCGGGGCCTATGCTATCGGATCCCACGAGGGATACATCTATGTGAGGCATGAATATCCTCTCGCCGTCACCAACGCCCGAAAGGCCATTGGGCAGGCTGAGACTTACGGCCTCCTCGGGAAGAACATTCTGGGTACCGGCTTTGACTTTTCCATCAAGATCAACCGTGGTGGGGGGGCCTTTGTCTGTGGGGAGTCCACTGCGCTGATGGCGTCTCTGGAGGGAAAGATCGGCGAACCTCGGGCGAAATACATCCATACAGTCGAGCGCGGGCTCCACGATCTGCCGAGTAACCTGAACAACGTAGAAACCTGGGCCAACGTTCCCCTGATCATCAATCGGGGAGCCGCGGAATATGCCAAAATCGGAACAGAAGGCAGCAAGGGAACCAAGATCTTTTCCCTCGTTGGAAAGATCAACAACACCGGCCTCGTGGAAGTTCCCATGGGGATGACGCTGAGAGAGATTATTTTCGAGATCGGCGGGGGCATCCCCGACGGAAAACGGTTCAAGGCTGTCCAGACAGGGGGGCCCTCGGGTGGATGTCTCCCGGAGAGTATGCTCGATCTACCGATCGATTTCGATCAGCTCACAGAAGCTGGCTCCATGATGGGTTCTGGCGGCATGATCGTCATGGACGAAGACACCTGCATGGTCGATGTGGCCAGATACTTTGTCAACTTTCTCCAGGAAGAGTCTTGCGGGAAATGTGTCCCCTGCCGAGAGGGCGTCAAGCGGATGCTAGAAGTTCTGACCCGGATTACCGAGGGAAAAGGTGAAGCCGGTGACATCGCCCTGCTTGAAGAGCTTGCCTTCGTTCTCACCGAGGGGTCTCTGTGCGCTCTCGGGTCCACGGCTGCCAACCCGGTCCTCAGCACGCTGAGGTATTTCAGAGAGGAATATGAGTCCCACATCCGGGACAAGAAGTGCCCGGCCGGCATTTGCAGCGAACTCGTTGAGTATGCAATTGATCCGGAGAAGTGTACGGGATGTACCTTGTGTGCCAGGGCGTGCCCCGTGAACGCCATAAGTGGTGAAAAGAAGCAGGCCCACGCCTTGAATCAGGATCTCTGTGTGAAATGCGGTTCCTGTTACGAGGTCTGCAAGTTCGAAGCGGTGATGAGAAGCTAAGAGGGAATATTCGTGATTACCCTTAAGGTCAATGGAAGAGAGATCGGAGCCAACCCCGGGGAGTCGATTCTGGAAGCGACCAATCGGGTTGGCATCGAGATCCCGACCCTGTGCTATCATCCCTCCCTCACACCATCTGGAGCCTGCCGGTTTTGCAGTGTTGAGATAAAGAAAAGAGGTCGGGTCCGGTTGGTGACCTCTTGCCTTTATCCTGTGGAAGAAGGGCTAGACGTTCAAACACATTCGGAGAACGTTTTGAGACTGCGAAAGGGGTTGGTCGAGCTTCTCCTTGCCCGCTGCCCCGAGTCAGACAGCCTCCGAAATATCGCCAGCGATTTTGGCATCACTGAGCCTCGGTTTCGCTTAGAAGGGGAGGACTGTATCCTTTGCGGCATGTGTGTTCGGGTTTGTGAGGAGATTGCGGAGGCGAGGGCCATAAGCGCTGTCAACCGGGGAATCAAAAAAGAGATCGCTCCCCCTTTTAGCGAACTCGCCGAAACCTGCATTGGCTGTGGCGGATGTGCCTATGTCTGTCCGACTGGAGCCATCAAGATCGAGGACAACAAAATCCGACTGGGAACGACGATCTTCAAGGAGTTATCGCCTGACGAGGTGAAAAAGATCGACGAGACATTCAAGAAGGGGAAAAAAGCGAAAAAGAAGGGATAAACTGGAATGGAAGGTTTGGATAAGGGACGGGCCATGATCGCGGAAATGCTCGGCAAGGACAGGATTGTTGGATTCCTTGCGCTGAGAACGGTGAACGGTCATCCGGTTCCCTACCTATTCACGAAGCCAGAGGAATTGGATGAACTCTATCTCGGTGAGGTGCGCTATCCCCTCACGAAGCTCCTGATCCGGCTCGCTCAAAAATATCCAGACGATATTTTCGGGATTTTTGCCCGCGCCTGTGATGAACGTTCCCTCATCGAACTCTACAAGAATCAGCAACTCGATCAAGAAAAGGTGAATTTTGTCGGGGTGGCCTGCTCAGGAGAGCTCGCTGAGAAGTGCGAGTGCTTCGAGCCATACCCGTCTAGAATAGACATTGGCGAGAAGGTGGAGGGCCGTGGAAATCTTTCCATTGTGAACGAGATCGAGGCCAAGCCAGAAGAGAAGAGGTACAACTTCTGGATGGACCAATTCACCAAGTGCATCAAATGTTACGGCTGCCGAGACATCTGCCCTGTCTGCTTCTGTCCGTCATGCACTCTGGAAGACCATAGTCTCGTCAATCTGGGTGGGATGCCCCCCCAGATCCCCATCTTCCATCTCGTTCGGGCGATGCATATGGCCGATCGATGCATCGACTGTGGCCTCTGCGAAGAGGCCTGTCCGGCGGATATCCCACTCCGAACCCTATATCGAAAGGTGAGAGCAACGGTGAAGGATCTCTTTGGCTACCTGCCGGGAGAAAACGTTGAGGATCTGCCTCCCCTTGAAGTTCTGGGTGACGGCGCATTTGATATTTGTAAGACATGCACTGAGAAGTGAGGTTGACTGTGGAATACAGGACCGTGCAGACAACTTGTGCCTATTGCGGCTGCGGGTGTGGGCTCCTGTTGGAGGTGATGGATGAGGGATTGGTTGGAACCCTGCCAATGAGGACCCATCCCATCAGCGAGGGCACCCTCTGCATCAAGGGCTGGAGTGTCCACGAGTTTGTGGACAGCGACAAGAGGCTCTATAGCCCTTTGGTGAGAAAAAATGACCAGTTCAAGGGCACGGATTGGGAGGATGCCCTTCGGCTCGTGGCTTCCCGCTTTGTCGAAATTCGCGATCAATTCGGCCCAGACAGCGTGGCCGGCCTGACCTCGGCAAAATGCACCAATGAGGAAAACTACCTCTTCCAGAAATGGATGCGTGCCGTTGTCGGAACGAACAACGTCGACCACTGTGCTCGTCTCTGACACTCCTCAACCGTGGCTGGTCTAGCCCGGGCATTCGGCAGTGGGGCCATGACGAACTCGACTCCGGAGATCGAGGATGCAGACTGTATCTTGATCACAGGGTCTAACACGTCTGAGGCCCATCCTTTGGTGGCACGTCGTGTGTTTCGGGCCAAGGAAAAAGGGGCGAAACTTATCGTGATCGAACCCCGTCGAATCCAAATGGCCCAGGTCGCTGACATCCATGTCCGCAACAGGCCGGGGTCTGATGTTGCCTGGATCAATGGCCTCATGCACATCATCATCAAGGAGGGCTGGGAAGACAAGGAATTCATTGCTCAGCGAACCGAGGGATTCGATGAACTGAAGAAAGCGGTCGAGGGTTACTCACCGGAGCGCGTGGCCGAGATAACGGGGATCGCTCCTGAGGATCTCCGAAAGATCGCAGAGATTTATGGGAAAGCGGAAAAGGCGAGCATCCTTTATGCGATGGGAATTACCCAGCATACCAGCGGGACAGACAACGTCTTGTCTCTCGCGAATCTCTCGATGCTGACGGGAAACCTCGGCCGGACTGGTACGGGGGTTAATCCTCTCCGGGGTCAGAACAACGTCCAGGGCGCTTGTGATATGGGAGGACTTCCCAACGTCTATCCTGGATACCAGAGTGTCACCGACGAGGGTGCGGCCAAGAAGTTTGAGGACGCGTGGGGGGTGGAACTCAACCGGAAAGTCGGCCTCACTATACCAGAGATGGTTTCTGCCATCGAGGATGGAAGGGTGAAGGCCATGTTTATCATGGGTGAGAACCCTCTGGTCAGCGATCCAGATATCGCCCATCTCGAAAAGGCGAT
>CAYFYO010000168.1:0-5162 GCA_964347335.1 uncultured Thermodesulfobacteriota bacterium
TGGATTGGACGGCTGTGGGAAGTCCATGGGGTCCCAATCCCTGAAGCAAGAGGATGGGGCAGGTATTTCTTGAGACGCCTAAGCGGTCTTCTCTCTGAAACCCAAACCCGCTGCTATGCCTGGGTGTTGCGGTAGGTCCTAGACAGATGGGTTCGGAACTAAAGATGATTCAGAAAGGATTATTAGGCATTTAAATAGTCATTCTGTGAGCTTTCATATTTTGCTCTGCATGCCAAATGTAAATAAGTAACGGACGTCCCCCTTCTGATGCATGGCTACTATTCCCGAAGACTGTCGGCCAAAAGGCTGCAACGAGTCTATGAGGTAACCCCTCCACGGGTCAAGCGCTACCTGGAAGCCGAAATCGAGTTCGTTCTGGAGAGAATAAAACCATCCGACCTAGTCCTAGAGCTTGGGTGTGGATATGGCAGAGTTCTCGAAAGGTTTGTTGGGAGGGCAAGAACTGTCATTGGTATCGATACGTCCCATGAAAATCTTAGATTGGCCCAAGAGAAGATGAGAAATAGACCTTTCTACTACCTTCTTGGTATGAACGCGGTTGAACTCGGATTTCATGACCAACAGTTCGATATCGTGGCCTGTATTCAAAACGGAATTTCGGCCTTTAACGTCGATCAGAGAACCCTGATCGGAGAGGCCATACGTGTGACCAAATTGGGGGGGAGGGTCCTCTTTTCGAGCTATTCTGAGAGTTTTTGGGAGGATCGGCTCGCGTGGTTCCGCATCCAAGCTGATCATGGGCTCATCGGAGAGATCGACTATGATAGAACAGGTGATGGGATCATCGTCTGTAAGGACGGGTTTGAGGCAACGACTGTTGGCCCCGATGGCTTTGAAGCATTGACTTCAAGTTTTGACATCGACCCCGAAATAACCGAGGTCGATGGTTCCAGCATTTTCTGTGAAATACTCGTCTGAGCGCACTGAAGAACGCTCTTTTCCCTCACAGAATGAGGGTTCTCACCCGTTCTCGGACCCCCATCCCATGGTTCCTGAAACGAGGATTCGGGCAGGATAAACCAAGCTTCAAATGTAATTCCCCTGCTAAGGGCAGACAATCCTTCTTCCATCAACGACAATCTCTCCCCCTTTTACCACCATGTCCACATGATTGATGCCAAATCGATAGGGGAGGTATTGATGGTTTGGGACCTGAAGCACGATGAAATCTGCCTTCTTTCCCACTTCCAGGCTTCCTACCTCCGAACCCCGGTCTAGGGCATGAGCGGCATTGATGGTCGCCGCATTGAGCGCCTGCTCTGGTGTCAACCTCATCTGATTACATGCCAATGCGATGATGATCTGCATATTCTCGGTGGGACAAGAACCCGGATTAAAATCGGTGGCCAGGGCCAAGGGCATCCCTCTCTTCAGCATCTCCACAGCAGGAGCATAACAGTCTTCCCGTAGGAAAAAGTTAACACCTGGGAGGAGAACACCGATCACCCCCTTCCCGGCCAACTTATCCATGGCAGCCTGTGAGATATGTTCAAGGTGGTCTGCCGTGGTGCCGTCCAAATCAGCGGCCAGCTCTGCTCCCCCGAGGTCGTTAAACTGTCCGGCATGGATTTTTAGCCTGAAGCCGTGCTCCCTGGCCGCGTTCAGAATCCTCCGGCTCTGATCAAAGGAGAAGGCGCCCCGTTCGCAAAAAACATCACAAAACTCTGCATATTCTCTTGCCTCGGGCAGCATCTGCACTATTGTACTGACATAGTCGTCAGGCGTGTCCTTATGTTCAGGTGGGATTGCGTGGGCTCCTAGGAAGGTCGGGACGATCTCTAGAGGATGACGTTGTTGCAACAGGCGAATTGCTTTCAGCATCTTCAGCTCGCTTTCCCTGTCCAATCCGTAACCGGTCTTGACCTCCACTGTTGTGGTTCCATGGAGCAACATGTTGTCCAAGTAGCCGATTGAAACAGAAGCCAACTCTTCTGGCGAAAGTCTCCTCGTCTCCCTGACTGTTTTGAGAATCCCACCCCCCTTTTCAAGAATCTCCATGTAGCTAGCCCCTCTGAGTTTCTGAACGAATTCGTTGACCCGACTGCCCCCGAAAACGGCATGAGTATGAGGATCGACGAAACCCGGCATGACCACGCGGTCAGTGGCATCAATGGTTTTGGTTGTGGAATCATCCAATCTGGTCTTCTTCGCTAGGTCGGACGTTTCACCCACGAAGACCAAGCGATCCCCTGAAACAGCTAGCGCCCCGTCCTCGATGATATCCAGCTCATCCATGTCATTCTTGACTTTGGGTCGTCCCGAAGGATTGCCAGTGGTGACCAATTCTCTACAGTGACAGACGATAAGATCGATCTTTTCCATAGTCCTCGGTCCTCAGCAGTGCCTCATCCGGGTATTTTAACCCCTTTTCTCTGTGCCGTCTCCAAGGCCTCCTTATAGCCTGCGTCTGCGTGGCGGGCGATACCGATCCCCGGATCAACGGTCAAGACTCTTCCGAGTCGCTCGGCCCTCTCCGGCGTTCCATCGGCCACGATGACCATCCCCGCATGGAGTGAGTTGCCAATGCCGACCCCGCCTCCGTGGTGAAAGCTCACCCAACTGGCTCCGCTTACGGCATTGAGTGCAAAATTCAGGAGTGGCCAGTCACCAATGGCGTCGCTTCTGTCTTTCATCCCCTCGGTCTCCCGATGAGGAGAAGCCACGGAGCCACAGTCCAAGTGATCCCGACCAAATACAACAGGTGCTTTGATTTCGCCTCGGGCTACCAGGTCGTTTACTTCCAGACCGAACCTCGACCTCTCGCCATATCCCAACCAACAGATCCTGGTGGGCAGCCCGAGAACGGGGATCTTCTCTGCGGCCAGGCGAATCCATCGACGGAGGGGCTCATCATCAGGGAAAAGGTCAAGGACCAAACGATCCGTCCTTTGAATATCCTGAGGATCACCAGAGAGAGCCGCCCACCGGAAGGGTCCTTTACCCTGACAGAACAGCGGCCGGATGAATGCCGGGATGAACCCAGGATACCGAAAGTCCCCGGCCTCATCTCGGACCTTTACGCCTGCCTTTTCGGCCTGGGCCCTCAAATTGTTGCCATAGTCGAAACAGATGGCCCCCTCTTCCTGCATCTGTAAGATCGCCTCGACGTGCTTCCCAATGGATTCTAATGACCTCTTCCAGTATTCATTCCGGTTCTTCTCCCTCAGTTCGTCAAGCTCTTCTAGGTCTCCCAGAGGCACGTAGGCGGAAAGATCATGAGCTGGAGTCTGATCCGTGACCACATCCGGCGTCATTCCTCGACGAACAAGCTCGGGGTAGATGAAGGCGGCATTCCCCACCAACCCCACTGACAGCGGGTTTCCTTTCGTCTTGGCCTCCATGACCCACTTCAGTGCTTGATCCAAATCATCGGTCATGCGATCGCAGTAGCCTTCATCCACCTTCCGGTGGATTCTCTCGGGTCTCACCTCGACGTCCAAAAGGACCCCCTCGTTCATTGTGACAGCCATAGGCTGGGCTCCGCTCATACCTCCCATCCCGGCAGTGAGAACCAACTTGCCACGAAGGGAAGTGGCATTGAACTCCTTTTGAGTCAAAGCAGCCAGGGTCTCATAAGTTCCTTGAAGGATGCCCTGGGTGCCGATGTAAATCCAGCTTCCAGCGGTCATTTGTCCGTACATTGTGAGACCCAGCTCATCGTAGAGATCGAAGTTCTCCTGAGTAGCCCAGGCCGGAACGATGTTGGAATTGGCCAGGATCACTCGAGGGGCCTGGGCGTGGGTCCGGGCGATGTAAACCGGTTTGCCAGATTGAACACACAGTGTCTCATCTTCCTTCAGTTCCACAAGGGCTTTCACGATTCGGTTGTACTCCCGCCAATTCCTGGCTGCTCTCCCTGCACCTCCGTAAACGATGAGCTCTTCTGGTTGAACGGCCACTTTGGGGTCCAAATTGTTCATCAGCATCCTCAGTGCCCCCTCGGCGTCCCAGGTGTGACATCGGCGTTCTTTGCCCGTGGGGGCCGCAATCGGTAAGGGGGGTCTTTCCTCGTAATACATGGGGCGTGTCATCGGGTATTCTCCTTTTTCAGGACAGGTCGGACCGGATGGAGCACGGCCCTTCCCTCTCCTGAAATTCATTTTGGGTGCAATCGCAATTAATGCTTGACAGAAAGAATTAATAGTATATACAGAGGAACAGGTCAACAATAAACACTTAGGGATCCAAGGATAGTGAGGGTTTAGGCACAGGAATGAGAATCTTAAGAAAGGGGGGTGATCCAAGGAAAGGCGAATAAACCATACCATAAGGAGGTGGACCGTTATGAGCAGTAAAAAGTATTTGCGACTCTCACTCGTCACTCTAGTCATCCTCTCTCTGGGGGCATTCAGTCAACCTACCTATGGGGCAGAGGTGATCAAGGTCGGGTTCTTCGCTCCGCTAACTGGGTTTGCTGCTGCGGACGGGGCAAGTGCCAAACACGCAGTTGAGATTGGAGTGAAGCAGATCAATGATGCCGGTGGGATCAACGGGAAGAAAGTCGAACTGGTGGTCTATGATGACCGGGTCGATTCAAAAGAGGCTGTGGCCATAGCGCGAAAACTCATCGAAAAGGATCGGGTCGTGGCTGTTGTAAGCGGTTCCTACAGTGGCCCAACTCGTGTGACGGCTCCTATTCTTCAGGAGGCAGGTATCCCTATGGTGGCAGGTTATGCAGTCCATAGGGATATCACCCGGGCCGGGGATTTTATCTTCAGAAACGGTTTCCTTGGAGAGGTAGAAGGGGCCGCCGCGGCCGAAGTGGCGGTCAAAAACATCGGAGCGAAGAAAATCGCTGTGCTGACCATGGATAACGATTTCGGCCGAGCCCTCTCTGCAGGGTTCGTCGAGCGAGCCAAGCAATTAGGGGCCGAAATAGTCTCGCATCAGGTTTATTCTCTCAAGGAGGAAGACTACACTCCCTTCCTGACTAAGGTTAAGGATGTGGACCCGGAAGTGGTCTTCACTTCGGGCTATTACAAGCAGGCGGGGCTCATCTGTCGTCAATCTAAGGACCTGGGCCTCAAAGCTCAGATCCTCGGGGAAGAGGGCTTCGACTCACCTAAATTCGTTGAGATTGCGGGGGAGTCAGCTGAGGGCGTAATCATCGTCACCAATCTGAATCGTGATGACAAGAGACC
>CAYFYO010000169.1:0-4919 GCA_964347335.1 uncultured Thermodesulfobacteriota bacterium
GGGTGGGGAGAGGATTCATGTGCCTGAAATTGAAAGGGGGAATTGACGTTGAATCTGACATTGACCGAGTTTTGAAGGTCAGAGAAGCTTTGGGCGATGCCATTGAGTTACGCTTTGACGCGAATCAGGGATTTTCGGTGGAGGACTCGCTGAGATTTGTTACAAAGACTCGTCGTGCACAGGTTGAGCTGCTTGAGCAGCCCACGCCGAGAGGGGAGCCGAACCTGTTGGGTCGTGTCACCAGCGGTGTTTCCATACCGGTGATGGCCGACGAGAGTCTTATGACACTGCGTGACGCTTTTCGAATTGCTCGGCACGGTTTGGCTGACATGGTCAATGTCAAACTGATGAAGGTTGGCGGGATTTCTGAGGGACTTCAAATAAATGCCGTCGCGAGGTCGGCAGGTCTGGAGGTGATGGTGGGCTGCATGGATGAAGCAGCCCTGGCCATTGCTGCTGGTCTTCACTTTGCTCTCGCTCGCCCCAACGTGACGTATGCTGATCTTGATGGTCATTTTGGACTTCTCGATGATCCTACGGATGGCGCGGTTGTTCTTCGAAACGGTACGCTATTTCCAACACCAGCGTCTGGCCTGGGACTCAATATGCCGGATCATTGTAACGGCTAGACTTGAGTATGGAGTGGTGATTGGGGGCACAGGCATCGGCGAGACACTGTATCGTTTGCCGCATGTAGATAAGAGGTATCGATGATGGCAAAAACCTCTCAGGCATCTTCTCATCCAGAGACGATAGCCTATTTTTCAATGGAAATTGGTCTTGACTCGACCATGCCGACTTACAGCGGAGGTCTCGGTGTCCTTGCTGGCGATACCTTGCGGGCTGCCGCTGACCTGGCCATCCCGATGGTGGGTGTGAGCCTTTTGCACAGGAAGGGCTATTTCAGACAGCATCTCGATCCAGATGGAAACCAGTCTGAGAGTCCTTCTGATTGGCACCCAGAAGAATTGCTGGAGCCTCTGCGGCCTCGAGTATCGGTTACGATTGAGGAGCGGACGGTGGCGGTTCGTGCATGGCGTTATCTCGTGGTCGGTGTGCCTGGAAAGGCTGTTCCCATTTACTTCCTAGATACCGCCGTCCCGGAAAATAATCCCGAAGATCAAAGACTCACTGGCCACCTCTACGGTGGAGATGATCGCTATCGCCTATGCCAGGAGGCAGTTCTCGGCTTGGGTGGCGTTGCCATGCTACGTGCCTTGGGCCATAGGGATATTAGAGCCTATCACATGAACGAGGGACACTCCGCTCTCCTCGTGCTTGCGCTGCTCGAGGAACAGACAAAAGGTCGTGATCTGCGTTCAGTAACTCAGGGGGAAATGGATGTCGTGCGTCAGAAGTGTGTCTTCACCACACACACACCGGTTCCCGCAGGCCACGACCAGTTTTCCCTGAAGTTGGTCCAACGTGTCCTCGGAGAAGAGAAAGCCGCCTTCGTAGCATCTTCAGGGTGTTGTCTCATCGACACATTAAACATGACATACCTCGCCCTGTTCTTTTCTCGTTATATCAACGGGGTCTCACACCGACATGAAGAGATCTCCCAGAGCATGTTCCCAAACTACCCGATCAACTCCGTCACGAATGGGGTCCACGCGCTGACTTGGACGGCGCCGCCTTTACGACGCCTCTACGATCGCCATATCCCCGAGTGGCGCCACGACAATCTCTACTTGCGTTACGCGATCAGCATACCCCTCACAGAGATCAGCGATGCCCATCGAGAGGCTAAGGACGACCTTTTCTCGCAAATTGAGAGAAGGACGGGTGTGCGCCTCGACCCTGCGACGCTGACCCTCGGTTTTGCTCGTCGTGCCACCGCATACAAGCGAGCGGATCTTCTCTTCTCCGACTTGGCGCGCTTAAAACGCATGGTCCGTCAGGTCGGTCCACTTCAAGTCGTTTATGGGGGAAAGGCTCATCCACGAGACGGAAGTGGAAAAGCTGTTATTCGGCGCGTATTTGAGGCGAGTGCTGGTCTGGGTGATGATATCCGCGTCGTCTACCTGGAGGAGTATGACATCGCTTTGGCGAAGAATATTTGCGCTGGTGTGGATCTTTGGCTGAATACGCCACAAAAACCTCAGGAGGCTTCGGGGACTAGCGGCATGAAGGCGGCGCTGAACGGAGTACCGAGCCTCAGCGTATTGGACGGTTGGTGGATTGAGGGCCATGTTGAGGGTGTGACCGGCTGGTCTATTGGCGAGAGTTGGGAAGGAGAAGGCAGTCCTTCGGCTGAGATTGAGTCTCTTTACATGAAGCTCGAATCAGTGATCCTGCCCCTATTCTATCAACGTCCACAGGCCTATACCGAGGTGAGGCGCTCGGCAATCGCCCTCAACGGTTCTTTTTTCAATGCCCAGCGCATGATGTTTCAGTATCTAAAAAATGCGTATCTTGCCACGACCGTTATATAGTGCAAGCGCAGGAAGTCAGTTTCCATCTCTTCGCAGAGCACACTGAGATCTCTGAGTTTCGACCTGAATCACTGACAGGGCGATTCAAGTTAAGAGCGGTAACGCTTCGCATGGATCAATTGATTTGGTCCCACCACGTGATTCGTTTTTATCCGGGCGACTCTTCCTCAGCAGATAACATCCAAGGGAAAGGGCAACGATTTATCATTTTTTTGTTGTTCCCGGGAATCTCAAAGGATGCATGGAGACTGTTGATACAGTCTGAAGGACATTGACTTGGTTCTTAAATCTGCTAATATCGGGTAAATTGATTTTTGCGAGTCCGGTCAAAGAACGCACTTTTTGAACTCCTAACTTCCAACACTGTATCCATACTACACCTCGTGTTTAGACCCGGAGCGTGGAGGCCTAAATGAGTGTGGTACTTTTGATCGTATTTATCTGCGTTTCTTACCTCATCGTTCGAATCGGGGCGATCGCGCTGGAAATGACGGGAATGGAAAGATCGAGGGCGAGATTCCAGGCCCTTTCAGCTTTCTCGGGTACTGGATTCACGACGAAAGAGGCAGAACTCGTGGTGAGCCACCCTCGAAGAAGAAAGATTGTTACCTACCTTATGATCCTGGGAAACGCCGGGATCGTTTCGGTGATCGCCACATTCGTGCTTTCTCTCCGGCAATCCGGCTTTAGACCTTCCCTTAACCTCATTATCATTGCGGCTTCGTTGTTTGTTTTGTATCGGATCGCATCACACCAGAGGTTTGCGAAAAAGCTGACGAATAAAATCCGCGAGACGCTAAGAGAGAAGCTCCATTTTGAAAAGGTTCATATTGAGGAGCTCCTGCATCAATCCGAAGGGTATGGCGTCGCCTCGGTCCTCATTGAAAAAAGGTCGAAGATCGCGGGAATGCGTCTAGCGGATTCGGGATTCAAACAGAGAGATCTGATGGTTCTTTCCATTGAAAGGGATGATGAGGTGATTTCTGTTCCTAAAGCACAGAGTAAAATCCAAGTCGGTGATCGTCTGATCTGCTACGGAAAATTGGAGAATCTGAAGGGACTCGTCGCGAGCAAATGAAGGATGTGCCCTCATGCTGTGAGTCCCCCAACCTGAAACGAAAGGATCACCTGATGGCGAAGAATATTCTTTTTGCTATTCTTGTCGCCTTTGTCCTCATTTTTGTCATTCAAAACACCCAAGTTGTCGAAGTCCAGTTTCTTATCTGGAAGTTGTCGATGTCCAGGGCATTGATTCTATTAGGCACTTTCCTGATTGGGATCATTTCGGGTTGGTTAGCGAGGCGGCCCAGGCGAAGGGGATAGTCCAAGAGGGAAGCATGGTGGTTATAGATATGGGCCGCCTCTCTGTCACAAAATTCTCGTGGCCATGTTCATTTTGTGGAGGTGTGAAAAATGAATTCCGAACAGAAGGTTGTCAAGGGAGGTTTCAGGGCGACACTCGCTTTGCTTATCTCAATCATTGCTCTCATTCTGGCTCTTATGGCTCTCAATCGCACGGGTGGCGACGCTGATCTCACTGCGCAGATCAGGGAACTCAGAACCAGAATGGAAAAGATGAAGGAGGAGACCTCAGAGAGGATGGATAGGGTTCGTCAGGAGACGGCAGATGCCCTGGAGGGTATCAGCAAAGCCTTGAAGAAGGAAGAAAGCAAGCCGTGAGATCCATCGGTGTCATTCCAGCACGATTCGCTTCAAAGCGATTTGAGGGAAAAGTCCTGGCAGATTTAGGTGGGAAGCCGATAATTCAGCATGTCTATGAGAGGGCCTGCCGGGCTTCGCTGCTTGAAAAGGTCCTGGTGGCGACAGATGACGAAAGAATTCGACAAGCGGTTTTGGCCTTCGGGGGAGAGGCGGTGATGACGTCGCCTGACCACGCCTCCGGAACTGACAGAATCGGTGAAGCGGTCAAAAGCATCGATGTGGATGGAGTCGTAAACATTCAAGGTGATGAGCCTCTGATTGAGCCCTCAATGATAGATGCAGTCGTCGAACCGCTCCTCACTGATCGTTCGATTCAAATGGCTACCCTGATGCGGCAAATTTCTGATCCGAGGGATCGCAAGAATCCCAATGTCGTGAAGGTCGTCACAGACAAGAACGGCTTTGCGCTCTATTTTTCCCGCTCGACGATCCCCTATTGGGGGGGAAATCGGGACTCCCCTGTCTATGGACATGTCGGCATTTATGCCTATCGAAAGGATTTTCTCCTTCATTTTGTTAGGCTCGCACCGACCCCCCTCGAGAGAAGCGAGCGTCTCGAGCAGTTGAGAGCCCTGGAAAATGGATTTCGGATAAAAGTCGTCAAAGTCGAGCAGTACCGAGGCGTGGGAGTGGATACCCCCGAGGACCTCGAAAAGGCGAGGCGTCTTCTCAAGAGCGAGGGGGACACGATGGAGAACTGACGCGTTAGATCCCCGGGGTGAGATTCGAGGAGTTTCCTGAGTTTTCAAAGCAAGAAATTTC
>CAYFYO010000170.1:0-4919 GCA_964347335.1 uncultured Thermodesulfobacteriota bacterium
GGAGGCCCTTCAATGGAAATTCGGAAGGAACTGCTACCCGCTGACAAATTGAAACCGCTATTCGAAGACCTGATGAAAGTCGAATTCGGAACGAACTTTACCGATTATATGTTTACCATGGAATACACCCGGGAAGAGGGCTGGAAAAACCCCGCAATCACCCCATATCATCCCCTTGTCCTCGATCCTGCCACAATCATGTTTCATTACAGCCAGGCGGCTTTTGAAGGGCAGAAAGCGTACAGATCGCCAAAAGACGAAATTCTACTTTTCAGACCCCTTGAGAATGCCAGCAGGATGAACCGGTCCATGGCAAGAATGTGTATTCCGGAAATCCCTGAAGATCTGTTTCTTCAGGCCGAGTGTGAACTGCTCAAAACTGAAAAACGGTGGATTCCAACACAGAAAGGTACATCGCTCTATATCCGGCCGACAGTCATCCCCACAGAAGTCCTTTTAGGAGCCGTGAGACCCTCGGATAGATACCTGTTCTTCATCATCCTTTCCCCGGTGGGCCCGTTCTACAAAGAGGGATTCAACCCGATTGGACTTTGGGTCGATAAAATGTACTCCCGTGCAGCATCAGGTGGAACGGGAGAGGCTAAAACTGGAGGCAATTATGCGGGAACCATAGCGGCCAGCCAGATCGCCAAGGACAAAGGATATAGCCAGGTCCTGTGGCTGGATGCAAGGGAACACCGGTATGTTGAAGAAGTCGGGACGATGAATGTTTTTTTTGTGATTGAGCGTAAGCTGGTCACTCCACCGTTAACGGGAACCATTCTCCCAGGCATCACCCGGAAATCTGTTCTCGAGATGGCTGGCGACCTGGGTATTGAACCTGAAGAAAGGTTGATTTCGATTGACGAGCTCGTTCAAGGGATCGACTCAGGAAGGGTGACTGAGGTCTTTGGAGCCGGAACCGCAGCCGTCATCAGCCCGGTAGGAAGAATCAACTATGACGGGAAGGAGTATGTCGTCAATAAGGATGAAACAGGTTACTGGGCTAAGAAGTTCTTTGATACCTTGACCGGTATCCAATACGGTGAACTAGAGGACAAATACGGATGGGTTCATAAAGTCAGATAGCCTCTCGAAGTTCTACGACCACAGCATGGATCGTGACCCAGAGTACTCGCGACACTGAATCAGTTCCGCCCTTCGCGTCTCCTCCTTTTTGCCCCCTCATAGCCCCTTGCGGACCCCCACCCGATCAGACTAAACTAAATTAGAGCATTTCCAGGACAGAGAAATGGAACTTGATCTGCCTCGAGGTTTTCTTCCGTCAGAGGACCCCCTTGAACGACTCCCTGGAGCATTTGATGAATGGGAGGCGGTTGCCAGGAGTCTACCGAAAATACTGAGTAATGAGAGAATCAGGCGAATCGTTGAAAGCTTACCGCCATTTGATCTGTCCAAACTGAGCTCACAGCGCGAATTCGAACGTGCCATGGTGCTTCTCTCCTACCTCGGTCACGCGTATGTGTGGGGTGACCGGAGTGTTCCAGACCGCATTCCAAAACGCCTTGCGGTACCCTGGTGCGAAGTCGCTCATCAGCTTGGCCGTCCTCCTGTTCTCTCCTATTCGTCCTATGCCCTCCACAATTGGAGAAGATTTGATTCTGGTGGCCCTGTCGCCCTTGGGAATATTTCCCTGATACAGAATTTTCTGGGAGGGCTCGATGAGGAATGGTTCATCCTCGTACATGTCGATATTGAAGCCAAGGCCATACCAGCCCTTTCCTCCCTTATTCCCGCACAAAAAGCTGTCAAAGAGAGAAACAGTGCTGCCCTCGGCCGGTATTTGGCCACGATTTCTTCCTCACTGGAAGCCATGTGTCAGACTCTGGATCGGATGCCTGAAAACTGCGATCCCTATATCTATTACACCCGGGTCAGGCCATATATCCATGGCTGGAAGGACAACCCAGGATTCCCGAGCGGGCTCATTTACGAGGGCGTGACCGAATACCAAAACAAGCCTCAGAAGTTTAGAGGGGAGACGGGTGCACAGAGCTCCATTATTCCGTCCCTCGACGCAACACTCGGCATTGGCCATAGAGACGACCCGTTGCGAACCTACCTCATGGAAATGCGGGAATACATGCCTCCGAAACATCGGACCTTCATTGAGACCATTGAACGAGGCCCTTCGATTCGTGATTACGTTGTGGAGCATTCTGAAAACAACCCGACCTTACGCGAGTCATACAATCAATGTATCCGTCTGATTGATCGATTTCGGACCAGACATTTGGAATATGCAGGGCATTATATCCAAAAGCAAAGCCAGCAGAATGCTTCGAATCCAACCGAAGTTGGGACAGGCGGGACGCCTTTCATGGTTTATCTCAAGAAACACAGGGATGAAACTTCGACCCATTTGATCTAACGGAGAACAACATGAATAGGAAGCGGAAGATGGATGGAAGCAAATGTCGGTACAAGAAAAACTCGATGCCATGAAAGCACGTTTTAAATCACGCACCCCGCCCTATGACAAGGTGAGTCCGGAAATGATCGGAATCATCCACAGAGCCACGGAGGAACTCGGCAAGTCAGGCATTGCCGACCGTGCCATAAATGTGGGAGATCGTGCCCCGGATTTCTCGCTACCCAATGCCGAGGGTAATAGCGTGAGCTCCAAGGATTTGCTTACCAAAGGCCCGCTGGTGGTCACCTTTTATCGAGGCGTATGGTGACCGTACTGCAATGCAGAGCTGGTAGCTCTACAAAAGGTTTGGCCGGAGATCAGGGCAGCCGGAGCGAGTTTGGTTGCGATCTCGCCTCAGCTGATCAGCAACAGTCGTCAGACCGTCCAGAATTGGAAGTTGACCTTCGATGTCTTGAGCGACCAGGGAAATCGTGTGGCGAGGAGTTTTGGGCTGGTTTACGGATTCTCAGATGATCTCAGGGAGGTTTACCTGAAGCTTGGCGTGGATCTCACGAAGTTCAACGGTGACGATTCGTGGACACTTCCCATGCCGGCAAGATACATCATTGACCAAAACTCGATCATTCGGGCTGCTGACGTGAGTCCTGACTACACGGTCCGGCCGGAGCCAGAACAGACTGTCGAGACACTGAAAGCTATGAAAAACCTTTAGGGGAGGAAAGATGACCAGGAGAATGATCTATCTCTGCATCATCGTCGTCGGTTTTATCGTCTGGCTGGCGGGTGTCGGTGCTTTCTCTCATGTGATCAGAGAAGAAGGCAGGGTATACATTGTCGATGGCACGGGGGAGCGCTGGGACGTTACTCAGGCTGAATCGATTGGCTTTGAGCCTGAGAAGTTCCAGTATGGATTGGGGAGAAATGCCTTCACGCCTCTCGACGATTCGTATCTCCGTGATGACACCGATCATGTTCCCGAGCACCTTCGTGTCTTGGGTGTCGTTAAAGGCTCGGAGGCAAAAGCCTATTCCATTCCGAGGCTCAGGAGCCACGAAATCGCCAATAGCCGGATCGGATCAAGGGCTATAGCTGTGGGTTACTGACCCCTCGTCAATTTGGCGGCTGTGTACAGCCGTGAGATAGACGGCCAAGCACTGACACTCGCCCCCACGGGCTGGACCTACGAAAGCACTTTTGTTTTGTACGACAAGGAGACGGAGAGCCTCTGGTATCCCGATGAGAGGAGTCTCGTAGGTATCCAGGGGAAGTACTTCAAAAGGCGTCTTCATGAGATTCCATCGGAGGATACCCGTTGGAAGAAATGGGAAAGCAAACACCCGCATTCTAAGATTCTGGAATAATCACCTCGGAGCGGTAGGGATCACAGCGTTCCGCTTTGCGGGATTGCTTGTTGGGAGGTGCCAACCAAGAAAATCAATACCCCTTGCGGGTGGGATGAGTATCTAAATCAACCGTCAGAGGAAGCGTAACCTCCTCTTGTCCCCGTAAGGGACGAAGATTTGAGCGATGTACAGTATCACCGGCGTCCGTACCCCAGTGGTTCGTAGCAAGGGCAGACCGTGTGAACTGGCTTGAAGTTCTGATGAAACCTATGCAGAGTTAAAGGGGCAGTCGTTTCTGAAAAACCCGGAATCAGACGGTTACATGGGCAGACAAAGAAAGGAGTTGGCATGAGTGCAATTTCGAGACGAAGGTTCATTCGCAAGGCAATCATCCTGGGTACCGGAATAACCTCATTCCCTATGATCATGCTACCGAAAGCACGTGCAGAATGGGCTCAAAGGACTCCTGTTCACCCGAATGTCGATAACCTCCGCGTCGTCGGCATCACGGATCCCAGAATGACAACGGCCATTGAGCCCGCTTCTTCGTGGGAAAGGCAGAACGAGCTGGTCGTTGCAGAAGTGGTCTGGGAGGATATGGACAGGCTCGCGTGTGCGCTTTCCGAAACGACGAATGCCGAGAAGGCATGGAAAACCATCTTCATAAAACCACCGCGAAAATCATGGTCTGATACGGTTGTGGCGATCAAGACCAATAATATCGCCCAGCAGCACACTCGAAGTGCGGTCATGGCGAAAATCACTCATACCCTGACCGCCACACTCGGCGTGAAACCACCCAACATCCACATCTATGATGCCAGCCATGGGCATAACATGGGTCGATACACGCCTTTTTCAGGCCTTCCAGAAGGATGCCGGATTGAAGACGAATGGGGCGGAAGCACTGCTATTACAAAAGTACCGGCGCCGTGGAGAAGAACTGGAGGCAAGTCCCTCTGCCTCAAACAGCTGGTTGATGGGTCGGTGGATATCCTCATAAACATCGCCTTGTGCAAGGGACACAGCAGACGATTTGGGGGATTTACCATGACCATGAAAAACCACTTCGGTACTTTTTCTCCAGACCCTGGACATCAGGGTGGAAGTCAAGACTACCTGATCGCCATTAACCAAACCCCCGAAATCCTCGGTGCGATGGAGAGAAAGACGGGCAGAGT
>CAYFYO010000171.1:0-4782 GCA_964347335.1 uncultured Thermodesulfobacteriota bacterium
TTGCAATGCAAATAAACGGAATCCTGCCCTACGCTGGACGCCATACTCCATCTTGAATTCAACACGCCTCTGTGTATCTTACTTTTGGATCTAACCTCACTCTCTATCCCAACTTATCCAGGGCTTCTTTTGCATGTTTCAGATACACCTCAGCCTCGCATTGCTCAAACAAATTAACAGCCTCATAGATGCATGGCCTGGCTTTATCCTTTTTGCCCTTCGCCTTATGCAGGAGCCCCAAATCCAAATAGGCTTGACCCAGAACACCTTTGGCTCCGATCTCTTTTGAAATCTCAATTGCTCTACTGAGATGATCTTCAGCCTTTTTGCTGGCAAATGGTATGGTTTTGACTAGAAAGCCGATGTTTTTGACCATAGTCGATAGATCAGTTTTTTTCTCCCGCTGAACGATCTGGAGATAGACCTTCCCAAGGATATATTCTGACAGGCCATAGAACGTCTTTCTCTGATTATCTAGAAACATCTGTTGTGCCTCTTTAAGCATGCGCAGTCCTTTCCCCATATGGCCCTTAGCAATTGAGACAGCGCCAAAACTGATTTGACCTATTGTTCCGAGCCATCCGAGACCAGACTCTTCACAGAAGCTAACAGATTCATGGCATAGGACTTCAGCGTCATCAAATTGGTTATCGAAGAGATAAGCCTGGCCGAGGAGAATCTTCGCGCCATGCACATAGAAAGGGTCTTTTGCAATTTGGACAGCTTTCTTGGCATACTCAATGACCAACGGTATATCTCCAGATAAGAGATAACTGTATATTATGACGAAATGTCCCATGACTATACTTCGAATATTGGAGTATCTCTGGCCGTAGTTCAAAATTCTCTCTCCTAATTCAAGGGCCTTTTTTGTCTCCCCCATGTGCCAATACGCATATCCCATTCCGCCAAGAGATTTGAAATGGAGGTATTGATCAGACTTCAAGATGTTGGATACTTTTTGGGCTTTTTCTCCAAAGATAATGCCTTCTTCAAAAAGGCCTAAATCCGAACAGACCCATGCAAGCCAGGCGCAGGCATAGCCGATAACCTGCTGATTATCTGCCTCCTCTCCCATTTTGACTGCATTACACAAATATCTATATGAATCCCCATACCTTATGCCGTGGTTATAGAGGCTGAAACCCAGCCACGCATAAAACATCCCAAGCCTTGCCTTGTCTTCCAGAGATTCAGCCAAATCCTCATGAGCTTCGAAAATACGGGTCAGTGTCTTAAAATCTCCACGGTAGTAGAACACTAATGCCCACTTGATTAGGAGGTCAATGAGAAGAGCTTTTTCTTCGATCGACTTTTCGGGCTTATTGGTGAGAAGATCAAAAGCCTCTTCGTAGTACCGATGTGATTCTTCCACAGAATATCTTTTCAAACTTTTCTCACCCGACTTCATCAGATAATCAACGGCCTTAAGCACAGACTGGCCCTGTTTAAAATGAAAGGCCAAGCTCTCAGAGAACTCCGAAAGCCTCTCGTGAAAAAGCTCCTCCATCACACAAGCAATGCGCTCATGAATTTCCTGGCGTTCCTTTTTGAGAAGCCCGTTGTAGACCACCTCCTGGGTCAGGGCGTGCTTGAACATATACTCCAAATCTGGCTGAAGGGACCTGGTCCTGATCAGATCGAGGCGCTCAAGCGTACTCAGCCCCCGATCGATGCGGTCTTTGAGCTCTGTGATCCTTTTGAGAATCTCGTAAAGAAAAGCCCTCCCGATCACCGATGCCTCTTGAATAATACGCTTGGTCTCCCTTTCCAATCGATCAAGCCTACCGGAAATAAGACCATGGATCGTAGAGGATATGTCAGATTCAGTGATGGATCTTGTGACTTTCCAACGACCATTGTCTCGGATCAGCGTCTCAGCTTCGATCAAGGAATTGACCAGCTCTTCCAGATAAAAGGGATTGCCTTCTGCCTTATCCTGAACAAATCGCTTCAAATCAGAAGGAATGGTCTCGGTCTTAAGGAGGGATTCCAACATATCCTGTGCCTCCGAAAGAGAAAGATCCTGAAGTCGAATCTCCTGGTAGGTCTTGCCAATGCCGGTCAACTGATCACTCGTGAATAGACTAAAGGTAGGCCTATAAACACAAAGAACAATGGCAGGTTGCCGGACCTGTAACAATGTATAACGGAGCAGTTCTACAAAGGAAGGATCGGCCCAGTGAAGATCCTCAAGAAAGAAAATGGTTGGAGATCTCTGGGCCAGGGCTGAGATAATCTTCTGCGTTGCATCTTGCAACCGGGATTTCCAGAACTCGGGGCTAACATCCTCGACCTCGGGATAACTGAGGGAATAGAGACTTCCCACATAGGGCACGAGATCCTCGTTCGTGCCGACCAGGTGCTCTATGCCCGATTCGACTTTCTGCCTTACTTTTTCCGGTGGGTCCCCTTCCTCGATTTCAAATGCCCGACTGAGCAGATCAATCAAAGGGAAATAAGGGATGTTCTGGGAATGGGGATAGGCATGTCCCTCCCGCCACTGGATCTCCTTGAGATCCAAGGTGGCCTTGAACTCCTCAATGAGCCTGCTCTTTCCCGTGCCTGCATCTCCACAAACAGAGAAAATCCTGCCTTTCCCCTCTCGGAGATTTTGGACGGCTTCACCAAGTTGGGCTATCTCCGCCTTTCTGCCGATGAGATCGGCCCTCAGGCCGGAAAGGCGATGTATGGTAACCGGCCTTTCCTTTGGAGTAAGCACTTTATGAATCTGGATTGGTTCCTGCTTCCCTTTTACCGTTGTTGGTTCTAGAGCTTCGAAAATAAAATACCCCTCAGCCTGGCGGTAGGTTTCTGGACCAGCCACGATCTCCCCCGCCTTGGCCAGTCTCGAAAGCCGGGAGGAAAGATTGATCGTGTCCCCGGCAACCCCGTGGGTTCCCTTCTCCAGGTCCACTTTCCCGGTCACCACGAGACCAGTATTAATGCCAGTGTGCATCGAGAGGGGCTGTCCGATTCTCTCTTCGAGCTCGGGGCTTGTCGCTTCGACCAAGTCGTGTATCTCCCTGGCAGCCCGGATGGCCCTGACTGGATCATCCTCGTGGGCCTTTGGTACACCGAATAGAGCCATGACAGCATCACCGACAAACTTCTCGATAAAGCCCTCGTATTTGGCCACCACCTGGGAAATTTGCCCAAAGATCCGACTCGTGATCTCCTTGACCTCTTCAGGGTCGAGTTTCTCCGACATGGCAGTATACCCAGACAGATCAGAGAAAAGGACGGTGACATGCTTTCGCTCGCCTTCAGGGACTGGCTTCTTAAGCGCTACATCTTCTCTTATTCTATGCCCGCATTCATTACAAAACTCATTCTCAGGGGGGTTTCTAGAGTCACATTGAGGGCAGACAACTACCAGCCTTGTCCTGCACTTACCACAAAATTTGGCTCCCTCAGGGTTCTCAAACTGACACTGTGAGCATTTCATCTTTTATGGCCATTAGGTCTAAATGAACAAAAGCCCGCCCTTTCATTCCGAAAGAAGGGGCTTCACATCTGCTCAACTTCCACTCTGCCCGATTCCCAGGTTCAGCTCAGCAGGAGATCCAATCCCATACTACCAGATCCGGAAACCAAGTCAATCAGCTTTGTTCGCCTCCGTGTTGGAAAAGTATTAGGGTTGCGATTTCTAACTGAAATCCTCTATTCTCATCCCCTCGCAGAACTTACGATTTCCGACGCAAGTAAACACTTCTCGATCGCCTCGCGGGCGCAATAGTACATCTTCAAACGTGCAACGATGAAGGTCTATTCATTTCGAGGAATTGCTAACACCCACGCATCAACCGTCGGGGAACAAGAAGCGCAGCGGACTGCCCCCCCAGTCCGCTCCAGCGAGTTGTTAGGCCGCATCGGCATCCACTAGAGCGTCAGCCTCGATCTCCACAAACCATTCAGGATCGATAAGACCGGCCACCTGAACCATCGTGCTGGCAGGGCGGACATTGCCGAAGAATTCGCCATGGACCTCGCCTACCTCTTCCCAGTCCTCGATCCTAGTCAAAAAAACCCTGGTCCGGATCACATCGGCCAAGGAAACACCGGCTTCCTCGAGGGCAGCGCGGATGATCTCAAGGCATCTTCGAGCTTGAGCGGCGGGGTCACCGATTCCAACGGTCTTTCGATCGGGCCCTATGGGTGCGGTCCCGGAGACTGACACGAAGTTGCCGACACGGACCGCGCGGGAGAAACCAATTCGGGGCTCATACGGACTTCCGCTTGGGACTAACTTGCGTGGCATTGGGTACTCCTGGAGATAGGACACGAATGCGGCCTAACAAGTGATTATACGGATCTGGATATCATCCGATTTGCAATGTTATCCATCAAAATACGCGACTTCTCGTTGCACTACAGACACATTGAGAATATCACAAGTGGGACCTAACCTGTGATATCGGGTCATATCTGGAACTTTCAAAAGGTCAGGATACTACAAGGATATCAAAAGGACAACGCATACGAAGACACCCACCGCAGATTTCAAATCGATCGAAATAGATGAATGAAAACGAGGGGCCACCATGACCACGTGCTCAGTGAGGTCCAATTTCCCGTCAATAAACCACCGTCGAAGTTTCGAATTCTAACTGAGATATTCTATCTGGGCTGATCCGCCGAAGTGTTTATTTGCTCCGGAATTAAACAGTTTCAAGCATCGGTGATAACTTGCAATCTCATCTTGTACTAAACAGAAAGGCAGGGCTATTGGGACCCTACCTTTTACCGTTGCAAATTAGTTGGGCTTGCGGTTATCTATCC
>CAYFYO010000172.1:0-4526 GCA_964347335.1 uncultured Thermodesulfobacteriota bacterium
GCTGAGAGTTCCTCAGCGTAGGCCGGGAATATTCCTTGAGAGCGTTATCTATAACCCGAAGGGAGTGGCAGTTGAACTCCTCCATTCCCACTATCGAGGCGACAGATATGTGTTCCAGGTCCACTCCGGGAACTACCGGGTGAATCTGGAGCCTTGAACGATTCGTTTAATTTCTCAAAGGAAGGAGAACCTGATGATGTCTGACAGAAGTGTCCTCGAGAAACTCCAGGAGGCCAACCTGGATGCAGAGATCTGGTGGGACTCATCGCCCCTGGTATACAAAAACTGGGCGGCAAACACGGTGAAGAAGGCCCCAGAGGAGAAGAGAGAATCGTGGAGGCGACAGCTCAGCCGCCTCTTTGATCCAGATCATCCGGAGAAGACGATGTTTCGTGGCGTGACCACGAACCCTCCACTGAGCTTCAACGCGATCAAAGACAATCCCGAATTCTGGGCGGAGATTGTGAGGGGGCTTATTCGAGAACAACCCGAAAAAGGGGTCGAAGAGATCTTTTGGATGACTTACAAGCAGATCGTGAAGCGAGGCGCCGAATTTTTCCTTCCCGTATGGGAGGAATCTGAACACGCCTACGGATACATTTCTGGCCAGGTGGACCCCAGAGATGTTTACGATGCCGATCGGATGTTCGAGCAGGCGCTCGATCTTGCCGAACTCAGCCCGAATGTCATGATAAAATGCCCTGGAAGCCGGCAGGGTTATGAAGTCATTGAGAAGCTCACAGCCAAAGGCATCGCGACAAACAACACTTTGGCCTTTTCTGTCCCGCAATTCGTCGCCTGTATGAATGCAGTTCAGAAGGGCTTGGAAAAGGCCAGAAAAGATGGCGTGGACATGTTTCGGTGGCGATCGGTGATCACGCATATGTCCGCTCGATACGGGACACTCGGAGACCTTGCAACGCAGGCTGAAGCCCGGGGAATCGAGCTGAGCGAGGCAGACATCCGTTGGGCCGAACTCTCCATCTTCAAGCGGGGGTACAAAATTCTAGAGGAAAAGGGGTATCCCAATAAGATGCTGATGTGCAGCATGCGGATCAGTCCGCCCATGGGTGACGACCAGGCAGCCAGCTGGCACATTGAAAAAATCGCAGGCGGCGACGTCGTTTACACCTGCCCGCCGAAATACATCGTCGAATTGATGGAGGTGGAAGACAAGTTAGACGACTTCAACCCTGAGGCGATTTACGAAGAGCCTTCCAAAAAGACCCTGGAAAAGCTCCTCAGGCTTCCTTACTTCGTTCAAGCCTATGAACCTGATGGGATGACGAAAGACGAGTTCAATAAGCAAGGGGCATTGGTCGCCACCGCCGCAGAGTTTTCCAAGGCAACACGGGCGACCGTCGATTTCGTGGCGCAGCAGTTTCAGGCCGAGGGGAAAATCTAGGGATCTCGGTAAAGGAATAACGATTCTCGAGTACCCTTAGGCCGTATCCATTACGGCAGGAGGTGACCCCATGACGATCAATTATCGATACGCCAACCTGCTCCGATCGGGAAGCTTCGGGTTGAACGTGTTCAGCGACGATGACCTGGAGCACATCCATTTAGCGACACTCGACGTCCTTTGGAGTATCGGGCTAAAGGTCAAAAGCGCAACGGCGAGAGAAATCCTTGGAGATAATGGGTGTGTGGTCGATAAGGAAACCGAGATCGTTAAGATTCCATCCAACCTCGTGGAAGATGCGATCCAATCAGCCCCGGCGACCTATCGTGCCCATGCCATCGATCCGGAAAACGATTATGTCGCCGGTGGAAAGAAAACCGGCTTTGTCAACTTCGGTGAAGCACCGGCGTTGATGGACCCGAAGACGAGAAAAGTAAGGTCGGCGACAAAAAAGGACGTGGATGATACGGTTCGATTCGTCGATACGCTGGAGAATATCATCGGGTGGGAAAGGCCCCTCACCCCCCAAGACCTCGATGAGGATATGGCGAGCATCTACAATACCTATGCCTTCTTAAAGTACTCCTCAAAACACGGCTTTCTGGGAATCTACACAGTTGAACATTTCCGCGCGGCCGTCAGAATGGGAGCTGTTGTCGCAGGTGGCGAGGATAAACTCAGACACAGCCCCTTGTTCACCTGTTCGGCTGACCCAGTGAGTCCTCTGGTTCTCACTGAAGAGGCGACGGATGTCTTGATCGAAGCCTGCAAGTTCGGCGTGCCCATCAAGATCAACGGTTTGGGACTGGCAGGTGGTACGACCTGTGTTGACCTAGCAAGCACCTTGGTGACCCACAATGCAGAGGTTTTGGGCTCGATTACGCTGGGCCAGCTGGTCCGCAAAGGCGCCCCCATGGTGTATGCCGGTTCTACGAGTATGATGGACTTGGGAACCACACTGGCAGCCATGGGTGCTCCTGAGATGGCCATGATCAGCGCAGCCCTCGCGAAACTGGCCCAGTTCTATAAAATGCCCTCCTGGGTGGGCGGCGGGTAGACGGACAGTAAAAGGCTCGACGCCCAGTCGGCCCACGAGTTTACCCTGACCGCCATTATACCAGCGTTGGCAGGTGCCAACATGATTTACGGCGTCGGGATGCTCGACAGTGCGCTGACCTGGGATTATGCTTCGGCATTGCTGCAAAACGAATTTCTCGATATGGTCCTGAAGATTGTGGAAGGCATTCAGGTTTCAGAGGCCAACATCGCCTATGACGTCATCAGAGATGTGGGCCCAGGGGGTGAGTTCATCACCCATGACCACACTTACAAACATTTCAAGCGGCTCTCTCGAACAAGGCTGATGAATCGAAATACGAGGGAAAGCTGGGAAGAGGCGGGCTCACCAGATATTATCGAACTCGCATACGAGAGTTCCATCGACATCCTCAACAACTACCAGCCGAAACCGCGTCCAGAGAAAGTTCAGAAGGAGCTCGACAGGATCTACGCTGAATTTGAGGAGGCAGTGAAAGACCGAAAAGCCAAGGCTGTCGCTTAATGAGAAAAGGGATCGGGCCCCCTCTCTAAGCGAAGGGCGAGCGGGGCTCGGCCTTCCTTGTGGGAAACCTATAGCCTCTGCTTAGGTCGCAGAGGAGAGAGAGATCTTGATAACGCCTCCATTTCTGGCTGGGATTGATAGAGACTCAGAGCCGATACCACGTTGAGGAAGTAAAAGACAAGAAAGAAGTCCCGGACATCACCCGCCCCGGCTTACCCTGTCCAGCCATCGAGGAAAACGAGGCTCTTCCAGATTCTGGGTGAACCGGTCAAAGTGTTTGCGCCCGTATGCTCGGTAGTCGACATCCAATTTCGATACACCCACCTGCACCATGGCCCACATCGCCTCCCGTATGTCGGATAGGACCTTGAAGATCTTCAATCTGGCCATCCTGAAGTCAGAAGTCTCACCGAAGTATTCACGGCACACCATCGCATCCTGGTCATCATTGAGGACATTGTTGACACAGAAGTTACCGAGGTCGAAGTAAGGGTCGCCCATCCCTCCGTATTCCCAATCGATGATCTTGAAAGCGTCCCCGCAATCGATAAAGTTCGCCGGGAGAAGATCGTTGTGGCATGGGACGGCATTTTCGGGATGACGTAGCAGCGTGTTCTCAATCTCCTTAGTCTTTTCAAAAATCCAGTCTATTCGCTCTGGCAGCACGACATCACGGCTCTCTGCGACCTTACGGTAGTCTTCAACCACACGAAAAACGGAGAACATTCCTGGAAAGGGAGGGCCACCGTGTATCAACTTGATGGCTCTCACAGCCTTTGTGATTGACTCATCGTTCCCCATCGTTTCGGCGGACATGATCGGTCCTTCGATGAATCGGGTGACCAGAACATTTTCAGGTCTGAGAAAGTGGACAACCTCGGGCGCCACACCTGAATTGCTTGCCGCCACGTTACACTCATATTCCCTGTCTCGATTGATCCCCAGGAAATGGGAATCCTTCCCAGGAATCCGAACAACGAAAGACTCCTCTCCGATTCTGACACGATAATTTCGGTTGGTGATCCCGCCACCGAGTTCAGTCACCCGGATATCTTTCCCCTTCCACTCGGGAATTCTTTGGACAACCGTTTCGATCGAAATCATCAGCACGCCCCCTCTTTGGAAATCTCACCCCTGGAGGTCTTCGACCTCGCTGACCCACTGTTTTTTGTTCCAATCTCTGTCCGAATCTTCCATCCAAAGGACTTTCGCTCCTCCTGCCCGAATGGAGCAGTCTAACTCTCCAGGCTGGCGTCTTATACCGGTTCTCTTTCTCTTTGTCAAGGGATTTTGCCTGAGGAGTTCCCTGAGTTTTCAAAGCAAGAAATTTCTAACTGTTTGATGTTTCAAGAGAATCTTGAATATTTTGATGGAACGCCCATATCCCTTCGCTCCCTTGCTCTCGCGTTGACCCTTTCGGAGCTCGCAGGCGGGGAATACTTGCCCCTTCCCCGCTCTAAAGGCGGGGTTTTCCCCTTCCTGCTCGCCCTCGATGGGTCCCCAACGCTTCCGCAAACGTCCCTCAGGGACATGAGCGTTCACAAAACTGAGGAAACTCCT
>CAYFYO010000173.1:0-4494 GCA_964347335.1 uncultured Thermodesulfobacteriota bacterium
AATTTCAGAAGAGAGTGTGACAACTTGCCTCTTGGCCAAACAGCCACCCAAATTTTCCTCGGCGTTCCGGAGGTTGGTCCGAAAATCCTTTGGGTCGATACGCGCTACAAGTTTACCTTTTTTCACTTCCTTGCCTTCGTCAACCCGAAGTTCGATGAACAGTCCATCGACCTGGAAGGCCAGGTCGACCTGCCGGGCAGTCCGGACCCTGTCCGGATAGGTCTGTGTGAAGCTCACGTCCGCGGAGCCAACCTTCATGGTTTTGACGGGGCGGACCACCTCCTCGGCCACAGTTTCCTCTTCTTATTTGCCGCAGCCATTTGTGAAAACAGCCAAAGATGCAACGACGCAGACCGCCGCCAACCATTTCCACCGACTCTGATCATCATGGCGTTTTCTCTTTTCTCGCTTCATGGTCCCTTACCTCTCAGCCTCGTGGGGGAGCTCAAAATTACCAACAAACCAAAACCTTCGGACTGCCCCATCTGCTTCTTTGCTCCCAGGACGCTCAATCGTCTCCACATCGGTCCTGAGGTCCACACCCCCTTTCATACCGGATGACGAGCTTCTCGTTTGACATTCCAAAATATAACCTCTGCTAAAAAGGCTCGTCCAGGGAGGCGAATTGAGTGAATTTGAGATCAATCCAATGTTACACCTCGGCTCTCCTTTGGACCGTTTTCGATGCTCGACTCATGTTGAAGGTTATGAGCCGTGACCGTATGTTTCGATGGACTGTGGAAACCCCCTAAAGCGTCTCGAGAAACGCCAAAAGGGCCGTAATCTCCTCTTCTGACAGGTGGGCGAATGGGGGCATGGCACGGAAGGGCGTCTTTATCTGTGCCCGAACGTTCTCCTCATTTGCAGGCCGCCCACTTGCCGGGAGCGTCTCCTGTTTGAAGAGCCCCTTCAAGCCAGGGCCGATCTTAGTCTCGGTCTTGTCCGCATGGTGACAGCCGGCGCAGTTCTTGGCAAAAAGGCTGGCCCCGATCTTGGCAGGGCCCTCCGCAACACGGACGGCGGGGAGACTCTCCGGCCTCCCTCGCATGGTGAAGTGGTAACCTGCAGAGTGTGCGGCGGCTGTCACCGTCAGTAGAACGATACCAAACCCCATGGGGACAGCCAGCGCATAGTATTTCCGATAAACGCGGACACAGAGAAGCTTAAGGAAGATCAAAATCAGCGCACCGACGGCCAAAGCGCTGTGAAGAACCACTCGGGGCGACATCTCCTGGCCCGATGTTCTCATGTATTTGAGGCAAAAATAGGAGATGAGCAAAAAGAGAACGATGAATACGATTCCGACGATTCTGTGAGTCTGGCGGAGTGATTTGGGGTCGTACTTCCTTTCGGTCCGACCCAGAAGTTCAAGGATCACGATCAGGTTCAAAAGGGCCAGCCCAACCAATGGGAGCGCGAGAATCGACTTGGTCAGTAAACTCACCAGCATGGTCATTTCTCCTTTGTTTTATTTAGAGGAATCCTGGTCCCAAAAATCGCAGAAGAGCCGTGAAAGCAATAGCAGAATCAGGCTTGCATCGTCAAGCCTATTTTTCACCGGGTCACGTGGAGTCAGAATTCCCAAAAGCCCTTGTTGACAAATCCGCACGAACCTGGGATATGAGATAAGAGATGGACACATTTTAGGCTCCAAACCTATTTGGAGTGGAGCGCGTGTGACCCACACTCACCGGGGCATCATACGAGAGAAAGGAGTTTGCCATGCCAAACGGGATATTCAAGGTTCCCCTCCCCCCGAACGAACCCATAAAGAGCTACGCTCCTGAGACACCGGAACGTGAAGAGATCAAGGCCAAACTGACAGAACTCAAGAGTCAAGAGATCGAAATACCTCTGATCATCGCTGGCAAAGAGATAAAGACCGGGAAACTCGGCAAGTGTATCCTTCCCCATGACCACCAGACCGTCATCGGCACCTACCATCAGGCGGGCAAGAAAGAGGTGCAAATGGCCATTGAGGCTGCCCTCGAAGCTCGTAAACATTGGACCATCATGGACTGGCAGGATCGCATCGCCATCTTCCTGAGCGCGACAGATCTCCTTGCCGGACCCTGGCGATTTCTCCTGAATGCCGCTACCATGCTATGCCAGAGCAAAAATGTCTTTCAGGCCGAGATTGATTCTGCCTGTGAATTGATCGACCTTCTGCGACTCAATACATTTTACGCCACACAGGTTTATGAATACCAGCCGTCTTCGTCAGTGGGAACCTGGAACAGAATGGAATATCGTCCCCTCGAAGGATTCGTTCTTGCGGTCACTCCTTTTAACTTCACGGCAATCGCCGGAAACCTGCCCGCTTCTCCTGCCATGATGGGCAATGTCCTGGTGTGGAAACCGGCGTCAAGTGCGGTTTATTCCGCCTATTATGTCATGAAACTGTTCCAGGAGGCAGGGCTTCCGGATGGCGTGATCAATTTCATCCCGGGCCCAGGCAGCGAGGTGGGTCCCTTCGTCTTAAACTCGCCTTTCCTTGCAGGTATTCATTTCACCGGCAGCACAGACACCTTCCAAAACATGTGGAAAACCGTTGGCCAGAACATCAAGAACTACAAATGCTATCCCCGGATCGTGGGCGAGACAGGCGGAAAGGACTTTGTGGTGGCTCACGAGAGTGCCGATGTCAAAGCTCTGGGCGTGGCGCTCATTCGGGGCGCCTTTGAGTATCAGGGTCAGAAGTGTTCTGCTGCCTCCCGCGCCTACATCCCCAAGAGTCTCTGGGGGGATCTCAAGGATTACATGACAAGGGAGTTGAAAACCGTGAAGATGGGCGATGTAGAGGATTTCACAAATCTCATCAATGCGGTCATCGACGAGCCGGCTTTTTCAAAGATCAGTGGTTACCTCGAGTATGTCAAGAAATCGAAAGATGCGGAGATCATACGCGGAGGCAAATACGATGATACAAAAGGGTTCTTTATCGAACCCACCGTGGTCGTCACCAGAAATCCGCACTTCCGAACCATGGAAGAAGAGATCTTCGGCCCTGTCCTGACGGTGTATGTCTACGATGACGACAAATACGAAGAGACCTTGCATTTGTGCGATGAGACCTCCCCCTACGGGTTAACAGGGGCGATCTTTGCCCGAGATCGCCAGGCAGTGGTCATGGCGGCGAGAATCCTGGTGAATGCCGCCGGGAACTTTTACGTCAACGACAAGCCAACCGGGGCAATAGCCGGCCAGCAGCCCTTTGGTGGGAGCCGTGCGAGTGGAACCAACGACAAGGCTGGAAGTCTCTGGAATATGATCCGGTGGGTGAGCCCTCGGGCGATAAAAGAGAACTTCGTGCCCCCGGTGGATTATCGTTATCCATTTATGGCAGAGAAGTAGGAGGGCTCAAATCACAGACGGGCTGTTGCCCAAATCCCCTTCCTCGACTTTTTCGGTGATAGCGGAAAAGCTGACTGTCTCACCCGCCCTCCCCGTTTCACGGGGATCGCTCGAGCCCACAGAGTTCGCAGAGCGAAAAACCGAGTGCTTCAGATGCCTGCCCCGATTTTTTGAGATGAAAAATTGGGGCAAATGCTTTGCTCTGGATTGGCCTCTCTCCAATCCAGAGCACGTTCTCTCTCAGGCTCTGTGCACTCTGTGAGAGACTGGAGAACTCGAAGACCTGAACATTTCCCTCGCATGGGGGATATCGTTCCACGTCGTGGGGCACTAATGGGTTGGACGAAAGTCGAAGGGTGAGAAGACAGGCTCTAAAACTTCTCACTCTCCTTTTGCTTAACCAACTCCTCATATTCATCAGTCAATCTTCGATGACCATAGACGAGCGTATGGATGTAGGCATCTTCATGCTTGAGCGTATGGTCCATGTAAGTCACTTCGTCTCTCTGCCAACCCTCGATGATCGGCTTTTTCGAGACGAGGGCTCCGATCTTTTTATCTCTGTCTGAATACATTTCACCCTCGGTGGGGGGTCCATACTTGTCACGTAGGATCCGACTTATGCCGTCGAACTGCCCCAGAGCGTAGGTCATGAAAAAGCGCTCCTTCTTGTTCATATCAAAGTCATACGTTACCGAATACAGTTCTCCTCGTTGATTGAACCGATAGACGACCGTGGTCTTCAATCCACCGAGGCGATCCTCATAGATCAACCTGTCGTCTTCCGCCTCCTTCGGTCTCCCCTCTACCCTCCTGACCTCCTCCTTGGACATCCCCCATTCGGTCCCCCTGACGCCAGCAAGTATGGGGGCTGTAAGGATGAGAAGGAAGAAAATCGTCCATCGGATCCTTTTCATTTCTCACTCCTTTGGAAAAACCTTTCCCAATTATAGCATCCCAGGTCCATAAAGCAATCAAACCGTAACTCCCTCACGCCGTCGCCTTTTGCAAGGCTTCTGGGAGCAAAAACAAGGCACTGGGCATCGCACCGCTTGGATAAGAGTATTCTTGGATTAATCAAGTGCCCGACTCCCTTTTCGCTTTTCCCAAATGTTTTTTGATAAATCTAAGGCTCGCTCC
>CAYFYO010000174.1:0-4376 GCA_964347335.1 uncultured Thermodesulfobacteriota bacterium
TCCGCAAACGTCCCTCAGGGACATGAGGGTCCACAAAACTGAGGAAACTCCAGAATAGGCTGGTCGCTTTCCCCTAGTTTCTTCAGACGAAATCACAACGGAAAATAGTCTTTCTGCGGGATTATAACATCTAGGGGAAAGCCTTGCCATTCGATTCGTTGTCTGTCAGGACCCAAAGACCTGCCAAATCTCCCGGTTTGTTCAGATATTGGATCCGCACCGTGAACTCCTCCACTTCTTGCGATTGACATCGATGAGGGGTTTGAGGTAAACAGGCCGTAGGAGTGCGTCATAAATACCTCTTACCTTCCTGTCCTGAGACATTCCAAACGAGGAGGAGGAAAATGAAACTTAACGTCAGGGCTGTGGCCTTTACAGCAGGAATTCTATGGGCATTAGCGGTACTCCTTGTCGGCGTCGCCAATCTGATTTGGCCAGGATACGGTGTGGCCTTCTTGCAGTTGATGGCATCGATCTACCCTGGCTATCAAGCCACGGGTTCAATTGGCGAAGTGATCATCGGAGCGTTATACGCTCTTGTCGATGGGGCAGTTTGCGGGTTGGTTTTCGGTTGGCTGTATAACCTCTTTGCCGGTAAATAACCCGCTCTGTAAAAATCGCCGACAGGCTATTGCCGATTCCATGTCAGACGCTGTTTCAAGATGGTCGTTGGCCGCTCCCCTGGCCCTCGTCCCTGGGGGGGTGAGGGATCGGTATTTCTCTGTTCAAATAATCGTGACGGAAATGACATTCACCTTGACCTGAGATCCCCCACCCTCTCACGTAACCATGAAAAGCATGAACCCCTTAAACTATAAGATTGCTTTAGAGCCGAACCTGGATCAATTCAACTTTCGCGGGAAAGTTGAGATCCTTATGGATGTGCCCAAGCCGGTGGGGGAGATATCACTCGATGCAGTCGAGCTCACTATTTACAAATGCATGGTGACTGCGGAGGTTGTATCTGTCGACTGCCCCTTTCATGTCGACTCCAGGAAGAAGGTGTTGAAGGTTTCTCTGCCAGGAGAGATGGCTGGGAAAATACGTTTAAGAATCGATTACGAGGGATCTATTAATGACAGGATGGCCGGCTTTTACAGAAGCCGCTTCGTCGCTGACGGCAGGCAGAAATACATTGCCGTGACCCAATTCCAGGAAAGTGATGCCCGACGGGCTTTTCCCTGCTTTGATCAACCCGTCGAGAAGGCCACCTTCGACATCGAAATGATCGTTGACCAAAGCCTCACTGCGATATCCAATGGACCGATTGCCGAAGAGAGACGATTGAGTAATGGCAAGAAGTTGGTGAAGTTTCACCGAACACCAAAGATGTCCACCTACTTGCTATTCTTTGGTGTTGGCCCGTTTGAGTTCATTGAGGACAAGAAGGATGTAATCGTTCGGGTAGCGACAATGCCGGGAATGAAAAGCTATGCCGAATTTGGCCTTGACTTTGGTCGAAAAGCGTTGGGATTTTGCGAAGACTATTACGGGATTCATTATCCCCTTCCCAAGCTTGATTTGATCGCGATTCCGGACTTCGCATTTGGGGCAATGGAGAATTGGGGGGCTATCACATTTCGGGAAAATTTGCTCCTCTACTATCCGGGCATCACGTCCAAAGCCGGCCAGGAAAGGATATGCGAAGTTATTGCCCACGAGATGGCTCACCAGTGGTTTGGCAACCTCGTCAGCCCTTCTAACTGGAAATACATTTGGCTCAACGAGAGTTTTGCCACATTTTTTGGCTACGGCATCGTATCGCACTACCACCCGGAATGGGACGTTTGGGACCAATTCCTAGAGACCCAAACAAATCAGGCTCTTGAAAGGGACGGCCTCCGAGAGACAATTCCTATCGAGCTTCCTGGAAAAAGCCGAGTCGCCATCACTGCCAGCACGGCGCCAATCCTCTACAACAAAGGAGGAAGCATCTTAAGGCAGCTCGAGGGATATATTGGCAAAGATAACTTCAGGAAAGGACTCCGGAATTATCTGGAGCGACACGCATACGGCTGCGCATCGAGTCATCACCTCTGGGAGGCCTTTGAGGCAGTCTCGGAAGAACCGATCACCAGAATGATGAAGAGTTGGATTGAGCAACCTGGTTTTCCGATTGTTGAGGTACAAAGACTTGGTCAGAAGCTCATTCTCACGCAAAAACGATTTACCTACCTGCCCAACAAGGCGAACCAGCATTGGTTCATACCGTTGACGATCAGATTCTTCTATCGCGATGGTGATTCAAACTCGGTAACGACACTCCTCGATGGAGAAAATAAGCAAATCGATATCGATACGGAGGCTGAAGCCTATAAAGTCAATGACGGGCAAAGTGGATTTTACAGGGTCAAATATCTGGATAGAAACGACCTGGATCAGCTGAAAAAAAGGGTATTGAACAAAAAGCTGAGACCCGAGGACCGTTGGGGTCTCCAAAACGACTTTTATGCATTGGTGAGACAGAGCGAAGCCTCGATTGAGGACTACCTGGACTTCCTATCGAATTACACGAACGAAGAAGGCTTCCTACCTCTTACGAGCATCGCTGGTAACTTGTTCGAAGCATTCCTGCTCATGGAGGGTTCCAGGAAGCAAAAGGTCGCGTCCGTGGGGAAATCCATCTTTGAGAGGGTGCTCACAAATATCGGCTTGGAACCAAGATCCGATGAGAGACATACCGTCTCTGTCCTCAGAGATCGGATTGCCTGGCACACGGTGCTTTATGGTTCAGAGGAGGTGCGGAGATTCACACTTGAGAAATTCGAGTCCCTAACCCGGGGAGAGGCCATCCATCCGGACATTCTGAAAAGTGTGATGCAGGTTGGGGCCTTACATGGCCAGGAGGACACCTTTGATTGGTTTGATCAGAGGCTCCAATCATCTGATAGTGAACATGAACGGATGAATATTCTGATCGCCCTTGGATGTTTCAGTGATAGTCGACTCATTAAAAAAACGCAGGAGTATACCTTGGATAGGGTGCCGATCCGAAATAAGTTTATTCCCCTTGTTTCTATCGCCTTAAACCCTCACGCAGCCGTCTATTTGTGGCACTGGTTCACATCCAGCATAGACCGACTTGAGGAGCTTCATCCGATGCATTATGAGAGGGTGATCGAGGCAATCGTTCCGGTGGGTGGATTGGGTAGAGAGGAAGAGGTTAGAGGTTTCTTAGAAGATTACATGGAAAAGAAAGATACCTTCAAAGAGGTTATCACGCTGTCCCTAGAAAGGCTCGAAATATATTCAAGAATGAGGAATGCCTGATCTTCTCTCACGAACCAATTTTTCTAGGATCTTCCAAGCTCCGTGATTCTATTCATGGGGACACAAAGGACTATGAATTACGGGGCAACTAACACCTCAGCGCTCTATCCTCTTTTTTTTGATCTCTCGGGGGGGTGAAGGCCTTGCTGTTCTCCTTTCATATATTTCCGCACCACAATCATGGCATTTCCATTGAGGGCTATAATCCTCTTCCACAGGACCTCCCAGGATGATCCTGGCCTTCCTTAATTGTTCCAGGAGTTTTCTGGTGAGCACGGGCAACCCATAGATGATCCGGGCGCAGCTCTTGGAGCCACACTCCGGGCATATCTTGGACTTCGCCATGATTTCCCCTCAGGGAAGAGTTTATCACAGGGAGAGGCTTGGCTGTAGTGCCCGTTTTTCCATGAGGTGAAGAAGGTGGTGCATCAAATAGAGTTTGTCATACTCTGAAATTGCATCAAATTGGATACCGGCTCTGACCCTCCCCTTTTCCGGTTCCAAAACGTGTATGACCTTCCCCTTGCATTTGATGACCAGTAAATCGGTATGAATCGCGACTTCAATCCCCTCGTTCTCAGCTAAACCGTGAAGGGTCTCAATTTGAGTTCCTCCCAAACTGAGATCAACCGTCAGGGCAAGCCTGGGCCTTGGATGGATATGGCTGAAATAGAGGACAGGGTGAGAGACCTCCACTCTTGGGTGGCTTCTTCGCTCCTTTGTCATACGTACACTCCTGGATCTGATTCAATTGACTGAGAGCAATAAAGGTGCCGGAATGAACGAAAAGAAAAAGAAACAAGATTATGGATGAAATATCAATAGGTTAAAAGCGAGAACTTGTTGGAGCAAAGAGGTGGGTTTTCCGATTAGGGTTTCAACTATGAAATCCTGCTTACAAGAACGTAGTTCTCGGTCTGAGAAGCGGGTGAATTCCCTTGAAATCTACCTCTCGTCTCTTCCCGAGAGGCTGGCAATAATGGCTCTCAGGTTCCAGTTTACCGGCAACCGGACAGCCTGCCTCTGACGGGTCTGATAGACCAGGTAACCCCTCTTCATCCCAAATTCGAAAAGTTCCCTGGTAATGGTCACATCGTCCTTGCAGT
>CAYFYO010000175.1:0-4265 GCA_964347335.1 uncultured Thermodesulfobacteriota bacterium
CATCTTCCTTGAGCACCTTGATCAGGGCATCCAGGAAGTGGGTGTCAGTCCCTCCCCCTGGCCATGGGTCGCCAGTGTTCATATTGGGTTTGATCAGGATCTTATCCGATTTCTTGAGGGCCTTTTCAAAACCGCCAATCATTTTGACGGTCTTCCGGATATCCCCCTTCAGGTCTTTATCCAATGGGGTGGCGCTCACGATGCTCACCAAGGACTTTTTGCCCTCTGCGTACCAATTCGGGTGAAGGTGAGACCAGTCTACCGGTTTCCCCTCGTTGATCATCTCCTCCGCGTCTTTGGTGAAATAGCCCTCCGGGAGTGGCGCGTTTCGAATAAATTCACCATACTGATCGAGCTGCACGTCTCTCATTTCCCAAACGCCCCAGTGCGCGGGTTCATCCAAGTCCTCCACGGCATGGGCAGCGTTCTTTCTCAGACCCACCAAACCAACGGCCGCCACACCCGCTCCACAATACTTGACAACATTCTGAAAAAATTGTCTGCGTGGTATATCTTTGAGTTTCATTTCATCCCTCCCTTGATCTTGTAAGTGGTATCTAGCTGGATAACTCCTACCCGAGCGTCTCCCCAAGTACAAGACGGCCTTCCATCCACCTCCTTTCCATTGTAATCTCATGGGTCCTTCCATTGTGATTGCAAATTGTTATCGATTGAGGCTGAAAATGTCAAGTCTTTTTTTCGGCTTTCTGACGAGAAAGTGCGCAGAAATGTCAGGAAGGATGACCGGCTATTTATCCGAGGTTCAGAAGGAGGTCGCAACCCGGCAGCAATATCTTGGTACGGTAGCAGAGAAGTCTCCAGCTATCGACCGATCGGCAGATCACCCACAGCCGGTTCTGGTCTTGGATGAGGTCGTTGGTGATGGACCCCTTGACAGCATCCAGTCGCTCGCCTATAAATTAGGCGGGGGAACTGGATGCTTTATTCCAATCTGAAAGGAAAAACGTATGCCTGACCAGAGAATCAAGCAAGGGGATCAAGAGGCTGCTTTACCCAAATCGCTTCAGAGGAAGTACGATCACCTGCGTCGGATTGTCAAGGAGGCGGGAAGCGCGGTCCTTGCTTTTTCGGGCGGCGTAGACAGTACCTTCCTTCTCAAAGTGTGCGCGGATTTGTTAGGGGAGAAGGCGCTGGCCGTCACCGCCCGGTCAGAGACTTATCCGGTTCGAGAATTGAAAGAAGCCAAGAACTTGGCTCGACTGATCGGTGTCAAGCACGTTGTCATCGTCTCTGAGGAGTTGGACGTCCCAGGCTTTTCGGATAACCCCCCCGACCGGTGCTTTTTGTGTAAGCACGAACTCTTTTCGAAGGTGAAGCAAATTGCCCGAGATCACGGTATCGGGTCCGTGTTTGACGCAAGTAACATCGACGATGTTGGGGATTTTAGGCCCGGGCGGATGGCTGCCCGGAAACTCATGGTTCGAAGTCCGTTAGAGGAGGCGAAGCTCACGAAAGAAGAGATCAGGACGCTCTCCCGGATGCTCGGGCTTCCGACTTGGAACAAGCCAGCCTTTGCCTGCCTATCGAGTCGGTTTCCCTACCATACGGAGATCACAAGATCAGCCCTCCGACAAGTTGAAGGGGCCGAAAATGCCTTATGGGATTTGGGGATGCGACAGTTCAGGGTTCGCCATCATGATACAATTGCGCGCATTGAATTGGGAGAGAAGGAAATGCGCAGGTTTTGGAAAGACAACCTGAGAGACAAAATCGTCTCCCAGGTCAAATCCCATGGATATACCTACGTGACGCTGGATCTAGAAGGGTACCGGACCGGGAGCATGAATGAGACCCTGACAGCTGAGGATATGGGGGATAAAAAAGGCGCCCCAGGGCGGTAAGGGAGGCATGGCTATCTTGGCCTGAGAACCGATGATAGCGGGGGCTAGGAAGGATGTCCCGCGGCAGGATGTTCGGCGTCCGGTAATGATGGAGATTTCGCTGAGCGTTTTTTATGGGTCGGAAAGGAAAGTGCGATGGCGCGTGCGCTGGTGACGGGCGGAGCAGGTTTTATCGGAACGTATCTGGTTTCCGCGCTTTTGGAGAGGGGTATTGAGGTCGTGGTCTTTGATATCGCCCGAGAGCCTGCCTCCCTGGCGCCTGTGCGCGATCAGATCACGTACGCCCGGGGGGATTTAACCTCGAATGAGGACCTGCACCGGACCATGATCGCCCATCGGGTAACGGACGTCTTCCATCTGGGAGCCATCCTGGCCGAGCCTTGTGAGAAGAACCCGCTTTTGGGTTTCAAGATCAATTTCGAATCCACGCTGGTCCTTCTCGACGCCTCCGTCGCCTTGGGAGTCAGACGTTTTGTCATGATTAGTTCCATCTCGGTGTTTGGGAAGGACGTACAGGAGCCAGTGGTAGATCACGCAGCCAAGAATCCGGCGACGATATACGGCCAGACAAAACTTGCCAGCGAACATGCCCTTCGCTGGTATGCCCTCAAGCATGGGCTCGACACCCGTGCTGTCCGCTTCACCTGGGTCTTTGGACCAGGCCGGACTACCGGTATCACAGCCTTGTATTCCTCCCTGTTACTCGACGCAATCGCCAAAGGGGAAACCTTGGAAGTGGACAATCCCGATGAGACTGGAGATTGGCTTTATGTCAAGGATGCCGTTAAGGCGCTCCTCGCCGTGTGGGAGGCCGAGGAACCGAAACAGAGGATCTACAACATCGCCGGAGGAACGCATACGATACGTGAGGTCATCGAGATTGCAAAGAAATATAGACCTCAAGCCCAGGTAACCTTCCGCAAAGGAGGAGCGACGGCTTCTCCGTACCCCGCCTCTTATGACGACAGTGCGGCTCGTAAAGAGATTGGTTGGAAACCGGATTATACAATCGAGGAGGCCGTAAGGGAGCACCTCGAAATCGCCTCTCAGGGCAGTCAATAGAAATCTCTTCAGAGTTTCCGGACTTTTTCGATCCGAAGATAGGTTTGATTTCAGTGTTCGCGGTCATTGGCAGGTCCTTCGTTGTGAACACGGACCCCTGACAACCGACAACGGACCGCACCGGCTGTGGCCTTCTAGGAGTGAAGACCGATTTTTTCAAGGATCCCCATGTCAGTCAAGTAACCCGATCTCCAGAAGCTCTTGCCTGATCTTTTCCTTTGTTTCCGTGGAGACCTTGACCATCGGGTCGTGCGGGTAACCGAACTCATACCCCCGAAGCTCAAGCATGGCGATCAGCCCTGTGATCGGGACCCCACCCATTCCCATGATTGCCACAAGGCGGGAGATCTTCTTCTGCAGTTCAATGCACCGGGCGTAGTTCCCGTTTTTGAACTCGTTGAAAAGGTCGACGGCAATCTCGGGGAAAGCATTGGCGGTACCAGCAATCCCCGCCACAGCTCCCATCATCAGACCAGGGAAGAGAAGGGGGACGGTACCCATGATGAACTGAAATCCGGGTTTGTTCACCGCATTGAGATACGAAATAAAGACCTTCAAGTCAAAGCTACTCTCCTTGAGACCAGTTAATCCCGTATCCGCAAGGCGAGCCATAAGGGGGGCCGAGATGGCATAGCCGACCCGGCCGGGGTTATTATATGCGAACACAGGGATGGAAACCGCATCGAGGAGCCCTTGGTAGTAGCCCATGACGACCTCCTCGATATGGGGATAGTAATACGGTGGAACTGCGGCAACCGCGTCGGCCCCAGCTTTCTCAGCATGTTTCGCAAATTCTACAGTCGCGGCTGTCGTCGTGGTACCGACGTGAATGATGACAGGGACCCGGCCGCCTGCGGAATCGATGACGATCTCAGCGCATTGTTTTCGTTCCTCTTTCGTCATTAATGGACCAGAGCCGAATGTGCCACAGGGGAAGAGCCCTCCAATTTTCCGCTCGATTAAGAAGTCGATGAACTTGCGCAAAGACGTTTCGTTGATTCCTCCTTCCTCGTTGAATGGGATAATTAATGGGGGGAGGATTCCTGTCAATTCCTTCATTGAAAACCTCCTTATTGGTTTTTTTGTTCCACCTGTAAACTCAATCGCCGGCCTTCGAATCCCTCGCCATCCACACAGACCCATCGACGATTTCGAGATTCTCCCAGGTAGACCTACGATCGAGATGGCTTGCCTTTCATCTGTCTCCACACCACTGCGAAGATAGACAGGCCCGTCAATACGATAAAAGCCAGTGCGATGGGGCTGGTGAAGAAGATCGCTGGACTTCCACCCGAAATTATGAGCGACTGTCTCAGCGGATCCTCGACCATGGGTCCCAGG
>CAYFYO010000176.1:0-4200 GCA_964347335.1 uncultured Thermodesulfobacteriota bacterium
ACACTTTAGCAGATGTCCGATACTTTTTGAAGCCCTTTTGATGAATAATCCGGGCTAGAATAGGAAAAGATTCGAGTAGACGGAGATAGGCAGGTAAGACAACAAAGCCGGAGAAATCATAGTTGATCTGATACCTCTAGTCACAATCTGCAAAGAGGCTTTGGCAGGTGGAAACAAGGTTGTGAATATGTTTAGAAAAAGGAGGCTTACAGAGGAAGAAGAGGAATTACTTGCGGCTGCATATGAAGGGAAAGGAAAATTCTATTTTTGTTCCATAGACGCAATGCCTGGAGGCTGGATAAGAGCGGGGAGTCCATCAGGATTTTGAAGCACCCGTCCATGATATCATGGACTTCCTCAGCATCGAGCTTCTCAGAGAGGGCAGTATAGTTGACCACATCGGCAAAGAGTACCGTTACTAGCTTTCGCTCTCCCTCAATCGAGCTACGAGTGGTGAGGATCTTCTCGGCCAGGAATTTGGGCGTATAAGATCGAGGCTGAGAGTAATCGACAAGGGGAGCTTCCTTGGCCCTCTTAAGATCATACCCACAATCTTCACAGAAATCGTTGCCAGCTGAGTTCTCAAAGCCACACTGGGGGCAGACCAGTAAGAGCTCCGTCCCGCACTTACCACAAAACTTGGCTCCTTCCCTAATCTCGATATCACCAGAGGGTATCCCAGAACAGAAGTTCGTAATCCTGAAGTAGCCTTGCTGCCGTCTTGATGGCCACGGGGGCTACGCCTCGGGAAAGCCCTTTATCGATGACGGTCACGGCCTTCTGCTCAAAATCGGCTGCAGGCGTGCTAAACAAATCAAAAAAGGCCACCTCATCAGCTTTGAACCCATAGTTCTTCTTGAGGGCCTCACTCATCCTGCCGCAATTGGCACCCCAAGCGGGGAAATTGACCAGGAACGCAGCGGCAGCCTCAGCATCGCTTCCGTAAAGGGATAACCAGGCCATGTAGGCCTTATAGGCCTGAGCTCCCGCAAATGGGTCGTAGGCCTTCAACCCTTCCTCGGAAACACCCAAAGCCGAGGCGAATCGCAGAAGGGCTTTGAGGGCCTCCACCTCTCCCTGCAATAGCATCCAAAAAAAGTCAACGCTAGTCCCATGACCCCATCTTGAGACAAGCAAGGCAACGCTTCGAATATCGCTCGAGATGATATGGTATTGCTCTCCAGCAAAGACCTTGAGCGTTTCTTTTTCGATCTTTCCCTCCTCGATGGCAACGACATAGGGGTGTCTTCGAATCTTCTGTTCAACCTTCTCCAAAGCTACCCGTATGTCGGAAAGGAACGTATGAACATCCGTCATCACCTGTCCTCCTTGATTCAGATAAGATCTTATAAGCTAGGCGACGAAGTTAACGACAACCCGAAGCTTGGCCAAAAGACTTTCCTCTGACGTTTTCAAACAGTGTTGGCCAAACAGATGACCTTACGCCTTCGGAGAGAACCATTGAGGCTCCTCCCGGATAGGTCACATCTCCTGGTTTCCTTCATCTCCTCCTTCTTTTTTTCTGGGGCCTGCTCTTTTTTTCTGGAGCTCGTTCTCTTTTCTCTTCCACCTTTTCTTTTTCTTCTGGCGTTTCTTCCCTTTCTTTTGTTACTTCCTCCTTTGCCTCCTCCGGCTTTCTCAAGTCGAAAAGTCGTCTAAAAAAAACAAGTATGTCACCCATCCCCTTTGTACCTCCTTTCTCTCACACAACCCTGTCATGAATTTTCACAGGGTTTGCAGAAAGCTACTCCTGGACCTCTAGAAGGCTATCCCGTGCCCTTCTCCCTCGTTCCCTGGCCTTCTCCTGCCATCTCTGCCACTTTTCCGGTTCCAGGACCGGGCATCCTCTGGTTGCCTGCTACATGCAGTCATCGAGAGGACACCACTCGCACTCTGGAGGAGGCTCTGCGTGTTTGCCGGATGGCCCTGGCTTCGATTGTGCGGTGTGTCGTCTCATGGCGGGTGCTTTATGCAGACCGTGAAGGGTTTTTTTAGCCATAGAGCAACCCTGACTCTTTCCTTAGCCCTCGCCTGATCTTCTCCAGCGCCTTCTCCTCAATCTGCCTTACCCGCTCATACGAGATACCCAGGCTGTCTCCTATTTGTCTGAGTGACGATTCCTCTTTGCCCCCGAGCCCAAAGCGTTCTACAAGGACCTTCCTCTCTCTATCATCGAGAACAGACAGTAGGTGCTTGACCGCCTCAGCCTTGACTAGCTCCTCTAGATCAAAGTTTGGAACGGCCAAAAACCTACCCCGGTCCTCTTCCTCCAAAGTGTGGAGGGAGGTCGTAACACGGCCGATCTGTCCGAGCTTCATCACTGCGTCTGTGTCCTGAATGCCCCGCATGTGTCTATTGATTGTGCGGACGATGTGGAATGAGAGTCTGATCGTCCTTGAGTCCCTGATAATGGCGCGCTGAATCCCACAGAGAATCCACCACGCGGCATAGGTCGTAAATTTCACCTTCCTACCGGGGTCATAACGGTCGATGGCCTTCATAAGCCCTATGGATCCTTCCTGGACAAGATCTGAAAGGGGAAGCCCCCTTCCACGGTACCTCCTGGCTAAGGAGCACACGAACTTTAAATTACACACAATCAGCCGATCACGCGCCTCTCGGTCACCCTGCTTTGCCTTAATAAGCAGGTTGCGTTGCTCCTCGGCCGGAACAAGGAGTGGGTCCATGACTGCTTTGTGAAAACCAGGGTCTAGCCTATTGTCAGATGCCAGAATGCTCCCGGTCTTTGCTACGGTCTTCTCCACGGCTTTCCTCCAAAAAGGTGGAGACCAGGCCTGCTTGCACGAGCGTTGAAAAGGAGAGGTAGAAAAAACCTTTCAGGCAAACTAGCCCGGTCCCCGTAACCAGGGTTGGGAATCGAACCGCACCGACAAAGCCAAAGCACCTCCTCCTAAGAGGTAGGACGGTCCGGTTCCCACAAACTTGCTACTAAAGAACTCCCTCGAGGAGACGCTTCCAGTCCTCCAGGCTCTGGGGGACAAAGCGCTTCGGAGGCAATGCTGTACAGTCTCTGATTGAGTTGGATTTTGTTTTTTTGAAGCGTACCCCTAGAAACAGTATTTAGATCAACAGGAGAATCGAAATCTTGTGGCAGGAACAACCTTTCAGACGGACATTCCACATTTCTCGGGGAAGGTTCTAAAGGTCGTTTTTCAGAAATCACCCCCTTTCTTACATGATTGACTTATTTTTCATACCGAATGACACAAAAGTCAAACTATGTCTTGTGCCCCCCATGAGAAATACGAGCTAACTCAGTCCAAGACATGCTAGGATTGAATACTTTCTTAAAATGCTGTCCTTTTTCACAAATTCACATGAGTTATCTGATACAGACCGAAACCCTGGGGATCATCCAGAATACTATCAGTCAAGATGAGGAATGCTAACTGATATCTTCTGTTTCTTCCGACCTCAGCTCCTGTTTATTTCCGATGCAAATAAACGGAATTGGTGGAGTTAGCAAATAGCGACTTTCATCTTGAAATAAACGAAAAGGCAGAGTCTGCTCTGACCCTGCCTCAAAGTCTATGACAAATGAGAAATTTTCACTGTGGTCTATTCTTCTCATTCATAGTTTGGACTTTCTCTTTTCCCTGTAAATCTCTTCAATCATTTTTTCCATCGGCCCGATTTGCTCGCTGACTAGTTTCTTCTCCCATCCAATGTGAAGCCTAGAAGGATCCGAGGCCGCTGTACCAAACCCTATCGTTATCGGGGGAAGTGTCATAACCCTCTCGCCAGAAATTATTTTTGTAAACGCCCTTGTTCCAATACCACCATATCCAGCAATCTGACGTACACATACTATCATGTCAATTTGATATCTCTGTTTCAGAGTTCTGGCGGTATCAGCGTTCAGTTTGTCGTAGCTTATCGGATCAATGATTTCCATCAGTTCACAGTCTCCTCTTTTTCCCAACACCTCTTTTAGGTGAGCGAGATATTTTCTTTCGAGCTTTGTCACAACTCCGATCCGTACTTCTTCAGCTTCTTCTGGGCGAGGAGTTTTGGCAGCCACCCTCGGTTCTCTTTCCTGTTTTGGAGAAGGAGGGGTTTTCAGGGCCTCGATAATGTCATTGCTGGAGACAGCAAACCCTATCCCCTCAACACCAAATTGAGATACCTTCACCGTGATGACGCCGAGAACCAAACCATTTGGGTCTATCAATGGGCCTC
>CAYFYO010000177.1:0-4149 GCA_964347335.1 uncultured Thermodesulfobacteriota bacterium
CGAGGCCATGACGGTTTTTGCCATTGCTGTGGCCGGACTTTTTCCCTTTATCCATCTCGGACGCGTTTGGATTTTCTACTGGCTGCTTCCATACCCAAACCAACGCAATCTATGGCCGAATTTTCAATCCCCACTGATCTTTGACATGATCGCCATTTCCACGTATCTCATCGTGAGTTTTCTCTTCTGGTATACCGGTCTCATCCCCGATCTGGCCATCATTCGTGACCGCGCCCATGGGCTCCGGCGTAAAATCTATGGGCTCCTCTCCCTTGGATGGCTCGGTTCCCACAATCAGTGGCGACACTACGGTTCGGCCTACCTATTTTTCGCGGCTTTTGCGACACCGCTGGTGATATCAGTTCACAGTGTGGTCTCCTGGGATTTCGCCTTGGCCATTGTGCCGGGATGGCACAGTACGATTTTTGCCCCGTACTTTGTGGCGGGTGCCATTCATTCGGGACTGGCCATGGTATTGACCCTGCTGATCCCCCTTCGACGCATTTTCCGATTCGAAAACCTCATCACGATGTCGATTCTCGAGAACATTGCCAAAACCATCGTTTTTACAGGGCTGATCGTGGGCTATGCCTATGGCGTGGAATATTTCACGGCCTGGTACAGTGGAAACATGGTTGAGCGAGATACATTCATCTGGCGTGCCATTGGGGAATATGCCCCCCAGTTTTGGATCATGGTCCTCTTCAATTCGGTGCTACCGCTCGCTTTTTTCTTTAAAAAGGTTCGGACCAACCTCATCAGCCTCTTTGGAATCGCCATTCTGGTCAACATTGGGATGTGGTTTGAGCGATATGTGATCATTGTCGGTTCAGTGGCACACGAGTACGACCCGTATTCATGGGGGCTTTACAGCCCCTCTTGGTTAGAATTCGGTATCTTGCTCGGTTCTTTTGGCTTGTTTTTCTTCTTGTTTCTCTTGTTCGTCAAATTTTTGCCATCCATATCCATGACTGAGGTCAAGGAGCATCTGGCGCCGCCCGTGAGGGGGAGATGAGAGAAAAAAGGTGCTTTCCGAGTGGTGAGGTACGATGACGGGTCAAAGAACTTTGATCGGCATTTTTTCCTCTCTGGATGACATGTTGCATGCCATCGAGGCCGCAAAGAGAGCCAGGGTGAAGGTAGACACCGTCTACTCACCGACTCCCTGCCATGAACTTGCGGAAATCCTGGACGCGAAACCGAGTCCTGTCCGTTTTTTCACGCTAATGGGAGGGATAATGGGTCTGGCTCTGGGGATGAGTCTAGCGGTATACACTGCCCTCCAGTGGGAATTCATTGTTGGCGGCCGGCCGGTTGTGGCCTGGATCCCCTTTATGATCGTTGGTTTTGAATTCACCATCCTGCTGGGTATCGGGGGGAATTTGATCGGTATGCTGATGAAAAGTCGCATCCCACGGACAAAGTTGCCTGACCATTATGATCCGCGATTCACGAAAGACCGATTCGGTGTTTCTATCGAGTGTCCTGTCGGTGAGGCGCCGAGGGTCTCTCAACTTCTGAAGGAAGCCGGTGCTGAGGAGGTTCATGAGGTCGACGGGTGAGATCTCTGGTGAAAGCCTGAAGTCCGGGCTGGAGGGAAATCAGCGGCCCTGGATGATTCTCTTTCTCCTGTTGGTCATCGCAGGGGGGGGTGCGTTTCTGATTGGGATTTCTGGACCTCAGGCTCAGCGGGCGTGGCAGGCCTATCTGGTTAATTATGCCTTTTGGTCTGGCCTTGCGTTTGGTGCGGTGGTCTTTGTTGCCATCCTGAATTTGACCAAGGCGCGGTGGGCACGTCCGCTCAAACGTTTTGCTGAGGCTCCAGCTGCCTTTCTGCCAGTCTCCTTTGTGCTTTTTTGGGCCCTTTACTTTGGACGAGAAGATATTTTTCCTTGGATTCATGAACCCGTTCAGGGCAAGGAAGCCTGGCTGAATGTGGGTTTTTTATTTGCCAGAGATGGCGCGAGCCTTTTCCTGCTCACAGCCGTGGCCCTGATCCTTGTATTTGTCTCCATTCGTGGAGATATGGAGGCGCTCTCTCGGGGAACAGACTCCACACCCGATGCAGGGGGTGGGAGGGAAAAGCACAGCCGGATTGACAGGCGATGGCGGATTCAGACGGTTCTCTCTCCCGTCCTGGGTTTACTCTATGGTTTGGTTCTCACGCTGATCGCCTTCGACCTGATCATGTCACTCGACCCTCACTGGTTCAGTACGCTCTTTGGAGCTTACTACTTTGTGGGTAGCCTTTACACGGGCCTGGCGGCTCTGATTATTCTAACGGGCCTCTTTAGGAGCGCCCCGGGCCTGAAATCGCTGATCGGGTCGAAACACTTCCACGACTTGGGCAAAATCCTGTTCGGTTTTTGCTTGTTGACAGGCGATTTCTTCTATTCTCAGTTTCTGGTTATCTGGTATGGCAATCTCGCCGAGGAGACACGATACGTCATCCTTCGCGTCCAAACCAGCCCGTGGGAACCACTGGCCTGGACTGTTCTCGTCGTCTCCTTCGGTATTCCCTTTGTCGTCCTCTTGAGTCGAAAGATCAAGATGAAGCCTGTGCCCCTCATGATACTCTGCGGCATTGTTCTGATAGGGATGTGGCTCGAACGGCTGCTTCTGGTGGCCCCTTCGCTCTGGAGAGGGGAGCAACTTCCCATCGGTATCCTGGAAATCCTCATTACCGCAGGATTTCTCGGGCTTATGGCATTGAGCCTCACCGCTTTTCTGAGGAGATTTCCACTGGTTCCTGTCTCGGATCCCTTGTTTCGCGAAACCGTCGAGACGAGCCGAGTAGAGATCAGCGGATAAACCCGTTGACTGGCAGGAATATTCAGTTTTCACGATGATGAGAGATAGCACTCGAAAGCGTAGGCAGACCGATCACACGAAAAGAGGGTATATTTGGGTGGGGGTATCGATCCTCCTCCTCGTGGTGATGTTCTATTTTTACGCTGTTTATCCGAGTCGAGGGCTCGGCCCCAAACAACCCATTTATTTCAGCCACCGGATCCATGCAGGGGTAAAGCAGATCAGCTGCCGGTTCTGTCATCCCTATGCGGACCGATCCAGAAACGCGGGGATTCCGGCGGTGGAGAAATGCCTTTATTGTCACCGGTATATTATTTCGCAGCATCCCCAGATCCTCCGCGTGAAATCGCATTACGAAACCAAGAGGCCAATCCCTTGGATCAGGATCGCCTACGTGCCGGACCATGTTCAATTCAACCATCAGAGGCATATCGCCCGTGGAATCGACTGCACGGTCTGCCACGGAAATGTGAAAGAGATGGATCGTCTGATGCCGATCGAATTTAAGATGGGTTTCTGCATCGAATGCCACAAGAGAGAGAAGGCTCAATTGGACTGCTGGTTGGCGTGTCATAACTAATGCAGGCGCATGAAGTCAGTTTTTATTTCTCGCAGCGTACACTGAGATCTCTGAGTTTCGACCTGAATCGCTGAGAGGGCGAGTCAGGTCAAGAGCGTCAACGCTTCGCATGGATCAATTGATTGGGTACCACCACGCGATTCGTTATGAAATCTGTATTGTATGGCCCCGAAGGGGTGGAGTGGGTGGCCTCATTTTTCCTCTCAAAAAATCAGGCCAGGCTCAAAATCATCTCTTGGGAACTCTGTGGGCTCAGGCAACCCTGAGCAGGGCCGAATGGCCTGTCCTGAGCAAAGTTGAAGGGGAGCGGGCGAGAGAGAGCAGTTGGGCATTGTCCTGAAAAACCAATGTGAAGACATTTAATGCATTCGTATTCGGTGTGAAAGGGGTTTCTGTCATTCGTATATTTGGTTTATGACTTCTGATCTTTAAAGGAGATCCGCTTGTCCCTTCTCCCGCAATGTCGCTCAGGGAACAAGAGGATTTCCCCAAAAGCTCGAAACAATGCCTCGGTCTCGCTTTATCGAAAGGATTCATTGAATTGAATTTCCTGAAGGATGAACCGAACGGAACAACCAAAGGATTCTTGCTGAGTTCTGCGGCATGGATGGTGGCTGGGAGCCTTGCAGGCTTCATCGGAGCCGTGGAGATGGTGGCCCCAGAACTCCTCGGGAATATTCCGTGGATCGCATTCGGAAGAATTCGTCAGATTCACACGAATCTGGTCATGTTTGGCTTTGTGGGGAGTGCATTGGTCG
>CAYFYO010000178.1:0-4016 GCA_964347335.1 uncultured Thermodesulfobacteriota bacterium
TCGAAGCGGCGATTGTCCTGATTACCCATGATTTGGGGGTGGTTGCTGAAATCGCCCAGCGAATCGAAGTGATGTATGCGGGCAAGGTGGTAGAGGAGGCGAGCACGGTTGCGATCTTTGAGGATCCTAAGCATCCCTATACAAAGGGCCTTCTCAAATCGATTCCCATGTTAGGCCAGAGGGCTCAACACGGTCGCCAACGTCTCCAGGAAATCTCGGGAATTGTCCCAAGCCTCTATGAACTGCCGGCTGGGTGTAGCTTCTATCCCCGATGTCCGGATGCGATGGCAGTCTGCCAGGAACAGGCACCTGAATTGACCGATCTCGGCGATGGTCATGGGGTCCGTTGTTGGCTTTATTAGGGCGCACAAGCGAGTAGCCACAGAATGGAAGAGCTTCTCTCAATTTCCGATTTGAAGGTCCACTTTCCCATCAAGAAGGGCCTCTTTTCGCGCACGGTCGGCCGCGTTTATGCGGTGGATGGCATTTCGTTTAATCTGAGAAGGGGTGAAACAGTTGGGCTGGTCGGCGAAAGCGGATGCGGCAAGACAACAACCGGCATGGCTATTTTGAGACTCATTGAACCGACCTCAGGAACGGTCGTGTTTGATGGGATGGATACCTCCCAGATGACGAAATCTAGTCTCAGGTCTCTGAGAAGGCAAATGCAGATCATCTTTCAGGATCCCTACTCCTCTCTCAATCCCCGAATGACGGTCAATCAGATCATCGGTGATCCGATGGATATTCACGGTGTTTACCGAGGTCGAGAGAGAGAAGAAAGGATCGCATATCTTCTCGAAAAGGTAGGCTTGACCCCTGAGCAAGGGCGAAGGTATCCCCATGAATTCAGCGGCGGGCAGCGGCAGCGGATCGGAGTTGCGCGCGCCCTTGCACTCAACCCTCAGCTTATTATCGGAGACGAGCCGGTTTCGGCTCTAGATGTCTCGATTCAGGCTCAGATTATCAATCTCTTGATCGACCTGCAAGAAGAGTTTCAGCTCTCGTATATCATTATTGCCCATGATCTGGCGGTGGTGGAACACCTCTGTGATCGGATTGCTGTGATGTATCTTGGCAAGATCGTTGAGCTGGCTTCCTACGGTGATCTCTATAACGATCCGAGGCATCCCTATACGCAGGCGCTTCTCTCAGCCGTTCCGGTCGCAGATCCGAGAAAGGCCCGGGAGAGGGTTATTCTCAAAGGCGATGTTCCAAGTCCGATCAATCCACCGCCGGGATGCCACTTTCATCCTCGTTGCCCCCATCGGATGGACCCGTGCGAGAGGGCTGAGCCGATATTGAAGGATCTTGGAGGCGAACATTATGTTGCATGCTATCTGTATTGATTCAGACCGGAAAGTCATTCACTGCGGTCTTTTAAATTTATTGTGAGAAGAAAGGAGGTGAAAATCTCTCTGGCACAAAGAAAACCCGTTTGGGCGAAACAGAAAGGAGGGTAACAAATGAAGAAGACGCTTGCTTTTATTCTCGTAGGGATCCTTATGGGAGCCTTCATGGGCCTCCCAGGAGACGCTCTCGGTGCCTCGTCCATTGTGGTTGCCGTGGACACTCCACCGAGGACCATGAACCCCCATGGCTCCGATGCGGATGCAAACCTGTCAGTGATGGCCAACTTCTTTGAGGGACTCATGCAGCGAAAGGGTGCCGAAGGGAAGCTGGTTCCAGCCTTGGCTGAGAGATATGAACATCCAGATCTTTTGACATGGAAGTTCTATCTCAGGAAAGGGGTCAAGTTCCACAATGGCAATCCCTTTACCGCCGAGGACGTGAAGTTCTCCTTTGAGCGGCTGTCTAACCCAGACGTATCTGAGTTCATCAACACGGGGAAAAGCATTGCCTCCATTGATATCCTCGACGACTACACGGTCGTCATCAAGACCAAGGACCCGATCCCCTGGTTTGTCAACAATATGCATCAGATCTATATCATGGACAAGGAGTCAACAGAGGCCAGGGACCCGGGAGAGGTTCAGGTTAAACCCATCGGGACGGGTTCCTACAAGTTCGTCGAGTGGGTCAAGGGGTCGTATCTCAAGATGGAGGCCAATGAGGACTACTGGGAAGGTGCGCCACCTATCAAGAATGTGGAACTGAGGCCCATCACCGAATCCTCGACCCGCTTTGCCGCCCTCGTCTCTGGGCAGGCCGAGGTGGTGTCAGGCGTTCCGGTTGAATTGTACGAAAAAGTGGTCCAGAACCCGAAACTCGAAGTGGTCGCTCGTCCAGCCCGAAGGTCCATCTTCCTGGTTCTGGGTAACAAGCCGGGAAGTCCCATGGCAGACCTCCGAGTGCGCCAGGCTATGTACATGGCCATCAACGAGGATGAGATTATCGAGAAAATCATGCGGGGTCATGCGGCGCCAGCGGCCCAGATCCCGGATCCGCCGACCATTGGGTATAATGGCACGCTCACCCGGCTGCCATACGACCCGGAGATGGCCAAGAAGCTCCTGAAGGAAGCGGGATACGAAAAGGGGTTTGAGGTGACCCTGTCAGGCCCCAACGACCGGTATGTTCAGGACGAGCAGATTGCCGAAGCCGTAGCGAAATATCTGGCCAAGGTAGGGATCAGAGCGAACCTGGACGTGAAGCCTAAATCCATCTTTTTCCCGGAAGTCTCCGAGGGAAAACTCGACTTCTATCTCATCGGCTGGTTTGACGGTACTTTTGATATGGGACGGACCTATTTCAAACTGCTCCATACCCGGGACATGGAAAAAGGCTTTGGGGGTCTGAACGGAGCCAATTTCAGTGATTCCGAGGTGGACGCAATGCTCCAGTCCACAGCCAGCATTGCGGACCAGGAGAAACGCGAAAAGGTCCTTCGAGATCTGAACAAAATGGCCATGGTCGATAAGATCGCCGTCATTCCCCTCCACTATCAGCAGGACATCTATGCCATCCAGAAGGGGAAAGGGATCAAATTTACCCCTCGCCCTGACCGGTGGATCGTCTTTAAGGAGATCTCCAAACAATAACATCTCAAACAGAAAGGCGGGCCCGGAATGACTCCAGGCCCGCCCTCCCATGAAAGATGTTCACGTACATTGCGCGAAGACTCATCCAGGGGGTTGTCGTCCTCCTCGCCGTCTCCTTCATCTGCTTCATTATCTTCCGCTATGCCGGAGACCCCGTCTTAACGCTAGCAGGAAGGTATGCTTCACTGAAAGAAATTGAGGAAGTGAGGAAGGCCTTTGGCCTGGATAAGCCGTTTTATATTCAGTACATCCGATTCATTGCCAATGCCGCCCAAGGCAATTTCGGAAAGTCGTACGTAAGTCGCGTGCCAGCCTTAGGTCTGATTCTTGAGCGGTTTCCCGCCACGGTCGAACTTGCCGTTTTGGCGATTTTTCTAGCCTTCGTTTTAGGTGTGGGATTCGGTGTTTTTGTATCTCTGAAGCCTTATGCCCTCAAAAACCGTCTTATCATGGCAGGTTCCCTTCTCAACATCTCCACGCCGACTTTTCTGACCGGCATTGTCCTGATCATGATATTTGCTGTCTACTTGAAGGTTCTGCCCCCCTTTGGCAGAGGAGAAACGGTGACTGTCGGTTTTTGGCGGACAGGATTTCTCACCTGGAGTGGCATCACCCATCTGATTCTTCCGGCTTTTACGCTGGGAATGTACCAGCTTGCCGTGCTGCTCCGGTTGACGCGGGCAGGCATGCGGGAGGTTCTGACCGAGGATTACATCAAGACGGCCTGGTCTAAGGGTCTGCCCCCGAGAAAAGTGATCTTTAAACATGCATTGAGAAACGTGTTGATCCCGGTCGTGACCATGACGGGCCTGCAGTTTGGAGAACTGATCGCCTTTTCCATCGTGACCGAAACGATCTTCCAATGGCCAGGACTGGGAAACCTACTGTTGACATCCATCTATGAAACCGACAACCCTGTCATTGTGACGTACATCATGCTGGCCGCATTGATCATCTTGACCATCAACATTGTGGTCGACATTCTCTATGCTTTCTTGAACCCGAAGATTCGAT
>CAYFYO010000179.1:0-3940 GCA_964347335.1 uncultured Thermodesulfobacteriota bacterium
ACTCTCCTGCATTCTGCTGAACGAATCCGCCAGCAGGCCTACCTCATCTCTCGACCTAACCTCGACGGTTGTCTCGAGATCGCCCATGCTAATCCTATCGGCCAACCGAGTCAGCTGAGCGATGGGACGGATGATCTTCCTGGAGAACCAGAAAGTTAAGAAGATAATCGCCACCAGAGAGAGGACCACCACAATCAGGAGTATGTTGAGTGCCCTCTGAGAGGTCGCTCTGAATCTGTCGAGCGTCCGACCCGATGCGGCCAGAAGCTTCTTAGCGGTTCTCTCGTGGATTTCTTCCAGCCTCTTTTCGACCTGTCTCGCTGGCGCAGAGAATTCATCTATATAGGTTGTGGCAGCGACCCTCAGGTTTGTTCCTTGGACTGGAGCGATAAACATATACTTGGATCGAACCGTGCCATCGGCGTCTTCCCAATCGTAATATCCATGAGCATCCCCGGCAAGGCTTGCTTCGAGGATCTCCCAGAATTCCGGAAACCGGTTTGCCAGTGTGCGCAGATTCATTCCGACTATTTTGGGATTTACGTGAAAATGATTGATCGCCTTATTGTCATGAACCGCCGTGTACCCCGTCTTGCCCACGGGTTGGATGGCGATCCCTTTCATCTCTTCGTCTTCCCGAAGCGCTGGCAGCTTTGACTTAGGGTGAGCTTTCACAAAAATCTCGATTTGACGTGCCACATCCTTGGCCTTCTCTCGAATCATCCGCTCACCCAATTCACTCAGGGTCTCAATCCCCTCACGGGTCGCAACTGAACTCATCTCTTCCATTTCCGCCACAACCGTGCTGTTCATATTCTCCATCTCTGCCATCGTGGAGGAGACCATCTCCTTCATGTGAAACAAATATATGTAAGCAAGCACTCCAAAGGAGAGCAAAACCGGGATCAGCATTGCGCCCATCAGTTTGGGCAAAAGTCCAACACCTTTGGTTCCTCTCTCCGCCATCTTATGGCTCCAATTGTCAAATTCCCTTCAGTATTTCAAGCATTGACCTCTGGAAATCGACCCGCTTCGTCTCATCAGAGACCTCTGTACTGATCCTCTCGATCAACTCAGCAGCCCTGTCTCTCGGGAAAGCGGAAATCCTCTCATCCATCTCAGCGACATGATCCTCAATCACGACCGGGGCGATCGGACCCATGATCTGCGTAAGCTCCACTTGCACCTTATCGAAAAAAGACTTGCCAACAGTTCTCCTGGCCGGCTGGGGTGGCCTCTCTGCCACCTCGATCAGTCCCGCTCCTAACAGGCGATAGAGTTTCTTTGCCGTCTCGACCTCGCTCATCCCCAATCCTTGGGATACCTCCCGAACCGTCCTGACACCGTTGAGGCGGACAAGCACATTCCATTCATCACCCTTTAGCGCGATGTCGTCTGTACTTCTTCGGGACGAGAGCCGGAATGCTATATCGGTCGATGGAATGGCCTTCCGTATGCGATCCCATTCTTGAACCCGTTGAACCCCTTCAGAGATGATCTGCTCTGTGGAGGTCTCGATGGTTTTTGATTCAGGCAGAGCATCGGGAGTGTAGCTGAATTGACCAATCATCCACGTCATCATGAGATAGACGGCTTCCTCTCCATTCCGTGCTTCGGCGCCGCCGTGGATGATCTTCCCGTCTTCAACGAAAATCTCCCCGACGGTCGTGCCTTTTTTCAGCGTGACTTTCCCCGTTTTCCTCTCATGAATTAACAGATTCAGGATATCGAGGAGCCGTATTTGGGAAAGATCACCCGTGAAGACCGCAACCATTCCTGGATCTCTCTTTTATGGGTGAGTTGGCCCTTTCATTGCCGTCGTGTCTCGGAATCCCAGACAGTCGTAAGAATGCCGAGCTACTTTTCTGGGGGCTTCAGTCTATTGATAATCGCCTGGTAGGACTCATCGAGTCCCTCACTGGGGAGGAGACTCCCTCTCGCCTTCGAGACCTTGTGCATGTGTCTCTTGAACCTCCCATCTCGACGGATTTCCGCCAAGGCGACATTCGTCCTCAACCGGAGCATAGAGATGTCAATATCGTTGTCACAGAAGACGATGAGAGAGAAATCCGTGAGCCCATTGACCAGAATTCGACCATCGGAGAAGAGGAAATCGAGAATATCCGTTTCCTCTCCGAGGATCTGCAAGAGGCTAATGACCTGAACCACTTCTCTCCCAATGTCCTTAACCTGCTTGTCGTACGCCGCTGGCATGGCGCTTGAGATAACCGTGCCCTTGCCATCACATACAAAAGAACCCCTGATGCCAGGGAGTTCGTTGATCTCCTGAAGGATTTTTTCCATCTCAAAACCCAGGAATTTAAAACCCGGTCCAAGCAAATTAGGTGCCAACTGCCATACAAATTCCGACCAATCTGATCTATTGCCATCGCCAATATCCTCGAACTCAGTCATTTTGCGCTTATCCTTTCACCTATTTCAGCCGATACCCTAGGTGTGGAGTCTATCCGTTTGCGCTTTTGTGTACGAAATTCGTCCACTTTGGTTATGGACATACCAGAAACTGGCAAGAAATGGAACACCTTTTTAGAGATTCAACCGGACGGCCTCCGCGAGGATAAATGCAATGCCTGGCGGGGCATGAGGCCTGAAATAATGCGCCTCGGAGACACCGATGGGATCATCAAAAAGACGGGCTCAGCCGTGGGTGACAAAAAACCGACCATTAGCCATTTCGCTCCCATGAAAGTGGCATTTGCATCGGTCTTTTCGCGATGGGCTTGAGGGCCGTCTCTCTTGACTTTTTAAGGCCTCTTGGTTAATGTCAGTTTACGCGAGGCATTGCGTAACGAGGTGTGCACCGTGGGCTTCGATAGGCGAAAGGCCTTACAAAGCGCACAGAAGTTCCTGATGAAGGGGCAGATTCGTAAGGCCATCTCAGAGTATGAAAGGCTGGTGGCCGATGACCCGAGAAATATCAGAATCCGCACGAAACTCGCGGATCTCTACGCAAAAGATAACGCGACCGAGCGCGCGGTGAACGAGTACATCCAGCTCGCAAAACAGTATGAGGAGGAGGACCTGAGCTACCGTGCCATCTCCATGTATAAGAAGGTCTTGACCGTTAGGCCCAAGATGATCGATGTTCATTATTGGCTCGCTGAGCTATACAAGAAGGAGAGTCTCTTTGGAAATGCCAAGGTTCTGTACCATAACATCATCAAGTTAAACCCAGAAGACCAAGTCGCCCGAAATGCGATCCGGGAGATCGACCGAGCCGTGACGGGGGCCACTCCTGTTCAGGCTGAGAATAAGGCGCTCTCCCTCGGTCGATCAGAGCCAGAACCGAGCATGGGCCCCCATCCTGAGGCGAACGCCAACGAACCCCTCACCCTCGACGAGATCTTCGACACCGATGAGCCCTCTTCTCAAGAGAGTCCGGGAGACGAGGAGATCCTGGATCTCGGGGAACCCCTCGATCTGCCTCCTGAAAATCGACAACCGGCTCAAAATAACCCCCAAGAAACCGAGGCCCCGCCGTACCTCACTCACCAGAAGGTCGATATTCAGCAAGACGTGTCTCCTGAAAAGGACCTTGAATCCCATTATCACCTGGGGATCGCCTACATGGAGATGGACCTGATCGACGAGGCCATCGCGGAGTTTGAAGCAGCGCTCGCGTACGGCCCCAAACAGATCGATTGTCTGGTGATGCTTGGCGAGTGTTACACGGAAAAGGGCGTTTTTGACCGTTCCATCTTTTATCTTGAAAAAGCCTTGCAGCTCGATGGCCTCAAGGAGGAAGACCACGTCCGGATTAATAAGCAACTGGGGAGGGCTTACGAGGCCAGTGGAATGAAAGAAAAGGCTGGACAGGCCTTTAAGCGGGCTGGCTTAAGGGGCAATTTGGAGGGATAAGTCTTCCCCTCACTTGGGTGAAATCAGGCAAAACTCCTCTTCGAGACTGGTCTGGTTTTCC
>CAYFYO010000180.1:0-3938 GCA_964347335.1 uncultured Thermodesulfobacteriota bacterium
CCAGCATACCGACTGGGACGTTTGGCCATGTCATTGAATACGACCCCGGCATTGCCGTAGCCATATTCTCCGGCCACTCCACAGCCGGCGACAGCAACCTTTCCCTCGAACCGTTCAAAAACCCTGGGAAAGACCTCATACAGGTCTTTACCCGTGTATTCGTCTGCGGGGAAAAATTCGACCTTGGGCTTACCGGCCTTTTCGTCCCAGCTCAGATAGACCATCCAGTAGGTCCCTTTCTCTTTGGGTTGGCCTTCCACGATCAGCGCTCTAATCTGCATAGCAGGGAGGTGACGTGCCCAAGGAGATCCCGCGTTGGATTCCTTGATGCCGCTTGTCAGCGGTGACTTGGCCCCCACAGAGATACGGGATGATGTGGAGGCGGCTGTGCCGGTAACAATCCCTGGAGCAAAGACAAGTTTGTTGTTCGGGCCTAGCGGGTGACACAGGGGCGGCACTTCCTCGTGAACGATGGTCGATGTCATTCCCCGGCCCCCCAACGTCCTGTAGGCAGTCGGGACGTCGTCCAATTGATGGGTACGATCCGTCATGTTGATTCTCAAGGTCCACATGTTGTGTCTCCTCCTTTCCCTACGAATATTTGTGAGTCGGGTACACCCAGGCCTATAAATTGGAACGCCACGCTCTAATGCAGGGTCTGTTATTATACCGAATCAAGAACCTGTTGCAAAGGAATTTGTGCACCGGGCAACAAGGCAATTGATCAGGTTACACTACCTTCGGGCACCCGTGTAGAACTGCAAGTGTTCAGCAAAGGATTGTCGCCTCCTCGAACATACCTGAAAACTGCAAAATCTCAGCAAAAAGCGCATGGGTCTCATCTGAATGGGGACCAAGGGCGACGGCTTTCTTCCCCTCGGAAATGGCTCGGAGATCACTCTGAATCTCCACGGCTATGCCTTTTCTCTCACCGGGCGAACGACGAGTTCACAGTAGGGGTCACCATCCAGGATGTTCTTGACATGGATGTATTCATAGTCCGGGTTAAAGCTCTGCATTTTCGCCTGGTCCACATAACAGTAGAGGCGAGCCCTTTTCAACGCTCCCAGCTCTCGCCATTCCCTCGCCAACGGACAATGGTGGACCCGAATCCGCTCTTCCCCCTCTACGACAACGGTTTCGGTCTCCCAGGCCAACTCCGGGAGATCACTCTCGAAGTTCTCTGGCGTGACCGGAAGACCCCGCTCCTCGGTGCGACGTTTGGCGTAATCTCCGATATGAGCCCCATAAGCGTCAATTGCCTTTTGTATGAGTCTCTTTCCGCGTTCCTCACCCAGTTCATCGACCAGAGTTTTGGCAAAGAAGTGATAGAGCAGCGCCGTCCTGCGCAGCGCCAGGTGGATCTGGTTCAGGGCCTCTTCCACTGGGATCGTTTTTGCCTTTTCTTTCATCCTTTTTGCTCCTTAATTTCTGCTTCTGTCGGTCCTCGATCGTTGTGGAAAGGCTTTATACCCCTAGGAAGAACAAAAATCTAGCCAGCAACTCCATTGCATCTCCGGAAAGATCGCCCATGGGACTTAACAAATCAAAACATGGTAGGTCTCTGAATATGCATCCATAAGTCGCGTCTCCCGTTTAATTCGTCCAAAAAAGGCTTGACCCCACTCCTCACCCATTCTATTACTAGACAGTGGCGGTTTTCCTAGAGCCGAGAAGGAAGAGACTGAACTTGGTTTCCGGGGCCGCAAATTCATACAATACCGGCATTTCTGAGGAGCAATAACCCGTTGATCCTTCTCGTGCGGATACTGACTCGCAATCCTTGGGTGAATGATGAGAAGTGGTCTGTTACCGGGCGCTGAATCTAACACAGCAATCGAACCCACAAGGCGTTACTACCTTGACTGGTTGCGCGTCCTGGCAATGTTATCGATTTTCTTCTTCCACAACCACAGGTTTTTTGATGATCATTTCTGGCACATCAAGAATGCCGTGACGGGTCTTGGGTCCACGATTTTCGTGCAATTCTTTAACCATTGGATGATGCCGCTCTTTTTCGTCATCTCCGGGGCGGCCGTATACTATTCCCTGAGTCTCCGAGGAGCCGGGAAGTTTATCAAGGAAAGAAGCCTGCGTATCCTCATTCCTTTAATATTTGGGATATTTGTGGTTGCCCCACCCCAGGTTTACCTTGAGCGACTCACCAACCTGCAATTCAGTGGCAGCTTTTTCCATTTCTTTCCCCACTATTTTGACGGCTTATATGGTTTTGGAGGAAACTTTGCCTTCGTGGGTATGCATTTGTGGTACCTGTTTGACCTTTTCATCTTCTCTTTGGTCACGCTACCTCTTCTCCTTCCCAGGAAGAAAACGGAAAGGAGTCTGATTTCAAGATTGTCAAATTGGTTCGAACGCCCCGGGTCATTAGTCTTCCTTTGCTTGCCCGTTGCCATCGCTGCCATGTTCGCAGACTGGGCAGGATTGGGCTTTACGAGACAAATGGGTGGCTGGGATATTTTCTCATATCTGTTCTTCTTTCTTTACGGCTATCTCGTATTCTCAAATACGGGAATTCAGGAAACAATAAAGAAATATGGTACAGTGGCCCTATTCGCGGGTCTGGTTCTGTCCGCTTGTGGACTTGTCTTGCGATTTCTGCTCAATCCGCAGATTTCATTTGGCACACCGCAATATGCGGGGATTATGGTCCTTAAAGCTTTGCGGGCATGGTGCTGGATTATCGCGATACTGAGCTTTGGAAGCCGATTTCTGAACCGCAAGAGTCGATTTCTGCGATACGCAAACGAAGCGGTCCTCCCATTCTACATACAGCACCAGACGGTCATTCTTATCATCGGCTTCTACATCGTCCAGTGGAATATGGGTATCCCTGGAAAATATCTATTCATAAGCTCAATCTCATTTGCCGTGATAATGGCAATCTATGAGCTGCTCATTAGGCGGATAGGCCCACTCCGTTTTGTGTTTGGAATGAGGCCGAAGAAAAAGATCGCCTAGGGATTCACTCAGTGACCCGAAATAAGAAAACTGTTATCATGCCAGTGTAACCCTCGGTCCCATTTTTCCGTCATACAGAAAAACGGCGAGGAGGGTTTGACCGATGGACGAGAAGACAAAGGTTCTGATCTCTTTGGGGGCGGCCACGGCTGCAAACTGCGTCCCCTGTTTTGAACACTATTTTGGGAAGGCGAATGCGCTCGCCGTGAGCGCCACCGAAATTCAGGAGGCTGTGGAACTCGCAAGCCAGGTCAAGAAGGGAGCCCACATGGCGATGAGAGGGAGCGTCAGTGACATCATGGGCCGGGGGAAAAAGTACGACCTCCCCTGCAGTAGGCAATCTGAAGGCTCATGCTGCGGCTAGTCGCGAGGAGGCTCAGCAGTGGATTTCTGGGAGATCTATGATCAGTATCACGGGAGAATCAGAAGGTTTATCATGACCCTTGTGAAGGACGAATGGGTCGCTGATGACCTGATCCAGGAGACGTTCCTCAGAGTTCAGAACAAACTGGACAGCGTAAGAGATCCGTCAAAGTTATCTTCCTGGATATTTCGTATCGCCTACAATCTCTGTCAAGACCATTTCCGCCAATTGAAGGAGCCCAGGACGACCGAAAATGAAATCCAGGTGAAGATAGAAGGCTCCAAAGAGGCCTCCATTCAAAAAGAATTGGAACAGCGTCAGATGGGGGCATGCGTTCAGGACCAAATGAGCCTTCTTCCTGAATCCATGAGGACCGTGCTCGTTCTCTATGACGTCATGGGTTTCAACCACTCAGAGGTCGCCGAGGTAATCGGCACAACAACAGAAAACGCCAAAGTGAGGCTGCATCGAGCGAGAAAGCGGCTCAAGGGAATCCTTGAAGAAAAATGTACCTTCGAGGTCGATGAAAGAAACGTTCTGGTGTGCGAGCCATCGGAAAGCCCCGGCCCGCCTACTTTTTCTCGCAGGAGGCCTG
>CAYFYO010000181.1:0-3814 GCA_964347335.1 uncultured Thermodesulfobacteriota bacterium
ATCACGGAAATCTATGACTACCTTCGGTTGCTCTTTGCCCGTGTGGGAAAGCCATTCTGCCCCCAGTGTGGGAAAGAGATATCATCCCAGACGATACAGCAGATCGTCGACCACCTTATGGCGCTTCCCAGGGGAACCCGGGTCAACCTATTTTCCCCGATCGTGCGGGGAAAGAAAGGCGAGTACCGGAAAGAACTGGAGGAACTCCGGCGTGAGGGCTTTGTTCGGGTCAGAATCGATGGTACGCTTCGGGAGCTCGAAGAGCCGATTCAACTCGACCGGAACAAGAAGCACACCATTGATGTGGCGATCGACCGACTGGTGATGCGGGAGAGGCTTGAAAAAAGACTGGCCGACTCACTGGAACTCGCCTCCAGAATGGCCAAGGGCGTGATAAGGGTTGAAATCGACGACGAGCGAGAGATCATATTCAGCCAAAAAGCGGCGTGTATCGACTGTGGAGTTAGCTACCCGGATATAGCTCCAAGAATGTTCTCGTTCAATAGCCCCTATGGGGCCTGTCCACGATGTGGCGGCCTCGGGGTCGTAACAGATGGGTGGCTATATGGCGTCACCAACAATGACGCGGTTGTTCTGGATGGGACCGACGGAAACGCTGGAAGCGATCCGAATGGAACCCCCTGTCCCGCCTGTGGGGGGACGAGACTTCGGCAGGAGAGTCTCTCGGTCAAAGTCAATGGCCTTTCTATCGGGGACGTGGTCAGGATGTCAATCGAGGAGGCCCTTGATTTTCTTCGGAATCTGAAAATGGGTGTAAGACATCGACAAATTGCCACGCCGATTCTCAAAGAGATCATTGAGCGGCTCCACTTTATGGTCGACGTCGGGTTGGATTATTTGACCATCGACCGAAGGGCTGTCACCCTTTCCGCAGGCGAAGGGCAGAGGATCCGTCTTGCCACCCAGATCGGCTCGAGTCTGGTCGGGGTCATGTACATCCTAGACGAGCCAAGTATCGGGCTTCATCAAAAGGATAACCTTCGTCTCTTGAAGAATCTTCATCGCCTGAGAGATATGGGAAACACCGTCATCGTGGTGGAACATGATGAGTCGACGATTCTCGCAGCGGACTATCTCGTTGACATGGGCCCAGGCGCGGGGGTCCATGGGGGTCGCGTTATTTTCTCCGGTGGCCCCTCCCAAATCATGAAGGCAGAGGATTCTTTGACTGGGCGGTACCTCTCTGGAGATTTGGCCATTCCTATTCCGAAAAAGCGCCGGCCTCCGCAGAAGGGGAAGCTTGTTTTGAGAGGGGTCACGACAAACAATTTGAAAGATATCGACGTCACCATTCCTCTGGGACTCTTCGTATGCATCACAGGGGTTTCCGGATCGGGGAAGAGTAGTTTGGTTGTGGATACCCTTTTTCGAGTTCTTTCGAGACGGCTCTACCGCTCAAAAAGGCGAATTGAAACAGTCCGGTCCTTGGATGGCCTTGCAAACATCGATAAGGTGATCAATATCGACCAGATGCCCATCGGCAGAACGCCGCGGTCGAATGGAGCGACCTACACAGGCGTCTTCAGCATGATTCGGGATCTCTTTGCGCAGATTCCGGAGGCGAGAATGCGGGGCTACAAGCCGGGACGGTTTAGTTTTAACGTGAAGGGAGGGCGTTGCGAGTCGTGCCGGGGCGATGGAGTCATCAAGGTTGAGATGCATTTCCTGCCGAATGTGTACGTCACTTGTGAGATCTGCGGGGGGAAGCGGTATAACCGGGAGACACTGGAAATCAGATATCGGGGCAAAAACATCCATGATGTCCTCGATATGACGGTATCCCAAGCCCTCTCCTTTTTTGAGAATATTCCTGCCGTCAGAAACAAACTCCAGACCCTCCAGGATGTGGGATTGGGGTACATTACACTGGGACAGTCGGCCACAACGTTCTCTGGGGGGGAAGCACAAAGGATCAAGCTTTCCAGGGAGCTGAGCAAGAAGAGCACCGGGAAAACCGTCTACATTCTTGACGAACCGACCACAGGGCTCCACTTTGCAGACGTTCAGAAATTGCTTGAAGTGATCAACCGCTTAGTCGATGCCGGGAATGGGGTCATCGTGATCGAGCACAACCTCGAGGTGATCAAATCGGCAGACTACATTATCGATCTCGGTCCCGAGGGTGGGGACCGGGGAGGTGAGATCGTTGCTACGGGCTCACCAGAGGAAATCGCGTCCAATCCTCGTTCCTATACTGGCCAGTACCTCAGACCGGTTCTCGAGAAGGCGGTCAGAGTTTCGTCATAGATAGACCTCATCATTATCTGTGCATTTCGATTTTGTGTTGATCATGTTGCCTATGGCTCATTCGATATGGAGTGGCTGGTGATCCGGATTTGCCGTTATCTCTCGGCAGATCAAAGGGTCGCCGATATCGGGGTTCTGCGCGACTCCGTGGTGGAATAAATTCGGGTTTGCACGGGTTTTCTCGCCTATTTGGAAAGGTTCGAATCTTCTCGACCAAGGGGGCCAGAGCGTGAGAAGTCGTGAAAAGCGCGTGGAATTATTTGACTTTTCGTGGAATTGCTGATAGATACAAATCATATTGGCCGCCAGTGTCTTATCTCAGCGGAAATGGCCGTAATATATCGTTCATGAATGAGAGGGGAGGAAACCCTATGGCTCCTCGGACTGGAAAATCGAGCACAGGCCTCGATGAAAACGTTGCTGGCTTTTTGAGTTACCTCTTGGGGTTTATCACCGGATTCGTGTTTTATTGGGACGAAAAGAAGAGTGAATTTGTTCGATTTCATGCCCTTCAGTCCATCATCACTTTCATCCCGATTGGGATCATTTTGTGGATTTTCGGGTGGGTGCCAGTATTCGGGACACTGTTGAAGATACTGGCCGCCGTGCTCTGGGTGTTTTTGATGGTCCGGGCTTACTCTGGTCAGGCTTACAAAATTCCGTTTATCGGAGGTATTGCGGAAGATTCTGTCAAAAGATGGGCCAAGGAAAAGACTTCCGAAGAGCCTCGGGAGCCATAGGCAATACTTCCATTTTTGATGGTTTTTCCAGGGATGTTGTGGAAGGGTGGCCGAGTGGTTTAAGGCGGCGGTCTTGAAAACCGCTTCCCGAAAGGGACGTGGGTTCGAATCCTACCCCTTCCGCCAATTAACGAACAGCTGTCAGGGACCAGGGATCAGTTGCCGGAACAGGAAGCCTGAACAGGAACTTGTTCTGTCCATATTGCAGACCGCTGAACCCTGATCCGTGTTGACTGTCTTTTGAGTGCGGAGAGATGCCCGAGCTGGCTGAAGGGGCTCGCCTGCTAAGCGAGTGTGCGCCAAAAGCGTACCGTGGGTTCGAATCCCACTCTCTCCGCCACTTTTTGCGTTGCAAAAAGTGGCGAGATCTCACCTCCAGCCTTGAGGCCCGGGGGCCGATCCTCCAACCTAACGCTGAGAGGACCTGCTCATCTCTGTCTCTGTGGTGAATTATCAAAGGTCGCTAGCCCCTAGACAAGTACTCTATTTCTCCAAAAGGAGCCGTCATATGGTCGCTGAGCATGAACAGGGTAAATTTACCGGGGCATCAAAATACGTGCTTGATGAGGAGTTGGCCAAAATCGTCAACGTCTCCATGGCCCTCGAAATGCCACTTCTCCTCAAAGGAGAGCCTGGGACTGGCAAGACCATGCTGGCCCATGCCATTGCCGAAGCACTCGACATGCCGCTGATCGTCCTCAATGTCAAATCGAGTATGAAGCTCGTCGATGCCCTATATCAGTACGATACGCTGACCCGCCTGAATGATAGCCGATTTGGCGATTCCCAGAGGGACGTGAGCAACA
>CAYFYO010000182.1:0-3719 GCA_964347335.1 uncultured Thermodesulfobacteriota bacterium
GTTGACGGTGGCGACATCGGTCCTGCATCCGCGCTATTCAATTATCTCTTTCGAAAAGGGTGAAACGGATATGGTCTTAAAGCGTCTTCTTGAGTGTCGTTAATTGCATTCTTTCTGTGGAATGATAGAGCTGGTGATAACAGATCGAATCCATCAGAAGATCCCTGTGGGGGAGAACCCGACTCGGTTGATCTCGTTGAGGCCTCTCACACAAAACGAGGTTGCCCTTGCACGGAACCTGGGAATTGGGAGATTCTATCTCCCAACTCTGACCAAGGTCCAGTCAGCACAGTTTTACAAAGAATTCGATAGATTCTGGGATCAGGTCGTACAACCTTTTGGCGCCGACCACCCGTTCTGGAGAAACGTTGCGTCTTCCAAGATGCAGGAATGGGAAATGTCCGTCTCTTATCTGGCTCTGGTGCTTTTTACCATCTGCCGGATGAAGACCAGAAATCCACAGTTCATTGTAATCCTCTGCGGAAGTATTGACGAAGAAGACGTGTGTGAGCGGTGGGGAAAGGGAAAGGGCTGGACGGTCCATAGAAGACCGCATTCGCCACTGCCCCAATGGTGCCGTCGGATCGTTCGAGAAGCATTGAATTTCAAGCGATTCTGTCACATGTTTTCCCTGTGCCTGTATCAGAAATGGCTATTCCGAGGTTATCGGCCGAGATCGACTGACACCGATGCTCCTATCCTGGTTGCGTCGTTATTTTATAGCAGCAGTTTCAAGAACGGCGGGTATGAGGATCCGTTCTTTGATAGTTTGCACAAGGTCCACCACCGAAACGGTGAATCGTTGACTTATCTCTCCAGTCCCCTCGGTGATTTCAGAGATTCTGCACGGAAGATCAGGGACTGTAGGGAGGTTTCGGTCTTGGTTCCCCATTCGGTGATCACATGGCCTCAGCTAATACGCTTGGCCTCACAGGTTTTTCTCAGGCGGTTTAGATTCCTCCATACTGATTTCTGCGGCTGCGATTTCTCGAATCTCCTCAAATGGACTGCCCGCCGGTTTCATCATATCTTCAATCTCCACGCGGAAATATGCTACGCCGCCGTGAAGAGATTATGCGAACGGGATCATTTCGAGAGACTCATACAGCTATATGAGGGAAATGTTTTTGAAAGGGGATGTATTCAGGCTTTTAGAAAGTATGGTTCGGGACCGATTGTGGGATACAGTCATGCCGTGGTATTTCCGCTGAATCTTAAGATACGCCTGAGCCATCACGAAAGACATCTGAAACCGGAGCCGGATTTTCTTTTGTCCACTGGCCCCGAATCGACGCGGTCGATGGAGAGAATTGGAGGACGAGAATCGACGAGGATTTACTCTGGGTGCACGTTACGATACATTCCAGCCAAGGAGAATGGGAAAAGAGCAGAGACTGGGGAAGCAAATATTCTCCTGGCCCTCGATGGGGTGAGGGCATCGGCATCCGTCTTGGACTGGATGATTGAATGTGCTGAAATGCTTCGAGGGTACAAGATTACGGTGAGAGCACATCCCAATATGCCGGTCGGACCGTTGATTAGTCAGTGTCTACATGACGTGCCGGGGAATTTTCACCTATCCGAGGCTGACCTGAAAACAGACATTGCGGCATGTTTTTGTGTGATTTATCGCCAAACATCAGTCGGCATGCAGGCTTGGATGAATGGGGTGCCGGCCATTCATTTACAAGTGGACGCGCCGCTCCCATGCGATCCGATCATGGGACTGAAATCCTCTCCATGGAGAGTACGAACACCGTTGGAGCTGTTCAGGGCACTGCAGGAAATACAGCATCTTGGAGAGGAACGACGGAGACGTCTGATTGCCAGCGCACAGAGGTATTCTCGAGATTATTTCAAACCGCCGGACGACAGAAATATCGAGGGTTTCTTTATGGTGGGAGCGCGTTAGATCATATATCTTGACCATTTCAACCGAGCAGAGATTTCTTCTTATCGGCTATCCCATGACGTTAAAAGGAGATGTTTTCCCCCTTTGGACATGGTGAATCCTGCTTCTTACGGTGTTGGTTGTTCGGAGGCGCTAACGTCAGGGAGTGGACAAGTCGATAATCGATGTTCTCCCCCTTTGATACGGGGTCGGGTCGCTGTCAGCTCATGAACAAACCGGGACAAACCTATAGGGGGCGTGATTTAGCACTCATTATCCCGACAAAAGATCGCCCAGATAAGTTGAAGGTCCTTCTTGAGAGTCTTGCCCAACAGACCGAGCCTTGTGGACGGGTAATTGTGGTCGATAGCGGAGAGAGTGTGAGAGACCTTGTCATGGGTTTTTCCGACCGATTGCCGGTGGAGTATCACATTTGTCGCCGTCGAGGTCAGATCCCCCAAAGGAACATAGGGATTTCGCTTCTCGACGAAAAAACCTCGCTCGTCGGTTCCCTCGATGACGATATTGTACTCGAGCCCTTCTCTCTTGAGGCGATGATCGAATTTTGGAATACCTGTCGTCGCGAGCCAGCAGCTGTCGCCTTCAACATAGTCAACAATCCCAAACATCGTTATTCGGCTTTGAAGGCCCTTTTGAACATGAGCACGCCCGAGGAGGGACGTGTACTCAAGTCGGGCTACAATACTGCTTTTGGCAACGTCGATCGGGATCTGGAGATACAATGGGTGTATGGCGGAGCCACCGTCTGGCAGCACGAGGTTCTGAAGAAATATCCACAACACGAGATTGCGTCACGGTGGGCGACTTGCGAGGATATGATCTATAGCTATCCTATTGGCAAGAAGATGCCCCTTTATGTCTGCGCGCGGGCCAAGGTGCGACACGAGCATGTCGTTCCGTCAAGGAAGGATCTTTACGCGACCTATCGAGGGAGAAACGCAGTTCTGTGGAGACTCTACTTTATCCAGTTAAACTCGGAGCTCTCAGCGCTGCTCTTCTTCTTGTCTCAGATGGTTACTATCCCACTCAGACTGATTCATGGCCAGCTTTTTTGGAACTCCCATGAGGTGAAGTACGCCCTTGGCCAGGCCAAAGGTTTTTTACGGGGCATGTATTACACGATCAGAAAAAAGGATCTATTCTCATTGATCAATGAAGATGCTATCAATTGACGTGCCGCTGCAGCATCGATGCTGCCCCAGGTTCATGGCCCAATTCGGGGCGTGATGGCCGGGGTGAGGCGGAATTCGACCTCTGAACTCTTCTGCCAGAGTTGAGAATAGCAGAGGTTCGACGCGTCAGGGGCACTCCCTCCTCCAGGATGGAGACCCCAGAGATTTTGCAATGATCGTTCGACCGACGCTTTTCAGTGGACCCTCGATAGCTCATAATCCCAGCGCCCCTTAAGAAAGTAAAGGTATAGGTTTGACCCATGTCTCGTGACGGGCAGGACTTAAAGGTACTCGTTCTCTGTGGCGGAAAAGGGGAACGACTGAAGCCGTTTACGGAAAACGTGCCCAAGCCTCTGATTCGGATCAAAGACCGGCCAATTCTTTCATATTTGCTCTCACATTTTGAGAGTTATGGCTTTCGTAAATTTGTGATCGCTGTCGGATATAAGGCGAAGACGGTCATTGAGTATTTTCAACGAGAACATCGAGATATTCAGGTCGAATTCGTCGATTCGGGAGATGCGAATATCATTGATCGAATCAAAGACTCCTCAAAGTACATTTCAGGTGATTTTATCATGAGTTATGGTGACACCCGCGCGGACGTCGACCTCGACGGTCTGATTCGGTTTCAT
>CAYFYO010000183.1:0-3653 GCA_964347335.1 uncultured Thermodesulfobacteriota bacterium
GTCCATTTTGCCCCTTAAGCTGGCCGCTGTCCGAGCCGGTATTGGTTGGCAGGGAAAACACACGCTCCTTATTTCACAGGACTATGGGACCTTCATGGCTCTTGGCGGAATTGTGACTGACGCCCCTTTTCCGTCGGGCAACCACACGGTGAAAGACCGGTGTGGCACGTGCCAAGCTTGCCAGGAAGCATGTCCGACTGGTGCTCTTGATGAACCCTATCGGTTAAAACGCGAGCGATGTCTCTCTCATCTCATACAGCAAGAGACTTTGGCGCCAGAAGTTTATCGTCTCATGGGAAATAGGATCGTGGATTGCGAAATCTGCCAGACCGCTTGCCCATGGAACAAAAAACACATCGAGAAACCGATGGCCACGATGAGAACCCGTCGGTTCCAGGAGAGGATAGACTCACTAACGAAGCTATTTAAGCTCCCCAATTTGCTGAAATTGTCAGTGCAGGAATATGAGGATCTCAGCGGTCCGCTTCGGACCGACATTCCTTACACCATCTTCCGGCGCAATGTCGTGGCAGCCCTGGGCCAGAGTGAGCAACCGAGTGCCATTCCGCTCCTCCAGATCGTTCTGGAGGACTCAGATCCGCACGTGCGGAAGATGGCGGAAATCTCTATCAAAGCCTTACAAGATCGGGAACCCTGAAGGGAACGCGCCAAGGAGACAAATGTGGGCACTGGACCCGGGGCCCTTTTGTCCATGACTCTGATTTGTCCCCTCATCTCTCAAATAGCAAAGGGCGGCAATATCACAAAATTTTCAGTCACAAAAAAAGGCCGGTGATTTCTTCACTGGCCCAAGAGTCGATAGCTTCTTTATTCTATGGGTGCTGGAGGTGGGAGTCGAACCCTACGGCCGCGAGGGCCACGGGGTATTGAGTCCATATCACAGGTTCTCCGCGAATTCTCCTCCCTCACGGTCGAGCAATGCTAGTCCAAAACCGTGAGTTTTACCCTTCCAGTTCCCTCGGAAATCATATCTAGCCTTCTCGCCGCTTCGAATGAAAGATCGATAATTCGTCCTTTCGCAAACGGCCCACGATCATTTATTCTTACCACCACTTCTTTTCCATTATCCAGATTTGTGACCTTTACCCTGGAGCCTAGGGCAAGGGTTCTGTGGGCTGCTGTTAAATCATACATATTGTATGTTTCTCCACTGGCGGTTTTTTTACCATGGAAATCTTCACCATACCAGGAGGCAATCCCTTCGATTTCACGATCTCTCAACGGATAGGTCGCCGCTCCTACAACGCCTCTTCCAACCTTAATAGTCCCTTTGGCAACCATTTTTGTTGTTTTGTAGGCACCTTTGGCCGTCCATTCGACGGGTTTTGTTACCACCTTGGTTGCCCCGCACCCGAAGCCGAAAATGATGAAAAGGAAAATGAAATAGCGTCTGATGTTCATTCGCTCTAACCTCACACGGTCTTGTTCCGAGGTGCTAACCTCATTTTGGAGATGGTTCGTTTTCCTTTATCGGCGTCACCTTATTTGGAACTACCTTTTTCCTCTTGGCCATCTTGCACTTTCCATGGAAAATTCCGCCTTCCTCGATGACCAGATTGGGAGCCTCAATGTTGCCATGAAGTTTGCCGGTCGAGTGGATCTCAATTTTGGCCGTGGCAAAGACATTTCCCTTCACTTCTCCGTTGACGATGATGGTGCCGACTTTGATATCGGTGTTAATACGCCCTGTTTCACCGATGATCAGGACGTCCCCGGAAAGAATCTCCCCGTCAAACTTCCCGTCGAGCCTCGCCATCCCCTGGAAATTCATCTTCCCCTCAAAGCAGACGTCCCTGCCCAGAAAGAGTCCCATCTCATCAGACCTAGTATCACCTTTCCCGATCATTTACAGCCTCCTTCCCACAAAGGTTGCCCCCTCGCTGATATATGGTACTGCCCAAAACATTCAGGGCTCTGTTTTAATAGGCAGAGAGCAAATTCTGGACCAATCGCAAACCAAAGTTCTGATAATCGTCTTCAGAAGATGAGCTATGCCATATTGCCGGGGTAGATCAGAGAGAGGTTGCCTTTTCCCTATCTTGATGATAAGCCCTTAAGATCGGATTTACCTTGTGAACAGGAAAGGCCAATGAACCGGAGGCGGTTTTTTATCATTTGGGCTTTTATTGCAACAACTCTATGGCTTTTCCCTGCCCCTTATGGGTCGTGCCAGTCCCAAACAGTCCTCACCGTCCAGTCCGAATCGGCGGTTTTGATGGATGGGATGACGGGTCAGATTCTTTTTCAAAAGAGCCCTGAGAAACGATTCAGCCCTGCCAGTCTTGTAAAAATGATGACCCTATACCTCGCCTTCGATGCCATCAAGGGTGGGACCGTCACTTTTGACCAGGAGATCGTTGTCAGTGAGAAAGCCTGGAAAATGGGAGGAGCCCAGATGTTTCTTGAAGTGAGGGACAGGGTCGAGTTCGCTGAACTGATCAGGGGGGTTGCCGTCGTATCGGCCAATGACGGCGCTTTGGCCATCGCCGAATCCCTGGCCGGTTCTGAGGAGGTCTTTGTCCACCAAATGAATCAAAAGGCCCGTTTGCTGGCTCTAAGGCACACCCGCTTTATCAACTCGCATGGGCTCCACGCAGAGGGCCAAGAGACAAGTGCCATCGATATGGCGACTCTCGGATTCCGCTACATCATTGATCACCCTGATGCGCTCGAGTTTCACACGCTTTCCGAGTATACCTATGGGGGGATAAAGCAAAAAAATCGGAATCCACTGCTGAATCGGAGAATGGGGGTCGATGGTCTCAGAACCGGGTATTTGAAGAGGTCTGGATATCACTTTCTTTTTTCTGCCAAAAGAAACACCCAGAGACTGGTAGGCGTTGTGATGGGAGCAAAGACTGCCAAGAGCCGCAACAATGACGCCTTGAAACTTCTTAGATACGGGTTTAAGAACTTCTCAACCGTTACAGTCCTTAAGGAAGGCGATGTTGTTGGGAAAGTGAAGGTCCAAAATGGCGATCCCCCGGCAGTAGATCTCCTAGCTGTCGAGTCCCTGGTCGTAACCATTCGGAAAGGCATGGAAGGGTCCATCCCACTCAGAAAAGAGATCCCCCCCTCGGTGAATGCCCCCATAAGCCGGGGAAATATTCTCGGGAAGCTGGTTCTTGAAGGTGAAGGATTTCCAACGAGAAAGATCGATTTGATGGCTAGCCAAGACGCGCAGGTGAGATCCTATGCCGCATATTATCTCATTGGCATGGCCGTAGTGGCCGGCCTTATTGGTTTTGTTTTCTGGAAGTACCAACCCTTGAGAAAGAGAAGATAATCTACACCAGAGAGCTCTTCGATTGGCATTTCAAATAGACACCGATCTCCCCATCCTTCCTCTCATCTTCTCAATCTTCCCCATCAGCCTTTCCCTGGTGATTATTCCCTTTTCGTTTGGAAGTTCGAAGAAGCTGGGTATTCTCCTGCTCTAATTCTTCCCTCCCGGTTTCTTTTGTTTCCAGAAAGGAAACCTTCTCGTCCCGCCCGACCTGTCTTTTTTCCATCTGGCAGCTTCCCTCGAATATGGCCCCCTCAGAGATGATTAGTGTAGGGGCCTGAATATCACCGTGAATCTGGCCGGATGCCGTTATCTCTATCCGATCACTCGCTGTGACATTGCCAGC
>CAYFYO010000184.1:0-3479 GCA_964347335.1 uncultured Thermodesulfobacteriota bacterium
ATGGTTGTTCTATTTGATATTTCACATCAATGGGCAGAAGGAGGATGTTCTGATTTTGGGTGCAGGTCTTTGTGGTAGGACCATTTGTCACCTACTGGACAGGCCTGACTCCCCTTATCAAGTCGTAGGATTTCTAGATGATGACCCAACCAAACAAGGGAAAGTCATGGGTTCTCCTACGGTCCTGGGGACAACAGACCAGCTGACACAGATTGCACACCAGGAAGGCATCAAGACAGCGATTTTCGCGATAACACACGATCGTCCCCCAGAACTCATTCGCCGGCTCAGGGATATGCGGTTCAAAGGTATGACGATTTTGGACATGCCCGCGGTTTATGAAAAGCTGACAGATCGCGTCCCGATTCAACACATTCGTGACGAGTGGCTCATCTTTGCACCAGGCTTCTACCTGCTCTCCCAGGAGTATGTACAGAAGATCAAAAGAGTCATAGAATTCGGCATTTCTGCTGTCCTCCTTATACTAAGTGTGCCCCTTGTGGCCCTCACGGCGATTGCTATTCGTATCGAATCTCGAGGGCCAATATTTTTCAGGCAAAAACGGGTGGGCAAGGGTGGTTCGGTCTTTACCCTCTGGAAATTTCGCTCTATGTATCAGGATGCGGAGCAAAACGGAGCGATGTGGGCCGAAAAAAAGGATTGCCGTGTCACGAAAGTGGGCAAATGGCTCCGTCTATTTCGCATCGATGAGCTCCCTCAGATCTGGAATGTGTTCCGCGGTGAAATGAGTCTGATCGGCCCCAGGCCTGAGCAACCTGAGTTCGTCCAAAAACTCGAAGCCAAAATACCGTACTATTCCATTCGCCACTCGGTGCGGCCGGGCATTACTGGCTGGGCCCAGGTTTACTACCGGTATGGAGCTTCGGTCGAGGACGCCATCCAGAAGCTCGAGTACGACGTGTACTACATCAAGAACATGTCGCTCATTTTGGATTTGAAAATTCTGCTGCGGACGATTGGTGTCGTTTTCTTCGGCCAGGGTGCCAGATGACGCCTTACCTAAGGTTAAGTATTGGAACGGACTAACCCAAAAATTGTTTGGCCAAGGCGAGAGATTCAGGCAGAATGGGGCATACTGTCCAGGTGTTTGAAGGATCCTGAGTATCTCCGGGGTCAAAATTTCGTGGCGCAGAACAGTTTGCTCAACCTGTTGATTTTACACGGCATCGGGCCACTCTTTTACCACGCTTTACACAATAATGGGAACTTGGACAAAGTGGCGGACCACGTGGTGAAACGCCTTCAGCAACTCTACCTACAAAGCGCGGGATTGAGCCAACTCCGAGAGATGCAGGTGTCGGCTCTGGCAAAGGCATTTCTTGAGGCAGAGGTGCGGGTGATTTGGACCAAAGGTATCGTTCTCGCGTCGGCTGTCTACTCTGATCCGGTGCTCCGACCCATGGGTGATATCGATCTGATCCTCCGAAAGGAAGACCTCGATAGAGCAGAGCGTGTCCTTCAGGCCCTGGGTTTTGTTCGGACCGATGTCGAGCCTTTTGGTTCCTTCACAAAGGATGTCGCCCATGCCCGAGTGTACAGTCGATCTGACAAAAGAGGGCTCCCTCTTGAAATCCACCATGCGTTGGTGAAGGATCACCACGCCCCTTCGCTGATTGGTTCGGCCTGGTTCTGGGAACATACGACTTCCACCTCTATCAATGGCGACTCGATCGTCTCCCTCAACAACGAGGCGTTTCTCCTTCACTTGTGCGCTCATCTTGCCAGCCATCATGGCTGGGATCCTCGTTTCATCTGGTTATATGACATCCACGCCCTCATCGAGAAATATAAGAGTTCCTTTGACTGGAGACGCTTTGGCCAGTTGATCGAAATGGCACACGTTGAGCCCTATGCATATCACGTCTTGAGGGCTTCTCGTGTTTTCCTTTGTACCCCTGTTCCGGAAAAGGTCCTCTTGAAGCTTGGCAAAGCAGATCGGAAATCAGTGCTCCTGAATTGGCAGATGAGCCTGCCTCCAACCCGGGCACTACGAAGCCTCGCGGATTGGTGGCGGTTGCCGGATCTCCGGACTCGGGCCCGTTTCCTATGGCACACCATTTTTCCGACGCGGGAGTATATGCTGAATCGGTATCAACCACCGAACCATCATCTCTGGCCGCTTCTCTACCCGTATCGGTGGGGGATCATGCTCCGAGATGTGAAGAAGACCATTGGAGCGCTGTGCAGGCAACAGATAAACCGGTGAGAACCTCATCGGCATGAAAATGCACCAAAAAAAATGTAAACTATATCTTGAGAGGGAGAAACTGGGTTAAAGAGGAGAGAGGCTTTTGTGTCGAAGACCTCCCTGGCCCTTACCGGGGTCGGGCAGGCTAGTCGTCAGGTTTTTGATTCCGAGAAAAAGAGTCTAGGAGGAGGATTGGAGATGAGAAAAAATCTGAGTCGTTGGATGGTGGTTGTATTGCTTTTCGGGCTTGTTGGCTGTGCTGGAACCCAGGAGGCTGCCAAGACAAAGACGGCCAAAGGAGCGGCAATTGGGGCGGCTTCTGGAGCGGTGATCGGGGGGGTCATTGGCCACCAATCTGGGCACACCGCCGCCGGGGCAGTCATTGGTGGTGTGGCCGGCGGTGTCATCGGAGGCGCAATCGGCTACAAATTGGACCAGCAGGCCAAGGAGCTTGAACAGATTCCAAACACCGAGGTCAAAAGGGAGGAAGACCGACTGATTGTGACGATGGCGGATGCCGTGCTTTTCGATGTCAATTCAGCAGCCTTGAAACCAGAAGCCAAGGACACGCTCGGCCAAATGGCGGATGTCATGATTCGGTACCCCGACTCTGACATCCTGGTCAAGGGCCATACCGACGGCACCGGGTCTGAAATATACAACCAGGAGCTCTCGGAAAGACGTTCAAAGTCGGTCAAGAACTATCTCATCGCTAGTGGGGTTGCTAGTCCTCGGATCACAGCAATTGGATTTGGCGAAACCATGCCCGTGGCCCCAAACGACACTCCTGAGGGAAGACAGGCAAACAGAAGGGTCGAGATCGAAATCAAACCCAGGCCCGAGGCGGGCTAGTGTCCGTTAACGAGTTGTTTAGGGCAATATAGAGGGCATCGCTGTCAAGTGAGGCACAAGTCTTGCAAAAGCACCCATCAGGCACGAGGACAGAGACAATTACCCAAAAGGTCTGACCACAGGACCGCTAAAGAAAATCAGGAGAGCCCAATGAAAAAGAGTAAATTGATGGTGATTGGATTGATTACCCTTGGAGTGCTTCAACTGTTCCTGCTATCAAATTGCACTGTAAGAAGAGCAGGGGTAGAAATGGGTTCTCCGGCTCCTCCGCCTCCGAAGCCGAAATCCGGGCCTCCCCCGTGGGCACCGGCCCACGGGCGCCGAGCCAAGTACAAATATCGTTACTATCCCTCACACTATGTTTACTACGACGTTTACAGAGGGGTTTACTTCTACATCGAGGGAGACGGATGGCGGG
>CAYFYO010000185.1:0-3345 GCA_964347335.1 uncultured Thermodesulfobacteriota bacterium
GCGGGTCCATCATGATAGGTGCATCTCCCATCCTCGATTCGGAGATGGGCTGTGAAGTGCTCTCCATTCCTAATCTCGAACTGGTAGACCGCCTTCAGGTCACGGGCCACGTCAGGCTTGAATCCCAAAGGCATCATCTGCAAGAGCTCTCGGCAGCTTTTGGCATCGTGAGGGCCGGAATAAGGTCCGGACCGGCTTCGGTTTTCGTCGGATGGCTTGGACTTCCGCTTTTGCTTCGCGATCATCTCACGAATCCAGGCCTTTCTTAACTCCGGATCGTACGGCGTCCGCGAAAAGTCCTGCTGGACGTAGGCCTCGAATCCGTCAAAGAGACCCAATTCTTGCCAATGCCTGTAGTCGGCTTTCATGAAATGCTTGTGCTTTCGAACCAGGTCTCCCATGAACTGATAAAAGAGAAGATCCCTGTCCGTGGCGGGATAACGCCGCTCTTCCTTGATCGCACGAGCTAAATCCATGGCCAAACTCTGGGCCCTCGCCTCGACAGCCTCCTTACCCAAAAACTCGCCCGGCGCAACAGCAATCGCCGTCAGTGTGCCCACCGAAAAAGCCCCAAAAATCCGCAGGACGCCAGCTAGATAATCGCCTACGGCGCTCTCGCCCAGGCCGGCAGAGACGGATACGGCAAGTCCAGGCTTCCAGGTGGGACGTGGCCTGTGGCCTAGCCCAAGAGATCGGTCGAGGAACGCCTTCATCTGGGCGGGGACGTGCATCACATACACTGGCGACGCGAGGACAACCCCCGCTGCCTCCAGGACTTGAGCTGCCAATCGGGCATGATCGTCCTGCCGCCAGCATCTCCCTTTCTCTAAGCACGTGGCGCAACCGACACAGTAGTCAATCCTCTTCTCGGCCAACTCGATGACCTCCAGGCTCAAACCCTCCTCGGCCAGAGGACCTCGCAACATCTCTAGAATCATGGCTGTGTTTCCCATTCCAGCATGAGGTGATCCGTTTACCGCCACGATTCTACGCTTATTTGGCATTGCTTCCTCCTTCATTGCTGACGGTTTTAATGGCTCGGCTGAATCCTGAGGTAAACCTAACACCGGTCTGTGCGAGCTCACAGGCTCCAAGCCGAGTTTGCGCTGATAGAAGTCGGGATAGAACTTGTTTAAGGGGAGTCCGACACCCAAAAGGAAGAGCCCGGGTATGGCCATCTGAAACATAATCCTCGTCAGTAGTGTTTCCGAGGCGAGGAAGATGCTCGGAATCAACGCTGCAAGGCCGCAGGCAGCGAAAATCCCCGCCCAGGTCCAGGCCATATGGAGATTGATACGCTTGAAAACATCCGTCTCCCAGACCTCAGGAGATGTCCTTCGTCTCGCAAAATACGCCGTAAACGGCTCTCGACCAAGTATGGGTGGCGCCGCAACGGCTGTGAAGAAAACAAGATAGAGCGAGGCCACGGGGTGAGTCACGAGGACCCCTCCCAAACCCTCAGGCCAGACCCAAAAGGCCGCAGCAGCCAAAAAGATATACCCGAACATCGCCTTTTCGATCACCGAGGCGCGGTCTTCCCGTTTCAAGAGATAAAGGGTCGGAGCCATGACCAACAATAAGAAAAGGCTTAAGGGCCGCATGGTTTTCATGCGGAAGTCCTGAACCGCCCCTCCAACCATGTAGAAGACAATCACAATCGTGGGAATGATCGCCAGCAGATGGCTCAGGAAGGCTCTCATCGTCTGCTATTTATCCTCCCTTTTCCTTCCAGCCATTTCCTCTAGTTTGGGCAGGGTCTCGTCAGACCATTGACATATGGCACGATAGATGTGCTGTCCAAAGCTCACCGTGATCAACCAGTATGGGCAGTCCGGATTTCGCGCATGGTCCATCTTCAGCGATTTCTCGATGGAATCGAGCTTTTGCAATAGCGCCTGATGAAAATCGCGAAAGTCTCTTACATGTCGAATATGATCCACGACCGGAGCCTGTGTCCCGAAAAATAGCTTGAGCAATATCTCGATGCGTGGCTTCTGATACTCTGGCGGTTCGGGGAACCAGCGTTGCAACTCGTTCTTGCCTTGATCGGTCAAAGCGTAGACGTGGCGATCTGGCTTGCCCCTCTGTTTTTCCACCGATCTGATCGCCAACCCCTCATCGACCAGACGGTTAAGAATCGGATAAATCTGTCCGTAGCTTTCGTTCCAGAAATTGATGACGCTCTGTTCAAAGATTTTCTTAATGTCGTAGCCAGACATGGGTCCCATACTCAAGAAACCCAGGATGGCATATTTGGTCTTATTTTCTCTTGGCATATATCTTCTCGATATATATCTAATAGATATATGCTCAAAAAATACAAACTTGTCAACCTTTTTTAAAACTCGAAAACTCCGACAGTGGACCCAGGGGTTGACCGACTGATTACGCAGGCGGGATATCTCTTCAGATGAAGGGAATACTAGACTGTCCGACGGGGATTGGCTATTTCCCTCTTCTTCGGCCTAACTCTCTTCTCCGCCACTCATCTGGCGGGAGGATAGGCTCCGGGCGGTAGTTTTCATCTTCATATACGTCGACTTTGACGGGAGTGCACTTCCCCCCACAACACGGTTCATAGGGGCAGTTGCTCAGCCCGACGAGACAGTTTATCTCGGCACGGAACTCCACATAGTCGCCCGGCCGACTCACCGGATCCAGAATCTCGAAGTGGTTGGTTCGACAACTGTGGGGGTATTTCATAAAGAGATCAAGCGTGTCGGGTATATCTTCAGGGAGTAAACCGTATGGAGCGACGGCATTACTGATAATCTCATGGCACCCATCTTTTTCAATCCCGTAGAAAACCTCATATAGGAATCTGTCGCACATACGATTGCAAGCGTCGTGTACGCCTTTCGGCTCAGGTGTCTCTCTCACAATGGTCATCAGTGGACGGCAAAGCGTTGACATTAACCAGTCGCCCTCCTCCAGATGATCGCGGGGGGCATATTTCTCCCCTGGTCTCGGTAGGTATCGATTGCGGGAATTTGAGGTTGAGAGTTTCTCACGCAGGTTATCGCGATTAAACACAGCCATGTCGACGACCTGCAGACCCTCTAAATCAGTGACACGCAGGTGCCGGCCTTGCCTCACTTCTACGGCCAATCCACTTCCCGGCGCCATCGTTTGTTCAAACATCCTTTTCATCCTGTCCTCCCTAAAGAACCGATCGATTTCGTGAACTGGCGTTTTGAATCTGATGATACCCGACTCGATTCCCCTATCTCAATCCATCCTCTTTTTTGGCCTCTTCCTTTGTGAGACCTCCTATTCTCGCATGAGGACGTCCTGAGTCGGTCACGGCCAGTACCACGACAATTTCATCCGGCTTCGGCGCATCGT
>CAYFYO010000186.1:0-2980 GCA_964347335.1 uncultured Thermodesulfobacteriota bacterium
ATTTATTCAGCGGAAACAAATGAGTATATTGCATAATTATAGGGCCTCTTAATCAAACAGAACTACATTTCATCTCATTAGGCTCACCAAGTCTCCTTTTTTACCACACCATTCCACGGCTAGTCCTCAGGCGTGATATATAGCGGACCTTTTCATAGCGATTAATTAGGCGTTCCACACAATTGCTTGTTACGAAACTCGATTAAAGTTTCATCTTCGAGAAACTAGGCTGCAAAGAAGAAGGGAGGTGAAAAACAAGACATTAGAAACCAGGAATGTATATAATAGAATAATCAGGGAGTAGGGCAATGACTCCTAAGGTGTTTGATAATTAAGAGGCTTAAGTGTTTCACTTTTCCAGAAGATATACACTCTGGATAGTATAAGGGAGGCGTGAATATGCATGGACTTGGTGAGAATAGGTTTTGGCAACTAGTTACGTTAGGTGCTAGTAGAATGAACCTGCTATGGGTACTGTTACCCGCCCTATTATTGACTATCTCTCTCGTTCTGTCAGCATGCCAAGCAGTTGATGGTAATGGATTGAAACCCTACACTGCCGCAGATGCCCAGGCTGCCTCAAATATCCTCTTCCCTAAGTATGTGACGGCCGACGTACAAGATGCATATAAGTTTGCCGTATCCCATCCTGATGTCTTGGAGTATATTCCTTGCTACTGTGGTTGTGGGCGGAGTGGAGCCCACGCCAACACGTTGGATTGCTTTATCGAAGGAGTGGAGGCTGACGGCAGTATTCGATTTGAAGATCACGGATCGTTCTGAGATATATGCCTAGAGACGGCGCGTGACGCTGCAAGACTTTTGTCTGAGAGTGAGACACTCCTTGAGATAAGAATCTATATTGACGAAAACTATAGTGATAAAGGACCGGGTACAGAGACTCCTATGCCACCCGAGGCTGCTCCCCAAGCTGAGGCTGAAGTGCCACCAGTGTCGACACTGGGACCAAGGATCTCCTTTGACGAAGATTCAGTTGATATGGGTAAAGTACCACCCAGTGGGCCAATGAGCTACGCCTTTCATTTCAGGAACGTGGGCAGCGAACCGCTAAACATCGTAGGAACAAATTCGAAAGCACTGATCGGCTGCTGACCACCAAAACTTGTCGTAGGTTCTACGGCGCTGCAACCTGGTGAGGAAAGTACCTTAACCCTACAGTGGCATTACATGCAAGGTCCACATAAGTTTGAGATTACCGTGGACTCGAACGACCCAATAGAACCTAGTAAAATACTATATTTGCTTGTAGACTTTGATACAAGTGGAGAAACCTAAGTTATGCGAGCTCTCAGGTGAACCTCGAACATGAATATATGTTCACTGCAAATGCACCACGATGGTTGAAAATTGATTGAGAATTTTGTAGTCAATCTGGGCAACATACTACCGTTCGGATATGCCTTTAGTGCCGGTATGGCAACCGCAGTCAGTCCCTGTGGGATTGCCATGCTGCCTGTCTACGTCTCCCTCCATTTGGGGGAGAGAGATGAGAGCTTCTGGGCTAGGTCTTCGCTCTGGCGATGTCTCCGGGCGCTAGCTCTGAGTATAGTTGTGACATTCGGCTTCGTGGTCTTTTTCGGCGTTATAGGGGTAGTGCTGTCAGCGGGTGGACTGCTCCTCCTTCCCTTCATACCATGGGCGGCCGTCTTTATCGGGGTGGTTCTCGTAGTATTAGGGATTTACCTGACACTCGGAGGTCACGTCTACACGAGTTTGCCAGCACGTCTGGCGGCAAGCCTGGGTAAGAACGGCGCTCTGGGCTTTAAAGGATTCCTTATCTTTGGCATTACCTACGGGATAGCGGCGCTGAGCTGTACCTTACCCATTTTTCTGGCGGTGGTGGGGAGTGCTCTGACTACCAAGGGTTTCGCATCCGGGCTGTTTCAGTTCGTTAGCTTTGCCTTGGGGATGGGATTTATCATTATGCTCGTTGCAATAGGCTCAGTACTGTTTAAGGAAAGCGTTAACCGCTGGCTGCGACGCCTTGTGCCTGTGGTGGCTAGGCTCAGTGGCCTGTTGCTGATCTTTGCCGGCGGTTATATTCTCTATTTCTGGTTTGTGACAGGAGATATTTTAAACTGGACATCATAAAGGGGTGGGAGACATGAATAATTTGACAAGACGCCGTAAATCAAGGCCTTGCCATCTTGCATTAGGGATGCTGGCGATAGCTTTGGCTGCGCTCGTGGTAATCCAGGGTTGTGCCACCAGCAATCCGGATTCGGATAGGGGAGCGGGCACGGGTTCCCAGACAGTCAAACTGGAAGCCGCTCCAGCAGTAGGACACCCAGCACCCGATTTTGCTTTGAAAGACCTGGATGGTAATACAGTTCGCCTGAGTGACCTCCGGGGTAAGGTGGTCTTCATCAACTTTTGGGCTACTTGGTGTCCCCCGTGCCGGGCTGAGATGCCTGAAATCGAGGCGTTACATCAGGAGTATAAGGATAAGGGGGTTTTGGTGCTTGGGGTGGATATAGCTGAGTCGGAAAACACGGTGCGGCAGTACATCCAGCAAGGCGGTTTTAGCTGGACAATCGTCCTGGACAGCACTGGGGAAGTAGCTAGGGACTACCAGATTGCTGCCATTCCCACCAGCTTTTTTTTGGATAAGGAAGGGATAATTCGGGCGGTAAAAGTTGGAGCCATGACCAAGAGAGAAATGGAGGACAAGCTGGCTGAAGCAATGTGATTAGGTTCACACATCAAACCTAGCGGTGCTCTTTTTGGCTTTTTGCGAAAGGTCTTTGGTGGTTCTGATGTACGGCAGAGTTGGCTCCAGCATAGACGAACCATTACATTCTACGAACAAGGTGAAGGTTTGATAACACTTAATAAAAAGGTTCGCTAAATATCACTCTTGATACCCAGGCTTGAATAAACCCACGAAAAAGGAACGGTTTTTCAGAATCTTAAATATTGTATACACAGCCACCTCTGCAGTAAATAGTCCAATCTATTG
>CAYFYO010000186.1:2990-3242 GCA_964347335.1 uncultured Thermodesulfobacteriota bacterium
CGAATGAAATTCGTGTATTTCAGCAACTACTATCTGAAACGCCAGACATTGAGAAAATCTCGCGATTGGGCATGCGGAACGCTAAACTCGGTGGGGTACAGGGTATTTTTCAGCTCGCCATCATCTTTGTCATGGCAAACCTGAGATTTTGACAGAAGGTAACAATCAAGTATTATGTTGCGCTAAGTAACAAAAGTCCGTTATGTTGCAATGACAACTTTTTGGAAAATTCTAGTAGACAGGGTGTGTCAG
>CAYFYO010000187.1:0-3225 GCA_964347335.1 uncultured Thermodesulfobacteriota bacterium
GTCCAGCCTTGGCTGCAAGAGTCATCGGGGAGGTGACACCCGACCGAGTCAAGATCGTGAGAAGGGCCACCAAAATTGTTGAGGAGGCCTTATCCAGTACCGGGGCATTTCAATACCTGGCGATTCTCCATGAGGATCGGGTGACTGGGGTGAGAGAAGGGAAGCGAGATTACGGGCTTCAGATTGAAGTCAGGTGTTGGGAAAGTAAGGACGCAAAGATCGGATCCCCCACGAGACTTCCCTATGACGTCTTAGATCCGCTGGCCGAAAGGCTGACGCGTGAGGTGCCCGGTGTTGTCAGTGTAACCTATAACATCACCAAAAAACCGCCTTCCACAATCGAAGCGGTCTAGCCAAAAAGGTCCTCTTTTGTGATCGATGTCGCCTCTTTAAGAGGATCATGAGGCCGGCCGCTTTCCACCTTGACCTCTGTCGTGGCACATATGCCCACCGAGGATTTAAGGGTCGATCTTGCCCCTTTCCCTCTAGGGTATGGCCTTTTCCCAACTCCTTTCCTGGCTTTATCCCAGATCTCGGCTGGAAGAATTTCGTTGGAGCCGTTATTTTCGCTATCCTTATGGCGGAAAAAAGGCTTGCACGGCGGTTCGTCTCACCATTTGGCTGCCAAGGGAAAACAGATCAATGTCAGGCAGCCAAGAGATGAATCTCTTCACCGCTCGCACTGTCAATTGTTGTAAAATTGTGTAAGTTACTGAAAACATAAGCGTTTTTTTCTTGACTTTTTGAAGGCCTTGTGCTAGGACGTGGTCTTGCTTACCTGCTGAAATCATTTGTCATTTGAATGGAAACTATCCGAATCTTTGGGGGGGCGACCATGCGAGAGCGTGTCAGAAAGATCGCAACTTTTCTCTCCACCTTTTCCCTCCTTCTTTTTCTTACAATTCCCCTGGAAGTTCTGGCAGCCACGAGTTCAGATCCTGTTGAGATCATAACAGTATCCACAGGAAAGGCATATTCCCTGGCAACAGCGGAGGTTGGTGCACTCCCGTATATCGACCGCACTTACGGGATTCAGAAGATCAGCGAAGGGCTGGATGGAGGCGTGCTCGTTCGCACAGCCAATGATGACAAGTATGTTGGCGCCGAGAGCCATATGACGCTGCGTCTGAGTGGGAATGGGACAATCTATGTATGCTATGACCGCCGTGTAGAGACCCTGCCCGCGTGGCTTGAGGATGGAACATGGACCCTCACTGATGAAGAGATTTCAACCACCGACACCCCTGCCTCGCCCCTTCTGGTGTATGCGAAGCTGGTGACTGCTGGGCAAGAGATATCCCTGGGCGGTAACTACGCGGGGGAAGCAGACGGTGCCCATAGCAATTACTTTGTTGTGATTGACGTTGTGGGTCCTTACCTCCCAGATGTAACCTTTTGGGCCAATCCTGACCGTATCAAACCGGGCGATTCAAGCAGGCTGACATGGATTACAACCGACGCGGACACCGTCACGATCGAGCCGGAGATCGGGGATGTGGATCCGAGGGGTTTCCGGTACGTGTCCCCCCTCGAGACGACTGAATATAGCCTCACGGCCGTGGGGCCTGGGGGGGAGGCAACAGAGAGTGCCACAGTCGAGGTCATGCCCCCCTCGCAGGTGACCGCCAACATTAGATCCATCGGGATCAACGACGGCATCCTTTACGAGACGGGAACCGTTTCTGTGGCGGCAGGGTCAACCACGGTGACCTTCGGGGATGCGATTCTCCCTGAGAACATCGGCCAGGGCGACCGGCTCACCCTCGACCCTGGCGGGGCCGATGAAGAGGTCCTCTATATTCTTTCCCGGGACAGCGACATCCAGGTGACCCTCCAGACCCCGTCCGCACGGGACCACCTTTCTGTTCCCTACACCATCACCCGTGCCTACCACACGATCCAGGCCTGGGAAGACGACCGTCAGGGTGACCTTGTTGCGGAGAACCGCCTGGAGGTTGGTGTCTGCTACAACGACGGACCCTTCACGAGTGGTGGCCGATACGCCCTTGTCAGCATTGAAGGCTCAAACACCGATTCAGCTCATTTCATGTGGTTGACCGTGGCAGAAGGCGAGCGGCACAACGGAACAGCCGGAAAAGGTGTGGTCCTTGACGGGGAAGACAGAGCGTTGATCGGGGTCAGGATCAGAGACGACCATACCCGGATCGAATGGCTCGAAATGAAGCGTTTCCGGCACTGGTACGGTGCAGCAGCGGTAAGTGTCCTAGATGTCAGGGATGTCCTTCTCGGGCAGCTTCTGATCCATGATTTCTATACCCCTGAATTCATGACCTTTGGAATCAGGGGCTCTCTCAGGAGCGACTTCACGGTGCGCAACTCTGTCATCTATGACGGGGACACGGCGGGGATTTTCAACTGGCTCGGTAGCACGGCCACTGTGGAGAACTGTACGATCTATGGAATGCAGCGCTGGGGTATCTATGAGGGCTATGTGGGCAAGGGACTCCTCACGGTCATCAACACCATCTCCATGGGCAATCCTGGTGGCGATTTCCGCATCACCCGTGGAATCCAGGCCTTCAACCTCTCCTCTGACGACACGGCCTCTGGCCCTGGGTCCCTGACCGGCATGGACGCTTCCAGTCAGTTTGTATCCCTTGTGCCGGGCTTTGAGGATTTCCACCTGACCGAAAAGGCCGATGCCATCGACGCAGGACATGATCTTTCCATGGCATTTACCGCCGATATCGATGGCGAGACGAGACCCGGAGGCGCCGCATGGGATGTTGGGGCGGATGAGTACTGGCCTCCGGATAGGATCCCTCCTCTCATTACGATAACCAGTCCGCAGGATGGGTCAGTTATAGAAACGGTCACCCCAGAAATAACCATTGTATTTAGCGATGATGCGTCTGGCATCGATCCGGAGACCTTCACCGCAGAGATCAACGGCGTGGATCGTACCGCGCTCTTCACAGTGACCGAGACCGGAGCAAGCTACCAGGTGGCAGATCCCCTTCCCGTTGGAGAGAACACGGTATCGGCCAGCATCAGCGACTATGCCGGAAACACTGCCAGTTCCACGTCTACTTTCACCGTGACTATCTTCACTGCCACCCTAAACGCAAATCCCACAAGAGGGGGGATCCCGCTGGAGGTTCAGTTCTCTGCGAGCGTATCGGGAGGGACATCTCCCTACACTTACGCGTGGGATCTCGATGGCGATGGGACTGTCGATGATACCCGGGAAAGCTTCGGCCATGT
>CAYFYO010000188.1:0-3186 GCA_964347335.1 uncultured Thermodesulfobacteriota bacterium
ATCAGCCTTTGACCGGAAATGTCAATCAGTTTCGTAGCCCCTTGGAATCCCTCGCTATATCGATAAATGCTGTTGGCCCCGATCACCATGTCAATTCGATATCTTTGTCCTAGAATTCGAGCCATGTCGATGTCTAGGTTGTGATAGCTTATTGACTCTTTGAGGGTTACCACCTCACGGTTCGGTTCTTTCCTGATTTCATCCATCAGGAGGTGGACGTACCTTTTTTCATCCGCGCTAATTGACCCCCCCGAAATATTTATCAGAAGGCCGATCCGCACTTTCTTAAGTGCTTGTGGTCGTGGAATTGCCCTCGCTTCCTCTCGGAACGGCTTAAACTCGAGCTTCGTTACGATATACTGATCCTCAGGACGATCCGTGAGAGAATAAAACTTGATCTCATTTTCTCCTTTTTGGAAGTGTCTTATTGGAATTTCTAGATTGATCGTTTCAGTCAGCGCGAGGGTTGTGAAATACTCAGCCGGTGTCAGAAAACCACCCAGATCCTTTTCCCAGGTTCCTATTGAGACCCTAGGCTGACTGTGGGGTGTTGCGTCTGTAGTAACGGAAAGGGTGACGCTCTCACCCCGGAAAAATCTTTGCGGCAGGTTTACCCTGATTGTCGCAACCTGACTGACAAGGATGTCTTCTTCAAAGGGTTTTCTGTAGTCCTTCCATACTCCTCCCTGTTTGATTCCTTCCTGTTCTAAGGTGCACCAGCCGCTCGGTCCAGCCATGAGCGTGAACAGGATCATGACGAGAATTTGAACGATACTCTGTGCAAGGAATCTACTCAGATCGGACTTCCGATACGCATCTGAATCCGTACGATGAAAAGGGATCTTCATCAATTCCCAACCTCGCGGGAGGACCTATTGGATGTCATTCTAGCCCTTCTCCAGCCCCGCCTTTTGAAGTGTTTCGACGAGACGATCTACATGGGCCGGGTCTTTATAAGCGAACCCCTTACGCCATGTTTCGAGCGAGAAGTTTGGATGCAACCTCAGGACCTCTTCTGCGTGACGACGAGCCTCATCCTCACGGTCAAGCTCCATGTAGACGCTTGCCAGGCCAATATGTGCCCACAGCGGAGGACACTCACCTATTTCACATCGATCGAGGAGCCGCTGGTAGGAATCAAGCGCCTCTTCGTACCGTCCTGCGTCCCGGTAAGCATGGCTCAGCGCCGTGAGGTACCACGCAGGATAATAGGGGCTCAAACGAATAGCTCGCTCGGCGAGGGCGACCGCTTCTTCAAACCTTCCGGCAAAGCGCATGCTCTGGGACAGGAGTATATGGCTCAGGGCGTTGTTTGGATTCAGGCTGATGGACTTCTCCCCCTCGGCAATAGCGTCTTCGTAATGGCCTTGCAGTAAATGGATGCCTCCCAACAAGGAATGGACTTCGGGCTGGGTGTCATCCATCGCAGCGGCCTCTTGGGCGAGTGTCACGGCCCGCTTGAAAGAGAGGATACGCGACCCACTGAACCCGTAAGTCGCATCGATCAAATGGGTCCAGGCAAGCATCGCCTTTGCCGCCGCAAAATCGGGGTCCAGCTCTATGGCCCGTTCGAAGAGTTGGCGGGCTTTGGCGTTGTCCGCCCTGTCATACCGCTGATAGAGGCTGTAGCCTTTGGTCGCTAATCCCCAGGCCTCGAGGTTATCCGTCTCTTGCCACAAGGCGGCCTGTTCTCCGTGGGTGAGCTCAATCTGGAGGGCCACGACGATCTCCTTGGTAATATCATCGAGAAGGGTAAAAAGATCCTTCATCTCCCGATCGTAACGCTCAGACCACAGGTGATGGCCAGTGGTCGCATCGACAAGCTGAGCCGTCACTCGCAGCCGGTTTTCTGCCGTCTGGACACTTCCCTCGAGCACATAGCGCACCCCGAGCTCCTCGCTCACCTTCTGAACCTTGACGGGTTTTCCCTTGTATGTAAAAGTCGAACTTCTTGAGATGACAAACATTTCCGGGATTTTGGAAAGGGCCATGATCGTGTTTTCAGTGATCCCGTCGGCGAGATACTCTTGTCCCGGATCGCCGCTCATATTGACAAAGGGAAGAACCGCAACCGAGGGTTTGTCAGGAAGGGGATAGGTCATCCTCTCCTCCACGGCGACTCTCGCCGGGGGAGGAGAAGGCCGCAAATATCGTAACCAGACGAGAACGGAAGCGGCTATCATAAACAGGACCAAAGAAGCGGCCAAAACCGTCATTTGCCACGTTCTTCGAGCAGCTCTTTCTTCTTCCTGGCGTCTTGCCGCAGCCACAGGTTCCATGAGGACCCGATAGACCCGCACGGGCTTCGCAATGTTCTTGACGGTGTGTTCGCCAAGAAACTGACAATCCAGGGCCAGTTTGCTCTCGACGTGGTCATGAACCGTTCCCGAAATGCAGATCCCTCCTCCTTCAGCCAGGCTCTCCAAACGGGCAGCCACATTGACCCCATCGCCATAGATACGCGCTCCCTCCACGATCACGTCGCCGAGGTTGATCCCGATTCGAAACTCCATCCTTCGGCTCTCGGGGAGCTCGGCGTTTCGGGCTTTGACCTCCTCCTGGATCTCGACGGCACTCCTCACCGCATCGAGGACACTCGCAAACTCAGCCAGCACGTTGTCTCCCGGAGAGTCCACCACGCGACCATGGTGCTTCTGGACGACTGTGGCCACCAGCTCCTGGCGCCCGGTCAGGGTCCGGACAGTTGCCTCTTCATCCTCACCCATGAGGCGGCTATAGCCCTTGATGTCGGCACTGAGGATGGCCGTGAGCTTGCGTTTGAAGCCCTCTGTGGTCACAGAATTACCCCATTTACGCACTTGCTGGGGAGCCTCGGATGATCGATGTCCCCGGCGCAAAACCTCCAACGAGATCGACCCCTTAGAGGCGTTGTGTCGGAACCTTGTGGTAGAATCCCCCCAGACACTCAGAACGGATCGGCTTGGGCTCTCCCGTGCGTAGATTCAAAGCCTAAATCCCCTGCAAATATACCAGACTGCGCTGAGGTGATCAAATGATTTGCTATGAGGAGGAGCCAGTATGGGGTCCGATCTTGAATCGCCACGACATGGGTTTTGGCAGGTAAGGATCACGGAGAGAATTGGGGTGAGGCGCTTGAGATGAATTCGCACCGAACATCATGGATAATGGCTTGGTCAAAGGCCAGCGCAACAGGGCGTTCAGCAG
>CAYFYO010000189.1:0-3160 GCA_964347335.1 uncultured Thermodesulfobacteriota bacterium
TCCTGCTAATTTGCTTTTTGCAATTATTCATGAAGGACGCTCCTTACTTCCAATATAAGGAGATGGGGATTGAAATTGACAAGGATGCCCTTCTTCTGGCCTGTGGGGAGGAACTGTTTCCATCGGAAACAGTATTCGCATCCATCAAGAAGGCTGGCTCGGACTGGCGGACCTGGATTTTGACCACTTTTTACTTTGTTTCATTTGGAGGATTTATTGCCCTTACGGTTTGGTTTCCTACCTATTGGTCGCAACATTTCGGAACCACCTTGGTTCACGCCGGTGTTCTGACTGGATTATACTCCTTATCTGCATCCGTCCTCAGAGTTTTCGGCGGATTTACTTCGGATGTGGTCGGAGGGGAAAAGATCGTATCCTCCTCTTTCATAATAATTATCGTTGGCTCAATCTTGATGGTGGTGGCATCCCAATCTATGGCGATGGCTCTATCCGGTAAACTGCTCTTAGCCTTGGGAATGGGTTTCGCGAATGCCGCGGTCTTTAAGCTCGTTCCAAAGTATACCCCTGAAGCCATTGGCGGCGCGGCTGGCATAGTGGGCGGGTTGGGGGCCTTCGGCGGCTTTGTAATCCCTCCACTTTTGGGGCTTTTCGTCAAATTGTTGGGGAATAAAGGGTATTCCCTTGGTTTCTCGGTCTTTTTGGTCCTCTCCCTATTGTCGCTGGGTCTTTTTGCGATTTTGAACCGTGGTACCCAGGAGAGTGATGAACAGTCACCCCAAAATCGAAAAAAGGACTGAGAATATGTCAGAAAAAACAATCAGTACAACGTGCGGGTATTGCGGGGTAGGATGTAACTTGACCGTCACGGTGAAAGACGATCAGGTGGTAAGGGTGAGAGCGACCCCACACTACCCAGTTAACACAGGAACTGCTTGTCCCAAGGGATTTCAGTTCCTGGAGCCATTGAAAGCCCATGATCGTGCCACTGCTCCGTATTTAAAAAACCTCCAGGGCAAACTTGAGGCGGTTGATTGGGATACTGCTCTCAAGGCTTTTACCGACAACTTTAAGAAAATTCAGGAAAAATATGGCAGAGAGTCCGTGGCTTTTATTAGCACAGGGCAAATATCCGTGGAAGAGCACGCCCTTCTGGGCGCACTAACGAAATTCGGTATGGGGATTGTGCATGGCGATGCCAATACCCGCCAGTGCATGGCATCGGCCGTGGTTGCTCATAAGGAGTCTTTTGGTTTTGATGCTCCGCCATACAGCTATAAGGATCTTGAAGAATCCGATGTGTTGGTTTTTATTGGCGCTAATTCAGTTATTGCTCATCCCATAATGTGGAACAGGGTTAAAAGAAATAAAAATGATCCGGAGATTATCGTTGTTGATCCCAGGAAAACAGAAACAGCGAGGAAGGCCACACAGCACTACCCCATAATGCCCAAGTCGGACTTAACCTTGCTCTATGGTATTGCCAATATTCTGATTGAGAAAGGCTGGATTGACCAAGAATATATTGACAAGCATACCAAGGGGTTTGAAGATTTTAAAAATCACGTCAAAGGGTTCACCCCACAAAAAGCGAGGGAAGTAAGTGGCCTAAGCGAAGAAGAACTCTATAGATTTGCAGAGACTATTCATAATGGTAAGCGGGTTTCTTTTTGGTGGGCCGAGGGGGTTAATCAGAGCCATCAAGGGGTGCGGACGGCCCAGGCAATCATTAATCTTTCCCTCATGACGGGGAATATTGGGCGTCCTGGCACCGGTGCTAATTCCATTACCGGACAATGCAATGCCATGGGTTCCAGGCTGTTTGGCAACACCACTAGCCTGTTTGCCGGTCGTGATTTTGCGAACTCCGAGCACCGGCAAGAGGTGGCCGATCTTCTGGGCATCGGTGGAGACCTTATCCCGGATAAACCGAGCTGGGCCTATGACAAAATTCTAGAGGGTATTGGGGAAGGAAAGATTAAGGGTCTCTGGATCATTTGTACAAATCCACTCCATTCCTGGATTAACAAAGATCAACTCTTTGAAGTTTTAAAGAACTTGGAATACCTGGTTGTGCAGGATATGTATTACACTCCGCAGACAGCGCAATTGGCCGACCTCATTCTGGCAGCTGCAGGATGTGGAGAAAAAGAAGGTACCTTTATCAATTCGGAACGGCGGTTTGGAATCATAAGAAAAGTGGCTGATCCTCCAGGGTCTGCTTTACCTGATTTTGAAATTTTTAAAAAGATCGGGGAGTATTGGGGCTGTGCTGACATCTTGAAGGAATGGACATCACCAGGAGCAACTTTTGCGATGCTGAAGAAACTTTCAAAAGGGACGCCCTGTGATATTACGGGTATTAAGGATTACAAGATGATCGACCAACAGGGTGGTATTCAATGGCCGTACCCAGAAGATGCCGGATCTCTCGATCAGGAACGGCGATTGTTTGAGGACGGGAAGTTCTATCATGGTGATGGGAGGGCAAAATTCATTTTTGAAGATGTTGCGCCTATCCCTGAAAGCACCGATGATGAGTATCCTTACGTGCTTCTTACAGGGCGGGGCACTGTGGCCCAATGGCATTCGCAGACGAGGACCGGTAAGGTTGAAATTCTCAAGAGAATGTATCCCGTGGATGTCTATGTTGAAATTAACCCCCTCGATGCAAAGGATCTCAAAGTTGAGCAGGATGAGTGGGTTGTAGTCTCTTCAAAGCGGGGGGGAGTCAGGGCTAAGGCTGCTGTGCGTGATACTGTGCAGCCGGGACAGCTATTTATTCCCATGCACTATTCTGAAACCAATACATTGACGTTCCCTGCTTTCGACCCGTATTCAAGACAGCCTTCTTACAAACTTGCCGCTGTAAATATCAAACGCGAGTGAGAAGATTGCAGATTTTGTTGTGGTCACGGATGGTTCTCTTCTAAACTAAGGTATTATTCTATTGATAAAAACTCCCATGGGGGCTTCTTGACTAGTAGTCATAGTCTCTGCCGTACAGCTCGCATTGTCTCATCTTGATTATCCAACTAAAGCTATGTTCCGCCGTCAGGTTAAGTACCGCCTTGGGGTGATTGGTAGATATTCTAGACATATTCCCCGTGTCAACCTTTTAGTAATCGGCCCTGAGGGAATTCAATGTTTCTAACTGAAGTAGGGAGATTCGTTCATTTCTTCCTTGGTCAAGAATTCTAAC
>CAYFYO010000190.1:0-3153 GCA_964347335.1 uncultured Thermodesulfobacteriota bacterium
AACGAGGAAGAATACCTCCTCGATGAAGGCGGGAACAGCATGGGATTATTCAGTTTACTCCGGCATCAGGTGCAGGTGCGAGGTCGGGCAAGACAAGAGGGCAGTCGCAGGATAATCTTGGTCGAGGCCTATGCACAAATCAGATGAGTTTTCGTCAGACTCTGGAAGATATAAGACAGCTAGTGAGGGGCGGTTGCTCCCATGCACACGGATGAAGAAAAGAAATACGACAAGCGAACCATTGAGGCAAATCTGCGGCAAGGCGTGATGTCGCACCAGGAACTGGAAGAATACCTCGCCAAGCTTCCCGATGTTCGACACAAGGCCCTCTACTGGGAACAGAAGGTACAAGGATCACGCAAAAAGAACAAAGAATTGGAGACAGTTACAGAAGCGCAGGTCGGCGGGTGCTCTGATTACTTAAGTTATTGTGTAGCGGACCCTACCACGAGCGGATGAACAGAATCGGGAAAAAGGAGAATCAGAAGGGTAGCCCTGAAGCCGAACTGGAAACATCAAACTCCAGATCCAATTTCAGAGATTCACCGAATCTACAGGTTTGAGCTTGGCTATGCTGGTGCCTGTCAGGGCCTTTTGGTCCAACCGAGGGCTGGAGGTACGCCGAGGGAGAGAAGGGAATCGAGGATATAAGATCTTCGGCGGATCTCAGTAGGTCGTCGGGTCTTGCAAGGGCGGTCGGTTTGAGGAAAGGCATGGCAGCCCGTGCCTTCGGAAGATGGCATGGCTGTAACGAGGGGCTTTAGAAATGCCGGTGACTCGGGAGGCCTCCTGCATAAGATATATTGTGAGGATCAAGGATCCCGCGACAAGGAGGAAGTGTGAGGTCTACGTCTCCACAGACTGGGATCTTGAGTTTCTCTTGTTTTTTCTCAAATCGGTCCGGGGCCTGGAGTGCGACGTGAAGGACCTGAAGATAGAAAAACCTGACCCTTGAAGAGCATTTCCCCCAACATCTTTCTTCTCCGAATTGTGACCTTTTCCCATCGGCTTGCTTTCTCAGGGCATCGATAAAAGATAAGTTCGGAGCAAATAGGATAAGGCCCGAGTCTCTCTTGCTGGGGCCTGGGGAATCTATTTTTTTCACCTCGATTTTTTGCAGCGCGTAAGATCGAGTATAGCGATTTCTTGCTTAGCTTGACATGGTATACTTTCGCTGGGTAAAAACCGGGGTGATTCGTGATGATGTGATGAAAGGGTGAGAGACGATGCCCGGGAGACTCTCCTGGATTGTGACATTCGTTCTTGTGATCTGGATGAGTGTGATTGTGGAAAAGAGTGGTTCCGCTGAGGAGAAGAGGATCATTGGGTGGCTGGAAAATGTGTACCTGCCTGAATATGATTTCGTGCTAAGGGCCAAGATCGATACAGGCGCGAAGAGTTCCTCTATTCATGCTCTAGAAATGGAATACGTCCAGCGAGAGGATACGCCGGCTGGCTCTAGGATCCGTTTCCGAACAACGGATCTCAATGGACGACATCGCACCGTTGAGACTGACATATTCAGGCAGGTCCGAATCAGGAGATCGGGCGCTGAGACTGTGGCAAGACCAGAGATCGAACTGGAGATATGTCTGGCGGGGATTAGAAAAAGGATCCGGGTGAATTTAGCCGACCGTGGAGAAATGAACTACCGGATGATCCTGGGTCGATCGGCCTTGGAAGGAGATTATGTCGTCGACGTGAGCAAGAAATACACCGCAAAAAAGAGCTGCGGGGCCGAATAGGGTCCAAAATTCCTTTTTTCACGCATAAAACCGAAGATGGAAGAAGCGATCAAATGGAGGAGGAAAACCCTCCTTATTGCCTATGTTTTTATCGTCCTCTTTACCGGGCTCTTCCTTTATAAGGTTCTCTTTCTTAGATACCCCCTTGTTTCGAGGCCAGTAGAGAATCTCTGGACCCTTGAGTTAAAGATTGAGAGTCTGAGTATCGGGGGAGAGGCAGTAATTCGCCATTTCCTGCCTCGCAGCGATCGGGGCCAAGTGGTCTTGAGAGAGTACTTTGTGTCAAACAAATTCTATTTTGTCATCGGAACGGAGAATAGCAACGCTTTTATCGAATGGAGGGGGAGGCAACCGAAAGGTGAGTTGCCGTTATTCTACCGGGCGACAGTCCAGACAACATCCAGGATGTATCACTTGGATAGCACGGCGCCGGAGGGGAAATACCCGGCTGATGTGCTTCAGTACCTGTATACCAAGCCCGAAATGGAATCCATCGGTGTCGAAATCCAAGGGTTCCTGGAGGAATTAATCGGGGAGAAGAAAACCGGCCTGGAGAAGATAAAGACAATTTATAGCTTTTTAACGGAAGCTGTTGCAACGGTCCCTCTTTCGAAAGAGCCTGCCTTGGTCGGGCCTATCAAGACCAGGAAGGCAACGATTGCCCAAAAAAGGGAACTCTTTATCCACTTGTCTCGAATGGCAGGTATCCCTGCGCAATCAGTTCACGGAATAGTTCTGGAAGAGAATTTTAGGAAGAAAAAGATCCACAGCTGGGTGTCAGTGTTTCTTGGCGGCAAATGGATTCCCGTGGATATCGAAAACCGCCTGTTTGCTCAATTGCCAGAGAATATGTTGATACTCTATAGAGGGGAGAGACCCTTCATCACATCTTCTGGGGTGGAAGAACTCGACTACAGCTATTCCATCAGAAAAGAGACACAACGGACATTCGGCCTCTTCTATGAGACAGCCACGAAAGCTGGCGCAAGACTGTATGAGTGGTCGCTTTTCTCGCTTCCATTGGAAATCCAGCAGGTTTTTCGAATCATTCTCTTGATCCCCCTAGGCGCGTTGGTCGTTTCCATCTTCAGGAATATCATTGGCATCAATACCTTTGGCACCTTCATGCCCGTCCTGATTGCGCTCGCCTTCAGAAACACAAAATTGGGGTGGGGGCTTATTCTATTCTCGATGGTAATCGCTCTCGGCCTTGCTTCAAGATGGTTTATGGATAGGCTCAAGCTTCTCCTGGTCCCGCGACTCTCTGTGATTGTTACCGTTCTCGTCATCATTCTGGCCTCTGCCTCACTCATTGGCCATCGCATAGGGATATATAGGGTCTTAGCCGTGGCTTTATTTCCCATGGTGATCATGACGATGACGATCGAGAGGCTTTCCATTATCCTCA
>CAYFYO010000191.1:0-3055 GCA_964347335.1 uncultured Thermodesulfobacteriota bacterium
GACTTGTGTACCGTAAAGCGCTGAAATCGCTTCACTCAGAGATATCAAGCTCTGCTTCAAACCAGCGGAATCACCCCTTTGGGATTGGAAATGCCATTGGGTTCCATCCCGAAAGCAGACCCTCCCGTTGACTGAGGATCTCCCCTCTCTGTCCTTGACCATCACTCCAAAGAAGTCGATTGCCTCGGTTTTCACGACGAATGCATCTTCGATTCTGTGTCGATTCGAAATTTCCATCATTCCTCCTCTGCCATAACTTAAGGGTGTTAAAAAGTGGCCTCAACGCCAGCGACCCAATTTCTCTCGGGAGCGGGATAGAAATTGCGTTTTGTTAGAAATGTGTCCATCAAGGCATAATCGGAATACTTTTGATTTGTAATATTATTCAGCCCAACAAATGCTTTGACCCACCTCCATTCGTAGGAGAGCCTCGCGTCGACAGTGTAGTATTTACTTAGCTTATCAAACCGGTTAGCCTGATCGCTGATGACAAAACTGGAACCGACAAAGTTATAGTCAGTCGAAAGAATGAAGCCAGGAACGACATCATAGATTCGGAATCCCAGATTGGCCTTGTGTCTCGGAACGGCCGGGATGTCATTGTTTTTGAACGGATTCTTCTCGAACGTCGCCTTCTCATAGGTGTAATTTCCAAAGACCGTTAGTTTTTTGAAGAAATCCGCCTTGCTCCCAATTTCCACACCCTGGTGGAGGGTTTCAGGATGATTTTCGTTCGTAAATATCGGCGCAGGGTTGTAGAAGATCTCGTCCTTGATTTCCGCACGAAAGAGGATGACCCTCCCCTGAATATCCGGTGTAAAGAAATGCCTTACTCCCACCTCATAGTGATGACCCCTTTGGGGCTTAAGATCTATATTCGCCCGAATTTTTCCAGTAGAAAAGTCATAGATGACTACTTCGTCCGTGAGAGGAAAACGGAGGCTTCGGTTGGCTCGGACAAAAACAGAAGACTTAGCGCTATACAGATAAGTGAGGCCCGCACTGTAGGCATTCTCCCGTTCGGTCACAGTCTGTTCCAGGGGAGCGAGAACGAGCGTGAAGTCCCTCACACTATAATCGTACGAAACCCTTTCACGCCGAGCGCCCACCGACAGGATAAGATTTTCTAGCAGGGAGAAATCATCATTGAAATAGACCCCGTAGGAATCCCTTTCAATGTCGGAAACGCCAGTTTGGGTTGTCAGTGGAATAAAAAGCCCGCCAAATGACTTTATGTCCTGATCGGACCAGTAAAAATCGACGCCTGCGATGAGCATATTTGCATGGTTAAAGATTTTTCCATCCCAAGCGTAACGGGGTGTGAAGGTTAGTGTTTCTGCCTCGGTATCGCTTGCTTGTGGAAATACACCGGTGGGATCGGGAAACTGCGCCTCACTTTTTCGATTTCTGTAGGATAAATCGGTGACAATGCTTCCATGCTTTCCGAGTTCCAAATCGACCCCCAGTTTGAGATACTGATCCTTGCTTTCACCTTCATCTAGAGGACTCGTGGTGGCCCTTCGATCAGCCGCTACCTCTTCCTCCGTCAGGGGGCCTGGAAGACCGTAGTCATCAGAATGATACGACCCACTCAAGTTGAGACTGAGCAATTCCGTGGGATCAAAGACGATTTTTCCCCCCACATCCCTTGTCCTGAACTCATTGTTGTCCCTGTAACCATTAGTGGAGTCATAACTGCCGAACAAAGAGGCCACAATATTTTCGTGTCCACCGCTCACAGATGCCTCCCCTCTGTTGCGTCCATAGCTTCCGGCAAGGCCACTGACTCTAGCAGTCAGTTTTTCGGCCGGTGTTTTGGTGACGATATTGATCACTCCTCCTACCGCGTTATCGCCGTAGAGAACGGTTCCGGTTCCTCTCACGATTTCGATCCGTTGGACCTGGTCCAGAGGAATCTGCGTCCAATCGACCCCGCTCAGGTCAATCTCATTGACACGGCGTCCATCCACCAGGACAAGAGTATTATAGGGCCCCGCCTCTCCGAATCCCCGCAGATCCACCTGAGAAGTCTTCCCATTGCCGAGGAGATCTCTAACAACGATTCCCTCTTCAGACCGGAGCAGATCGACCACGGTCTTTGCGTTTGAGTTCTCGATGTCTTCTTCGGTGATTACGGTTACATTGGCGGGTATCTTTCGGATCTCCTCTTCCCTTCGCGTCGCTGTCACAACAACCTCTCCAAGGATAGGTACCTCGTCCCTCTCATCGGCGAGGACCGGGTATGGGGTCAGCCCGAGAGCTAGGATGACCCAGAATCTCCAGAAGTGGATCAATCGCCCCGCTGCGTGACTCCTCTTCTCTCTGCATTTTCTCGAATAAGTGGTCGAGCGATGGTGCGTCACGGTAGGTGTGATCAGGGCCCAAAAAAACCGGAACTTTAGCTTATCTGGCATGTGAGCCTCCTTCGACTACCTGAGCGTGACAACAGGGATTTACATCCGGTCGCGGGATTGCTCCCCTGTTGTGGGTTTTCTTCCAGAAAAGCATGTTAGCAGACCGTTGTGGCGGGAAAAGGAGGCTGGTAGATGAAAACAGTCTGGAAGTCCCTAGAAGACAAAAAAAGCCTGACCCCGGATCGTGATCAGACCTTCTTTTCTTACCGACTCCATATTCCCACCCCTCGAGGAATGTTCTTGGAGCAATGTCTTGGGCAGGTTTTCTGGCTCGTGGATCCTCCTACTCACCACGCCTTCCCATCCCACTCAACCGGGATAGTGGCACGCTCTGTGGCTTTCGTCCCCACTCACAGCGGCGGGTCCGCGACGGCTTCTAACCGTCTTCCCTACACCCAAGCATTGATACATGCAAACGTGAACGTATATACCTGAGCGAGATTTTTTTGTCAACCCTAAATTTTCCGAGGAGTTCCCCCAAAAAATTCGGAGGTCAACCAGTAAGTATGTGAGCACCTTGCTCAATTGTGGGGGATTCTCTTGTCCCTGAGGGACGTGAGCGGAAGAGGTGGGGTCCCATCGAGGGTGAGCAGGCTTCGACGTGAGCTCCATTCGGCCCGAGCTCATGGCCGAGGGCAGCC
>CAYFYO010000192.1:0-983 GCA_964347335.1 uncultured Thermodesulfobacteriota bacterium
CATGACTACCGTTTTGGTCTAAAGAGACAATTGGATTAGCCATACACAACTTGGAAGGCTATGCACTAAGCCATAAAGTGAGGAGAGCCAAATCTCATATGAGTTGGCCTTCGCTATCTACCATATAAGGTTTCTTGTATCATGGGAGAAGAGCGGTTATTGCTCCACGCTGCCTGTCCCCATAGCTTTGCTCCCCGCTTCGAAGTGTGCGATGTCAGCAAAAATGGGACACATTAGAGACATTATTTGTCACCGTTCTCCGGACGTCGGTATTCCTATTATCTTTGGGGTTCTCTTCATATATTCACGATATATATTGCCGTATTTCTCAGAACACATGCGCTCTTCGGGAACTGCCAAAATGTTAATCTGCAGAATTAGGAACATAATTGCGACTAGCAGATAAATCCAGGAAATGCAGGCTACGCCTACGCCAATGAGTACTAAGAGTTCGCCGAAGTACATTGGGTGTCTTGAAATGCTGTAGACCCCTTGAGTATTTGGCCTATCCAGCGGAGTGGTAGCAAAATTTAGTATTGCAAGCGTGACAACAATCAATCCAACCAAATAAATAGGTAATGCGGTATAAAACCAGACCGTACCCAGTTTCAGTGGCACGAAAACGCTATAAATCCATGAAGCGACCAAAGTCACCATCATAATACCCAGAAGTCTTTTCTCTTGTTTATTATATTGGGGCCAAATGAATAGCACGGCTTCCCTGCTTACAATCAGGTAGGACAAACCATAAGTCATCAATAGAAAGGGAAGGATGAAAAGCCAGGCATTCCATAAGCCGATTTCAAAGGCTGGTATTAATGACATTATTCCTTCCTTAAGATTTTAGGCTTGTTAGCTTACCTCCTTTGGTTATTCTTGTGTATAATCCTCATTTTACTGGACCTTCCCATAGAAGGTTCATAGAGACTGTAACTCTTTAATACCGTATTTTTCTGAAAGCGGTACGCAGGGCTTCGTGATAA
>CAYFYO010000192.1:993-2985 GCA_964347335.1 uncultured Thermodesulfobacteriota bacterium
CCAACTATTTCACGACTACTCACCTTCTTTCCGCCTCATTAAATAGACTTGGTCGATTGCCACAGGTCTGAAAGAATCTAAACCGGGCGGTAAGGGCTCAAGGATTTCAATTTCAAACTCTTCACTAAAGTAGCGTTCCACCTCGTTTGGTTCCATTAAGCCAGGTGGTCTAAACCGTCGCCGTTGATCCTTGACGAAACAACGCAAGAAATAGCGAGAGCCGGGCCGGGTTAGCCCCAATAACGTCCGCACATAGCCCTCCTTGGCAGCCGCGCTGAACAGACTGTGAAGGCAGCCATTATCCACCACTAGATCAAACAGTCCTTCAACCCCTACTAGATTAGTGACATCGCCGACGAGAAATGTGGCGGAGACCTCGGCTGTCTGAGCCTTGCGCCGGGCCTTGGCGATGGCCCGTGAGGAGATGTCTGTCCCAGTAGCTTCGAAACCATGCTGAGCTAGGTAGATAACGTTCTCCCCGATGCCGCAGCCAAGGTCAATAGCCCGGCATGGTTCCAACTTACCGGTTTCCACCAGACGCACTAATTCTGGGCGCGGTCCTCCAATGTCCCATGGCGCCCGCCCCAGATAGCCCAGGTTCCACAACCATGCCCACAAGCCCATTGTGGTAACCTCACTATTCAGCCTTTTAGTCAACCACTTTGGCCAATGCCTTCAGGTGCCGAGTTTCGGAAGATCATCCTCTTCGTTATCTGCCACCCTACCCTGGTGGGGGTACAGCACCGAGCTGCTGCATCATGCCTAAACTGTCTACCACATTCCAGTGTTCTACCATCTTACCACCCGAAATTCGTAGGATTTCAATTACCCCAACTGTAATTTGCTTACCAGTAGGGGCAATGCCCATGAATTCACCCTTGTGTGTCCCTCTCATTGTGACGCGGGCCACTACTTTGTCTCCTTCCCCAACCATGTCTTCAACTGTGACGCGCAAGTCAGGGAAAGCAGCACGAATCATGGTGAATACCTCTAATGCACCCTGGCGACCCGGCGATTGTCCGGGAACAAACGGACTGTGCTCGATAAGGTCGGCAGCAATCAGCTCGTCCACTACGGCTAGGTTCCCCTTGCTATGGATTTCCTCGTAGGCGCGGCGCATAAGGGCCTTATTTTCTTCTATTGACATTTTGACATTCTCCTTTCAAACTATGTCTGTAAAAGTGGTTGCTTCATCAAAATCAACTACGTCATTGCTGGGCACCTACCTCTGCAGTATTATCGGTTGCCACTATTTTGCACAAGGTGGTTCACCTTCTCCTACAAAGCTCGTGTCAGACGATTTGGTGCGCCCGCAGTTTTACTTTGTTAAAGTCGGATTATTTATATCTATTCAATTTCGGGAAAAGTGGGGGGAGCCAAGGCTGGCTCCCCCTTTCAAGTTCATACCTCCTCGATCACACCGCGATCGCCTTCCAGTTCCACTCGAGTGATGCTGTCATAGGGCATCCCCATCTTCTGGAACCAGGCAGCTAGAGCCTCCTTATCAGGGGTCTCCATGATGCAAGCTGCCTTGCCCTCGGAAAGGTTAATGAAGCTCCGATAACCCTGCACCACTGGATCCTGCTGTGCGGCTTGGGCAAACTGATTTAGCTGTTCGCGAGTGAAGCCCCCAGGTGGCATCGTATGGGTGCTCATGAACTTCGGCATAGTTACTCACCTCCTTATCTTTGTATTACTATTTGCTACCATCTCGCTGAGTATGGTTGGCATAAACGCAGCACCGAGATACTGGAATATACACTACCGTTGGATAGGAGATTCTCCGACAGGCTCTATCGTACAGGTGCAGCGGTTCATCCCAGGGTCAACAAACCTTTGGATAGCCTCAAAAGAGTCAGTTTCGACCAGATACCAGATGGTGTGATGCGACCAAGCACCCCAGCGGCCCTTAACGGTTACGCCTTCAGCGTTCTTGTCAATTAGGACGTCGGCACCTCCCGCGTCCTTCGGGCAAGTCTCTGGAGTGTGAAC
>CAYFYO010000193.1:0-2940 GCA_964347335.1 uncultured Thermodesulfobacteriota bacterium
GTTAGTACTAATCAATCTTAGCCAGTTGAGAATGTAGGGATACCAGCCAGCTACTCTATCTTGATCAGGCTTCAATCTTGGGTGTAATATGTTTTTCCCCTTCAAAATTGTTGGATGTGCTTTGAAGGTGCAGGTGGTAAATTACCCAACTGATAGTCGATTCTTTATATAGAGGAGGGATTGTTGTGAGAAGGAGAAAAATCAAAGACCGCATTTACTGGATGGGTTCCCTGGATTGGGATAGGCGTCTGTTTGATTCTCTTATACCGCTACCGGATGGAACAAGCTACAACGCCTACCTCATTGAAGGAAGCGAAAAGACCGCTTTGGTGGATTCTGTTGATCCCCCCATGGCGGATGAGCTTTTATTGCAGCTTGAGGGGATTTCCAAAATCGACTACGTCATCTCCCACCATGCGGAACAAGACCATTCCGGGTCAATTCCTCACGTCCTTGAAAAGTATCCTGCGACAAAGCTGATCTCGACACCCAAGGCAAAGGGGATGCTTATAGACCTTCTACGTATACCAGAAAAGTCCTTCATGACTGTAGAAGACGGCGAGGAGATATGCCTCGGAGCCAAGACATTGAAGTTCATCTACACGCCATGGGTTCACTGGCCTGAGACAATGGTCACCTATTTGAGAGAAGATAAGATTCTATTCAGTTGTGATTTTTTCGGTTCCCACATTGCAACGAGCGATCTCTACGTCACTGATGAGGGACGCATTTACGAGGCAGCCAAACGTTACTATGCCGAGATCATGATGCCCTTCCGAAATGTGATCGAAAAGAACCTGGAAAAAATTGCACCTTACGAAATAGACATGATAGCCCCCAGTCACGGGCCCATCTATCCTCGTCCGTCCTTCATCGTAGATGCCTACCGGGATTGGATCCTGGGCCCTCCCATAAACACGGTGATCTTACCCTATGTGTCCATGCACAAGAGCACGAAGCAGATGGTGGATTATTTTGTTGCAGCCCTCGTGGAAAGAGGCGTGAAAGTCGAGCAATTCAACCTGGCTGTAACCGATATAGGTAAACTGGCCATAGCCCTGGTTGATGCGGGTACCATCGTTGTTGGGACACCCACCGTGCTTGCGGGCCCTCATCCTTTGGCCGTTTATGCTACATTTCTGGCTAATGCACTCCGCCCCAAAGCCAAGTTCGTTTCCATTATCGGCTCCTATGGATGGGGAGGTAAGACCGTAGAAACACTGGCAGGGATGATACCTAATCTGAAAGTAGAGGTTCTGGAGCCTGTTCTTGCCAAAGGGTTGCCTTCAGAGAGCGATTTCAAAGCGCTCGATAGTTTGGCCGAGACTATTGCAAAGAAACACAAAGAGCATGGTATGGAATCACCAAACTCCAAATAGCCAGGTTGTTTACCCGTGGTGGTCTCATAGAGTTTTCCGCCAGCATCTACGGAATATTTTGACAAGAGAGTGGAAATGCGTGCCGCAGGAATTGTGAGAATTCAACAAGAGAATGATTGACAGAAAACGAATTGGTTGTAAGGTCATCCTCATTGAAGACTTCAAGATGGAGTATGGCGTCCGGTACGGGGTGGGATTCCGTTTATTTGCATCGCAAATCAACAGGTCTGAAGGGGGGTAGAACTCCACTGTTTCAGTTAGTTACAAATACTTCACTTTTGAGTCACTTGAGCCCTGCGATACGAAGTACCTCAGCATAAGAGCGGGTTGCAACTCCTCTTAACGCTGATTTTCCAACGAACTATACTAATATTCCCCTCGAGTTGGTTTGTGACAGCCTCCACATGCACCAAGCAGGTTACGGATCTGGCTTTCAACCCCTGCTTTGTCTTCGGCGTCCGCTAATTTCATTAGCTCTTCTGCCTGTGCCCTCAGGTCCCCAAAGGCTGCTGCAACATCTGGTACGTCTGCTTTATAGAAGTATTTAGATCCCGCGATCGGATAGACATCGCGGTATTCCTCTTTATAGACCAGGGGTAGGAAGGTGGCCAACGCAGCAATACTTCCGGCATGAGCAACCACCCCCTTAATATCTCCAGCTTTGATTTTTTCACGGATTGCCCCCACATTAGTCCCTAGTATTCTCATAGCAAATTTACGAGCGGCTACAACTTCCTCTGCCGAAGTCGGACTTGGTTTTAGTACACCTTGGGCATAAATCGTGGCGGCTATTATACAGACAGAAACCATCAGGCTCAATATCAATAAGTGTTTCTTCTCCATATCACTTCCTCCATATAGATTTTTTGGTCGTCCCTGAAAATCCAGCTGTAAAATTAGTTCCTTTCCAATTTCTCGAGAATCTGGAGATGCCAAGGCTGTGTCTATTTATCCCGGCATTTGTGAATTTTGACTACACATCGTGACTGGCTGTTCAAGTTAGAAGTGCTAAACAAAAATGATCACGACTGACTGAAGATGACGATGCCAATCAGCACGAGTATCCCTCCGGCCACACGGCCCACCAAATGTCCGCGGGGAAGCTTCTTCTCAGCCAGAACGAAGGCTGCGATGGCCACCACCCAGAGCAGATTCATAACCCCAGCTACAAAGAGCAACGCCATCTGTACCGACGTTTGAAAATCAGGCTAATGAGGATCAGTTGTTCAAACCACATTGTGGTAGGTATTGTCAAGGGGACGGCCACTTTTTCTAGGCCGAAAGATCGCCATTTGCTATGCTGGCAAGGTACATTCTGCCCTGCCTTTTCTCCTGATCCGAAGTGTTGATTTCATCCATTAAAGGCGGCCTGTCAAGCGAATAGACTCCTCTGACCGAGTGTGTTGAATTCAAGATGACATAAACGGTTCCGCCCCCATCCGGGTTATGCAATATTTGCATCGGAAATCGTTCATATCAGGCTGGATTGCTTTCATTGGTGGCCCCGCCTGATAATTATTAAAGGCGGCCTCCTTGGGGTAAAATGATGGAGATTGAATCT
>CAYFYO010000194.1:0-2903 GCA_964347335.1 uncultured Thermodesulfobacteriota bacterium
GGTGGCCTTTTTCCAGAATTTTGTCTATTTCTTTATGCGCTGCATGACGACCATCAGTGCCGTTATCTTCCTCGTGTCTGCCACGGTCCATCTGGCCGCCATCGAGATCATCTGGCTCGACAACGACGGCTGGACAGCCAGTGCCGACGCGATGGCCACCTGCGTCATCGCAATCGTCCTGGTCATGCTGGCTCTTCTCCGCATCGTCATGCGCAAGAAGGGGGCTCATGTTATGGGCGGAGGCACGATCTGAGCCTCAAAGAGATCCCTGAAAAAGATCGCATATCCCAGCTGAGAAACCGCCTTTCCACTCTTTTAGAGTTCTCTGAAAAATGAGGAGTTTTCCCATTTCCCGAATGACATGTCTTCACAAGTTAAAGATGTCTTTGATTATTTCCGAGTTCTCACGTGCGAGCCTACTATCCCCTCCCTCCCAAGTTCACGGGGTGACCCAATCGGGATTTGCCAATTCTGCTCTCGCACCACAAAGGAAAAAGGTAAAAGGTTCAAGGAAACGCACTCCCAACAAGCCTTTGGCATTTGTTATTGGTCATTGGTCACTGGTCATTGGTCATTCGGCATTTGGCACTTAGCCCTCAGTCTCTAGTCTCAAGTCTCTAATCTCTAGTCTTTCTAGGAACCCCACCGCTTCCGCTACGTCCCTCAGAGACAGCAGACTCCCTCAAACATACAAGACCCAACTGAAAAATCCATTGACAGAATTTTTCCACGGTGGTAAGCTGTATAGACAGGTAATCAGTTACGCATTCCAATACTAAGGAGCGACCATATGGACGTGACAAGACTCTTTGTCCCCTGGTATGACAGAATCAAACCCTACACGACTGACGACATCGCTATGGCCTGGCAAAACCCTGAGCTACACCGAATGTTTGTTAACGAGAATCCGATCCAGCCATCGGAGAGGATCGTCGATGCGGTCACCAATGCGGTCAGGCTGGGCAATCGTTATCCGGACAATGGTGTCCGCATACGAAAGAAGCTTGCGGTGAAGCACAACGTTGGTCCGGACAACGTTTACATCGGCAATGGGTCCTCGGAGATCATCGAACTCATGTGTAGGCTTTTCCTCACACCGGGTGATGAGATTCTTCTTCCAAACCCCATATTCTCCCTGTACGAAATCAGAGCCTTAAATGTGGGCGCGAACGTGATCAACGTCGATGTGACCCCCGAGATGAAATACGACACCGATGCCATGCTTGCCGCGATCACTCCGAAAACTAAACTCATGGTGCTCTGTAACCCCAACAACCCGACGGGTGACTTCATCCCTGATGAGGACATCAAAAGGTTGCTGGATGCAGGGATTCCCACCCTTTTCGACGAGGCATATCTGGAATACCATCCAGATCATGAATCCAAAGACTACCTGATTAAGGATTATCCGAATATGGTGGTCAGTCACACCTTTTCCAAGGCTTATGGCATGGCCGGGATTCGATTCGGATATGCCTTGGCTGAAGAGAAAATCATTCAGGCCTTTCGAAAGATCCAAATTCCCTGGACGGCGAGCCTCCTCTCTCTAGCCGCGGCGGAGGCAGCGTTGGATGACGAAGAAGGATTGAAAAGAAAAATCGATTACAACAATGCCCAGATCAAGTATGTCTACGACGAGCTGTCAAAGATTGACGGTCTGAAACCACATTTCTCCTATGGCAACTATATCATCGTTGATGCCACAGACCTTGGTGTCGAGGGGCAGGAGGTGGTCGACTATCTATTTGAGAAGAGGAAAATCATGATCAAGGCGGTCAAGACCCTCAAAGACAGACCGGGTATCTTTCGGATCAGTGTGGGCACCACCGAGGAAAACAAGGCCTGTGTCGAAGGAGTTCGGGAGTTCTTTGCCTCAAGAAAGAGGTGATGCCCTGGGCCAAACTCGTCTCGGCCGGTTCTCTTATGCTTACTGGCGAGAAGGTGGCTCGGACAATCGAATTACGGGGAGAGAAAAGCCATGATTGTTGGTATTCCCACGGAAGTCAAAAAGGAGGAGCACAGGGCAGGTATTGTTCCCGCCGGTGTTAAAGAGCTCGCCGTTCACGGCCACAAGGTCATCATTCAAAAGGGAGCCGGGTTGGATAGCGGCATAACCGACGAAGAGTACCAAGCGGCGGGCGCTGTCATTCTTGACAAGGCCAAAAAGATCTATGACGAAGCCGAGATGATTATGAAAGTTAAGGAACCCCTCCCGGAGGAATACGGATTCCTACATCAGGGGCAGATCCTTTACACTTATCTCCATCTCGCCCCGGCTCGAGAACTGACTCAAGCCCTGCTCGAGACAAAGGTCGTCGGCCTTGCTTACGAGACCATTCAACTGGATGATGGTTCTCTTCCCCTTTTGACGCCGATGAGTGAGATTGCCGGCCGCATGTCGATCCAGGTGGGGGCCTACTATCTGCAGAAAGAACATGGGGGGCGGGGCGTCCTGCTCGGAGGAGTTCCAGGAGTCGCGCCGGGCAATGTGGCGATTATCGGTGGTGGGACTGTCGGGACGAATGCCGCAAAGGTGGCCGTGGGAATCGGCGCGAAGGTTACCATACTCGACGTAAATCTCGAGAGGCTGAGATACCTGGACGATATCTTTGGAAGCAAAATCGTCACCCTCATGTCGGACAGCCACAACATTGAGGAAACAGTCACACGGGCTGATCTTGTCATCGGGGCCGTCTTGATCCCTGGGGCTCGCGCTCCAAGGCTCGTCAGTCAGGAGATGGTTTCCGAAATGGAAAAGGGGGCCGTCGTCGTGGATGTGGCGGTTGACCAGGGAGGTTGCATAGAGACAATCCATCCCACCTACCACGACGACCCGATCTATGAGGTCGATGGCATCATTCATTACGGCGTGGCCAATATGCCGGGAGCTGTCGCAAGGACCT
>CAYFYO010000195.1:0-2888 GCA_964347335.1 uncultured Thermodesulfobacteriota bacterium
CCCAGAAGAAGACCGCTCCAAGATACCATGCGTTGAGCCGCCCGGCTGCAGCAGAGGCAGAGGCCACCGGCCGTGCCATTGCGATCGCCGAGATGGCCGGAGCCCCCATCTACATTGTTCATCTCTCGTGTAAAGAGGCTTTGGAAAAAGTCAAGGAGGCACGGGACAGGGGATTCCCTGCCCTTGCAGAGACGTGTCCTCAATATCTCGTCCTCTCTTATAAGAATTATGAAGAGCCGGGTTTTCGTGGCGCGAAGTATGTGATGTCACCCCCTCTCCGAGACAAATCCAACCACGTGCCGTTGTGGCAGGGCCTCGCATCCGGTGACCTTCAGGTCATCTCCACGGATCATTGCCCCTTCAACTATAAAGGCCAGAAGGATCGTGGAAAAAAGGACTTCTCACAGATTCCGAACGGTGCTCCAGGGATCGAGAACCGTCTCTGCCTCATTTACAATGAGGGCGTCAACAAGAAACGGATTAGTGTGAATCGTTTCGTCGACCTCGTCTCGACGACACCGGCGAGGCTCTTCGGACTTTATCCTGAAAAGGGCACGGTGGCTGTGGGAAGTGATGCGGACCTCGTTGTCTTTGACCCCAAAAAGCGGTACACCATTTCGGCGAGGACAAATCATCAAAACGTTGATTACACGCCGTATGAGGGATACAAAGGTAGGGGAGCGCCTCGAGTCGTGCTTGCCCAGGGTAAGGTCCTCGTTAAGGAGGGGAAGTTTCTGGGCAGACCCGGACAGGGTCGATATGTCAAACGGAAACCCCTCAGGCTGATGTGAGGGAGACCGGCGTGATCGTTGAAAAAAAATATTTGACAACTCGGAGACACTCTGCTTATTATGGCACAAATTCTCTGAAGCGAGTCTTTTCAGCCTGAATGGCTCGTGATCATTTCGACCAAACTCTTCGGGAAAGGAGGTGAGAATTCATTTACCCTTCTCCGAGCAAGGGGGGTAAAAAGAAGGTCTCATAGCGATTACATTTTCTAGAAACAAGGAGGGGCAAATATGGCTGAAAAAAAGAAGTGGATTATCTATACCATCGAAGATAAGCCACCGACGGGTGAAAGCATCTTTCTTGGGATCCAGCACTACCTCACCATGTTTGGTGCCACGGTCTTGATCCCCATCCTTTTGGCTGGCGCCATGAAGATGCCACCAGGAGACGCGGCTCTCCTTATCTCGACGATCTTCCTCACCTCAGGTATCACGACGTGGCTCCAGTCCACCATCGGAAACAGGCTCCCTGTGATTCAGGGGGGTTCTTTCTCGTTCCTCCCACCGGCCTTTGTGATTATCGGTGCTACGGTTGGAAAGGGAATGGGGTTTGAAATCGCTGTCCAGCAGATCACCGGGGCCATCATCCTCGCATCCGCCTTTGAGATTATCCTTGGATGGACCGGCGTCATGGGAAAGATCAAGAAATACGTGGGACCGGTCACCATTGGACCCACCATCGCCCTCATCGGACTTGCACTCTATAAGGTGGGGGCCCCTGTGGCTTTTTCGGGGGGGTTGGGAGGAAGCTGGTTCGTTGCCGGACTGACGATCATTGCCTTGATCGTTTACTCCCAGTTCCTCGGCAAAACGTCGAGGCTCTTTCTCCTCTTCCCGGTTCTGCTCGCCATCATCACCGGATGGGTCATCGCCATCATTATCACGGCGCTGGGCATTATCGGACCTGGGCATCCCGCCTATGTGGACTGGGGGAAGGTCGCCGCCGCCCCATGGGTCAGTTATATGCCGATCGTTCCCTTCAAGTGGGGAGCGCCGCAGTTCAGCATAGCCCTGGCGCTGGCCATGGTGGCTGCATACCTTGCTTCGATGATCGAGTCGATTGGGGACTATTACGCAGCGGCCCGCATCAGCGAGGCACCCACCCCGACCGCCTCTATGATCAGTAGAGGGTTGGGAACGGAAGGAATCGGCTGCCTCATTGCTGGATTGCTCCAGACCTGCAATGGCTCGACAACCTATTCAGAGAATATCGGGGCTATCGGCCTGACTCGGGTGGCGAGCCGACATGTGGTCAGATGGGGCGCGACGGTGATGATTATTCTTGCTTTTGTCACGAAGTTTGGGGCCATTTTTACCACCATGCCGGGTCCTGTCGTGGGTGCCATGTACTGTGGACTCTTCGGCATGATCGCCGCGGTGGGCTTGTCCAACCTCATCTTGTGTGACATGAGTTCTTCACGGAACCTTTTTATCATCGGTTTCGCCTTTTTCATGGGCTTGAGCATGCCAGAATACTTTGACAAGTTTCCTCTCGGTGCCAACTGGCCGACCAGCGTTTGGTGGATTGGAAATGCGATCACAACCGTTGGGAAAACAGGAATGGCAGTCGCTGCGCTCATCGGCCTTACTCTCGACAATATCCTCCCTGGGACCGAGGAGGAGAGAGGGCTCAAAGCCTGGGCCGAGGCCGGCTAATCACTCGGCTGGCTGTTGATTGCTGTTAATCCAAAGAGTGGGGTTCATTTTGAACCCCACTTTTTTGTTGTAACCACTGCAGGAGAGCTTGAATATTCACAGGCGTGGCATTCTTGGGTTTTTGACTCACCACAGAGACACGGAGGACGCAGAGTATGATGAATTTGTAGCTTTCCGTTAGGGTCGGAAAGCTACAAGCTCACTCCGCCTGAGGCGGACGAATCCGTTAGTCTGGCTATTTTTCGAAGCATCCGATGTTCTTGCACGATATTGATTTATTTGGACTGCAAAACTTTTCCCTTGCCGGCCTCTCTACGGCAAGGGAAAAATACTTTCTCTCTGTGTCCTCCGCGCCTCTGTGGTGAACCAGGTTCATTGCCAATGCAATGAAATTGGGATTAGTCACATACGTTCAGGGGCCTTCCGACGAGACGGCCGACTTGC
>CAYFYO010000196.1:0-2713 GCA_964347335.1 uncultured Thermodesulfobacteriota bacterium
ACTGGTAGGCGGAGAACTTGGTCTCCCGATCAATCAGATCCTGCCACCAAGCAAACTCCGTCGTTGCACGCCCAAACAGCTCTAGCGCAACGCAAGGCGGGGCAAGGGCCACGACGATCAGCACCACGAGGCATAACGGAATTATGGCCTTCACTCCTGGCTCCTAGGATTGAAACGCTGCAGTTTTTCCTTGAGTTTGTAGGGCCTCGGTCAGGCGACTCTGAACTTATAGTAGCTGTCCCTCCAAACACGCCTTTGGCAGTCAACACAGCTTAGTAGCTAGGGTGTATGGCAATGATTATGCCATATCATATAACAGAAAAAACCTTTGAAAAAACAGACAGTTGTTTGATCTTGGGATTTTCTATTTAGCTTCAAAGTGCGCGTGATTGCACACCGCGGTGCGCCCTTTCACACTTCTCTCCTTTCTGGCAGGCCCCGATGATCCGATTCGTACTCCCTAGCCCTTACCCGATGAACCCAAATAAAACCTTGATATTTCAAATCTGGTGAGTTCAATTTCCAGGATTCGGTCTTTTCTCATCCGAAGTAAATTCTGTGGTACAGCGCTTGCACTCTCCATTTACCTCTTGATAGCCATTGAACACCGGTGTTCCTGATCACAAGGGTCGGGAGGCGGTTGCGTCTATGCGTTTTCGAGACGCCACCAGAACTCACAGAGTCAGATGCTGGTGCGTCTGATACCCTTGTTGGAGAAAGAAGGTGACGGGATGAAAAGAAAGAAAATCCTGATAGCTGACGATGAGCCGAATATTCTCAGATCGTTAAGATTGGTATTAGAGGAGGCGGGATACTTAGTCCTCAGCGCTATTGATGGTGAAGAGGCCCTTCACAAGACTAGAAAGGAAAAACCAGACCTATTAATCTTAGATATTAGGATGCCCAAGATGAACGGTTACGAGGTGTATAAGAAGCTTCAGACCGACCCTTTGCAAAGGGACGTGCCCGTAATGATATTTACTGCTTTAGGTGAAGAAGAGCAAAAGCGCGAAGGTTCGGGCACTCATCCCTTTGATACGATTACCAAGCCTTTTAGCCCCTATTCGATTCTGGAAAGAGTCAATAAAGTCCTTGGAAATACTTCGGCAAAGAAGGAATCTCCACGATAAATGTTAAATTGCCTTTTCAGGCTTCGGATGATAAAAACCCAATAAAAGAGAAGCTGAAACATACTAACAAGGAGAAGGTGTTCACACATGGGAACCTTCGGCAATAGATTCACATGGGCAGTGCTTCTTTCGCTCAACCTCCTCGTTATGTTCGGTTGCGACGGAGGGAATGAAGGGGGAGAAATTAGGGACATAAAAGAGCCACAGGGTCGGATCAGGATTTCAGGTTCCGCTTCAGCCCTGCCTTTGATCAAACTATTGGCTCAGGAATTTGAACGATACCATCCGGAAGTGGAAATCGCTTTCCTTCCAGACACGCATACAAAAGGAGGGTTGGCTGGTGTCCTCGAGGGCGAGCTGGATATTGGCTTGCTCTCACGAGGCATCACCGAGCACGAAAAGACGGATAGATTGCAATACCTCCACTTGGCACTGGATGGAATTGTGTTTGCCACGCATAATGAAGTTAAGATAAAGGACATCACGAGCGAACAATTAAGACAGATTTACTCTGGAAAAATCACAAATTGGCAGCAATTGGGAGGGGAGAACCAGCCGATCAATGTCCTCGACAGACCGGAGCATACGTCTCCAAAGATCGTCCTGAGGAAAAAGCTGTTCGGCGAGGAGATGAGAATCATTCCTACCGCCACGGTTCTTGAGCGTCCGAGCCAGATGAACGAATCATTGAAAGCCATCCCCTATTCGATCGGGTACACCTCCCTAGGAGAGGTGATTTCTTCAGATCTGAACGTGAATGTCCTGAACGTCGATGGGATGCCCCCCATCCCCGCTCATGTCAAGAAAAACCAGTATCGTTACTCTCGGCCCTTTGGTATGGTCATCAACTCGACTCCCACAAGAGAGGTCATGAAATTTATTGATTTCATCTATAGCGATTCAGGGATAAACCTAATTGACAGTAACGGCTATACGCCGATTATGGGCGAATTCGTCATCGCAACCATACCGGAGCGGAACATCCTAAGGCAGGAAGAACGGTACCGTCCTCTCGTGGACTATCTCTATCATCGGGTGGGGACCAGAACAAGAATCGGTCTCAGACATCTGTCCAGTTACGAAGAGATCGTCGATGAATTTATCGATGGTCGGATCAACGCAGCATTCTTTGGCAGCTTTGTGTATGCCCTTACCCATGCCAAAGTCGGCGTCGAGGCCGTAGCACGTCCGCTGAAGGACGGGGTTTCTCAATACAGGGGGCTCATATTCGCCCGGAGAGACAGCGGGATAAAAGGCTGGAGGGATCTGGAGGGTCGAAGTTTTGCCATGATTAGAGCGACGACAGCTGGCGAGCTCTTCCCGAGGATGTTCTTCAAGAACCATGGTGTGGAGAATCTCGGAAACTACTTAGGGAAGATCCACTATGTGGGAAGCCACGATGTAGCGATACTGAAAGTATTGTACGGAGAGATAGAGGCCGGCGCGGCTAAAGATCTAATCTACGAGAAGCTCGCTAGAGAAGATCCCACGATAGAGCGGGAAATTCAGATCCTCGCCCGGTCCGCTGCCGTACCCGAAAACGCACTGATACTTCGAAGGGATATCGATTTCGTCTGCTTCCA
>CAYFYO010000197.1:0-2673 GCA_964347335.1 uncultured Thermodesulfobacteriota bacterium
TCACTTTCCATCAACACCTTGGCTGGGAGTGATTCTTGCCCCCTCGCAAGATGAGATTCAGAGGAGGCCGATGGAGCCTCTCTATGAATTCGAACGATATGATGGAGAGACGGTGGTTCCTTACTCATTTTCCCGGCTAGGGTCCCACCCGTCTCTTGTGAAAGCACAGAGGATTTATTCTCGGTAATTTTCACAACCGTATCAGTCTTTTTGGCCTCACCCAGTTCCTTCGGGAGCATTTCCTCTGTGGTTTTGACTGGATTCAACTGAACTTCGAGCGAGGGCTTTTCACTCACAGGCCCTTGCCTTGGCAAGAGTCCAAGCAACTCTCGATTAGATTCCAGTCCAATCCCTTCAACTACGGGAGAAAGCAGAACAGGATTCCGAGCTTCAGGAGACGTCTCGTCTTCCCCGGAGGAATCGATATTGCCGAGAGCACCGAGGAGACAATCGACAAACGGAGAATCGTCTCCCCCCTCTTGATCGACAGGCGGAGACAGCGATTGACCCATGTCAGGCGTCAAAGCCTCAAAAAGGAATATCAGGTCCATATCTCCCATTGTTTCACTCATCAGCAAGAAACCCGTTTGAGGGCACAAAGCAATCCCCATGCCATGCAAGGAATTCTAATTTTCCTTTTGATTTCAATAGCTTAATTCGTAAGGAGGGGGCAAAACAAGAGGGGCCAAATCTACCTTCACCGGCAATAATTTCCCGCCCACACACCACTGGAGGGCAAATCTCGGGTTCATAGAAGCAAGGAGGTAGGGTTGAACAACAGGAGTCAGAAGTCAGAATGAAAGGTGCAGAGACCGAAATGCGTCGCTGGAAAGACGCCGAGTTCGAGTTGACGTTACAGGAGAGGGTTCTCGAGCAGGAGTATGAGATGGGTAAGCCCGAAGGAAACTAGAAAATCCAATCGTGTGAAGTGATCAATCAGATGGAAAAAAGCTGATTAGAGTGCAAGAATCTATTCTGACCTCTGGCTCCTGACTTCTGACCCCTGTCTTTCGCCTTCTGGGTTATTTAAGTCGTGCAATCTCCGAACTGATCTGAGAAGCCCTTTCTGGACTTACAAATCCCCAGATCTTGCCCGCCTTTCGGCCGTCCATGCGAATCAATATCTGGGCAGCCAACTTTACATCGAGGCTCGAGAGCATCGGACCGGCCTGTTCAGGAGGTGTCGATTCGTAGACTTTTGCTAATCTCTTGAGGATCTCATTCTCAAGACTCTTTTTCTCTCGGATCAATTCACGGAGCGAAGCCTGAAGCTGAGCCAAAGCCTCCACCTTTTCCTCTACCTCTTGCTGAATCTTACGAAACCTGGACTCTTCCTGTTGTACATACGCTTCTCTTTCATTCAAGGCCTCTTCCCGCCTTCTCAAGGCCTCCCTTTCCTTCTGGATGGAGAGAAGCAGATCCTTTGGATACACCGGTGCAGAGGATTCGGTTTCTTCGGAGATTTCAGCCTCCCCACCCCGGCCACTCTGGCCATCCTCTCTTGCGAACACTTGGCCCGAAGCGGATAGATTACCCGGGATGTGGAGACCGGTCCACAATGCAAAGAGAATCAGCGCCTTAATCAGGATGAACGAACCAATGAGAATAACTCTGTGTCTGGGATGGCGTCGATGGGAACCGGTACCGGTCAATTCACTAATCCCTCCTCTCTCGCGTCCTGCCTCGGAACCTTCCAAGAGCCACATCGTCGAGATGCTTCATCTCTTTTCTCCTGGAATCGACCAGAAAAGCCTGGTATCTTCTGGATCGAAGACGGTCAAGGGTCTTTCGATCCCTACGGGCGGCCAACAACGCTTCCTTCTTCTCCTCTACGTGCCTCTTCGCTGTGTTCACAGCCTCTATCTGCCAATCGATTCTTTCCTTTACAAACCCCATATAGGTGGTGTAAATGCGCACCTCCGCGGGGCTGATACCCTCCTTCTGGCGATCAAGCAATTCTCTCTGACAGTGATCTTGTCGTTTGATGAAAAAGGCAAGTCGGTCTTCTTCTTGCTGCAAGACCCGCTGCGCTTGGGCCAGTTCGAATTCTTTTCGCTCTTCATGCTGCCGCCGAAAATTCAATACCTGTTGGAGATTAAACCGAAACAAATAGCTACTCCTTCCTAAAAAGAGCACCAAGCTCTTCCAAGGTCTGTTCAAACTCGACTCGGTGCTCCACACCCTGCTGCAGGAATTGGTTGATAGGCTCGAGCATCTTTATGGCATTGTCAATCCTGGCGTTGCTTCCCGCTACATAGGCACCGATGTTGATGAGGTCTTCTGACTTCCGATACGTCGCCAGGGTCGCGATAAGTTCCGTGGCCAGCTGTCTATGCTCTTTTGAAACGATCTCTTTCATAAGCCTGCTCACACTTTGGAGCACATCGACGGCGGGATAATGACCCTGAACGGCAAGTTCTCGGGACAACACGATGTGGCCATCGAGGATCGACCGAGCCGCATCGGCGATGGGATCATTGAGATCATCACCCTCCACCAGGACTGCATATAGCCCGGTGATGCTTCCCCCGGCTTTCGAATTCCCGGCCCGCTCGACGAGCTTCGGAAGGGTGTTGAACACAGTTGGCGTATATCCCTTTGTGGTTGGTGGCTCGCCAACGGCCAAACCCACCTCTCTCTGAGACATGGAGAACCGCGTGAGTGAGTCGACCA
>CAYFYO010000198.1:0-2660 GCA_964347335.1 uncultured Thermodesulfobacteriota bacterium
CCTGCGAGAACCCGTGCTCCTTCCGCCTTTAGGTTCTTCAGCGCCTCCTCCAAGGTCTTGGGACTATGATACGCAAAATCATGCGTAATAACCTGGGAATTAGACATCTCTCATCTCCTTAATCTCCCAAAATCGCCTCGAAGATATCTTCAGGGAGAATCGGAAGCTTGGTGAAATAAATGCCTGTAGCATTCTGGACCGCCAAGGCAACCGCTGCGGGAACCGGATTGAGAGCCGCCTCGCCGATTCCCTTTGCCCCCATCGGCCCTGTGGGCTCATGGGTGACGGCGAAAAAACTCTGGATGTTTTCTGGGCCCGGAAGATCGGCAGCACCGAGCATCTTGTACTCGGTCAGCATTCCATCGCACTTGAGTTTTCCAGTTTTCTCGTTGTACTCTGCATCCTCGACGAGGGCCATCCCAGCACCCCGGTAGAAACCTCCGTGAAGCTGTCCCCTGGCCAGGGTGGGATTGATCACGACGCCCGCATCGCTTCCGGCCACGACCTTCTCAATCTTTACCCGGCCTGTTTCCATATCGACCTCGACTTCCACAAAATAGGTGGTAAAACACGGCGGACAGTTGACCATACGTATACTTCTGACGGCGATCGCCGTCCCCCAGTCCTTGTTCATGGCCGTCTGCGCGACTTCACGAATCGTAATACACTTTCCTGGCATCCCCTCCACGTAGATGAGCCCTTGGCCCCTTTCCGCATCCGGTGTGATTTTCAACGAGTCCACGGGAGCATCGAGAATCCGAGAAGCAAACTCCAAAAGGACCTTTTTTGCATCCCGTGCAACCGCGAGAACCGCACCGCCTCCACAGTACACCCCTCTGGTCGCATGGGTGCAGACATCGTACCCGGTTGAACGAGTATCCGCTGGAGAGATACCGACCTTTTCAAAGGGCACTCCGAACTCCTCGGCGACGAGCTTAGCCACCGCATCGAGGGTTCCTCCCCCATGATCCATCAGAGCGGTGAGAATATCGATCGAACCGTCTTCATTGACCTTGACTTGGGCCGTGCTGTAATCCTTGACCTCGCCCGGCACCGGTGCCCCTGTCCCCGAGGTATGAAACCCCCGGGCAAAACCGATGCCCCGTCTGTAGCGGCCAGTCTTCGTTTTCGGATCGCCCCGGTCTTTCCAGCCGCTGAGTTCAGCTCCCTTGTAGAGGAGTTCTTTCACCCCGTCGGAATGGATCACAGAACGAATGGTGGGTCCCTGCCCCCAGAAGACTTCCCCCAGGCCCACATAGTTTTTGACCCGGAGTTCGATCGGATCCATTCCCAGCTTCTCTGCCAGCATGGTCATGGTCGTTTCCACCCCGAAAGTCACCTGGGGGGCGCCATAGCCCTGCATCGCACAGGTCGGCGCCTTATTGGTATAGACCGCCATCCCCTCATACTTCATGTTGGGGAGCCTGTACAGGGAATGCCACCATCCGGCGAGGACACCCAGAAACGCCAAGGCCTGAATATGGTGGGAACCAATGTCGACATAAGCCTTCATGTGCCCAGCCACCAGGGTCCCGTCCTTTTTGGCTCCGACCTTCAGGGTATAGCGCGTCGGATACTTCGCGTGGTCATACATGTCTTCCTCACGGGACTGGACAATCTTGACCGGTCTGCCGGCTTTCAAGGCCAGGGCGACCGTGATGAGATTGACTGGGTTGGTGTGGATTCCAGAGCCAAAGTGCCCTCCCACGGCAATCCGAACGACATTCACCTTGCTCAGGGGAATATCAAAGATATCGCCGATCAGAATCCGGGTGTTGTGGAGCGCCTGGGTTGCTGGCCAGACCGTGATTCCCCCGTCCGCCTCAGGACGACACACGCAGGCTTTGGGTTCCAGCTGGGCATGGTAGACCCTCGAGGTGACAAACTCGTTCTCCACGGTGACCTCAGCCTCTTTGAAACCCTTATTCACGTCCCCCTCAATAACCTCTCTCGTACACGCAATATTGTTTTTGATGATGATTTCTTTGTCTTCCAGGTACACCTTCTCATGGATCAGGTTTTCCCCGGCAGCCAGTGCCTCGTCCATGGTCATATACGAGGGCAGTTCCTCCCAGTCGACCTTTACCGCCTCGGCAGCTCTTGCCGCCAGCTCCTCGGTTTCCGCAGCCACCGCGCCATAGGGATCCCCAATCTGTCTCATGTGGTCCGTCAGTATTTGCCAGTCTTTCATCGTACTCCGGGGTATCGAAACCTGGCGAACATTGAAGTGCTTCTTGGGAACATCTTTGAAGCCTAAACATACGGCACCCATCTTCTCCGCCGCTGAAAAATCGATGCTTTTGACCCGGGCATGCGGATAGGGACTGCGGAGAATCCGACCGTGCAGCATTCCTTCCAGATAGATATCGGATGGATAGGTTTCTCTACCGGTCACCCGGGCGATACCGTCCTTCCTTGGAAAATCCTTGCCCAAGAAATGGAATTTTTTGTGCTCCATCTCGGATACCCTCTCTTCTTATCCTCACCACGTGGGGGGACTAAAAACGAAAAGCACTTCAGCGGTTTCGTTGTGGTTATTCGCCCAGTGATGCGGCTGGCTTCCATCGAGATATAGCGCATCTCCCTCACGGAGGAGAAAGTTCTTCCCGCTGATCTGAAAGTCGATCTCTCCCTTCAAAACGAGGACGAACTCCTCTATC
>CAYFYO010000199.1:0-2644 GCA_964347335.1 uncultured Thermodesulfobacteriota bacterium
TTGATGGCCTCACTGCATCCGATATAGCCTGCCACTGGCGTAGCCAGGAATTGATCACGGATGAGAGTCACCTCCTTGGAGGCCTGCTTCAGAAAGGGCGGTGTAAACCATCGCTCCAGGGTCGGTTCCAGGAGGGCCTGCATGCCCTTGTTGCGGGCCGTTTCGATCCTTTCCCGGAGCATTGCCTGGCCCTCCTCCGGAAGTTTGGCAGCCGTATCGCACAAAACGAGGCTCCGAAGCCGATGGGGTTGATACAGAGCAAGGTATTGGCCAATCATCCCGCCTAAAGACAGTCCAACCCAGTGGACGACGTCTAGGCTCAGCGCGTCCACAAGACCGATAGCGTCTGATCCCAGCTGCTCAAGACTATAGGGCCCTGCCGGCGCATCGGTGCGACCATGGCCACGGGTATCATAGCAAAGCACCCGGTAATGGGGCTCTAGGGCCTTAATCTGAGGTTCCCACATCACCAAGCTCGACCCTAAGGAGTGGCTGAGCATTACGATAGGAGCACCCGCTTTGCCCGAGAGCTCGTAATTGATCTGTATACCCTTGACCTTAACTCTCATGTCTGTCTCCCTGGCGCTTGCATGGCCATCTGGATCAGAGCAGATCCCCATCCAATCCTTTCCAGGCTCCAAATCCATGCTTGTCTTTGAAGATAGTGAGATATAAGAGGACAAGGATCTTTTCATCAACTCTGTCTTTGTTGTATTCCATGTGTCTACCTTTCAGGATTTGGGCAGGATGCTTCTGGCTTTGTCAGACATAGAGACCTCAGGACTACCCTTTACTGTAGGCCTACCGTTTGGAATGGTCAAGGAAATAAAATCAGATGCGCGTGCGACGAATTCCATTCAAATTCGTTCTTATCGGTTATTGGTTATTGGGGACGTCCGTGCAGAAAGTGCATCAGGGCCGAATCTAGCCTTTTGTTCCAATTCCATTTCTTGCTCACACCACTCCTGCGCTGTGGATTGGTGTCGGGTAGTTGATGAATCGTGGTTTCGGAGGGAGTTTCTGGAGTGATGCGGGAGGGAAATATCTGAGAACTCGATACTCAAGTGTGACCTTCGATTCCACTTTTTTCCTGTCACTTTCACAGTCTTTTACACTTGGTTAATGGTCTTTAACACGCCCAACAAAATCTCTTAACAACTCAGTGCTATATTGATGAATAGATTCGTTTCAACCGGTGGGTATGGGTCGGGCAGCGTTCAATTGGAAAAAGCCAATGGCAAACGGGGGACGGAATCTCGATGAATAAGCAGGTCGTTCGATATTCAATTGTGATCTTTTATCTGTTGATCGCCTTAGAGTTTTTCTACATGGCCAGCCCGTTTGCGATTTACTTCTATTCCGTATATGGACCGGGATTAAGATTTTTGAATGCGAATCCCGTGATGGCATGGCTGAGTAGCTTTTTCCTGCCCCATATCGTCTTCGAAACTTCTTCCCTGTGGTTGAATCTGCGCGATGTGTTCGGCGCGGCATTGGCCATTATTGGCTTCCTCGCCTTTTGCGTGGGAGCGGGCCAAGTCTATTACCACAAACTATCCAAGAAAGGCGCAGTAACAGGAGGGATCTACAACCATATAAGGCACCCCCAATACCTTTCCCTCGGTATCTGCAGTTTTGGGTTACTGCTTCTCTGGCCACGATACATCGCTCTTATCATGTTTGTTGCCGTACTTTTCGCCTATTGTTTCCTCGCAAAGGCAGAAGAGAGAGAATGTGAAAGGAAATTTGGCTCATCCTATATTCAGTATAAGACCAGGACCAACATGTTCTTGCCTTTCGGTTTGCCTTTGACGGACAAACTGCCCGAATTACCAAAATCAGGGCTAAAGAGATACATGGCTATCTTGGCTCTGTATCTAGTGACGGTGACAGCTTCTGTTGGTCTGGCGAATGGACTCAACAGCTGGTCTTTAGATAGCCTGTACGCCTTGTATTCAAAAGATGCGGCCTACCTCTCTTCGAACAAATTGGATGAAGACACGCTTGCCAAAATCGTCGAGATTGCTCTGGCGGACGAGGAAATCCAGATCATGCTTGAGAATGCCAAAAGAGGGACAAACACAAGATTTATCAACTATGTTCTGCCTGCCGAGTGGTATGTCTCAGAAATCCCTATGAATGTCGTGGAAGGTGCGACAGGCCATTATTCACCAGCAGATTACGAGAGGAACTTGTACAAAGTCATCTTCACCAGGGCACATTTGAGAACGGATCAACAGGTGGAAGGAAAGGAGATAATCTTGAACACTGCTAAAAGAACGCCGGTTGTGGAAGTCTGGGTTGATTTGTCCCAGTACACTGTGATTGACAAAAAGGATCCACCTGAGACCGTAATGTACGAGAGCATTCCTGTGCCGCTTTACTAGAGATGGTTTGCTTTCCCTGGCTAGGGAGATTCACTGTAAAGCAAGCTAGGTAAATGATTGATGAAGTCAGGTTACGATGATTCTCGAATAGATTGGCTCGGATGGAAAGCTTCGAGTAGTGTTTCTTGGGGTAATGGGGGGAGGAAAAAACGGTTAGAAAATTCAATCGCAGTAACCGAGATGTGAACTGGCATTTGGAGAAACAGAGGTCAGAGATACTCTGACAGAAGAAAACAACTCAGGGAGTTCTTATTTGT
>CAYFYO010000200.1:0-2595 GCA_964347335.1 uncultured Thermodesulfobacteriota bacterium
CGAGAGTTCAACAGGATGCTTCATCGCCGTGGCCACAGGCCGCTCCCTCTGGGAGTAAAATAGGGCAAGTATTTTGGGGACGTTGTTGAATTTTTTGAGTTGTTTTTTTCGCCTTTTGCCATTCGGGATATGGTAGATGGAGAACCTCCGATTTGGTGGGCTCTCTCGACCAATGAAATCCCATGGATCTCCACGAGTTTACACACTCTCGGTTACCTGCCCTGAGATTCGCACCCTCAATGAGCTCCAGCCCTGAATTCCTTCACACTGCCCCCTTTTTTGCCTATTTTGTGACAGTTATTCAACTAATTCAACGATGTCCCTCCTTTCGCTCCTTTCGCCTTTCCATTTCTATTGCGGGATACGCCGTCACTGGCCTCAAAACGACGTGGGATTAGAACTGAGAGGGAGGGCGCCGCACCGCTCGACGGCATGAAAGCTATGTCCCAACCAGAGTAGCACGTTTCACAGCCTGAGGACAAAGGGAAAATCTATCGTCTCGAGATTCACGCAAAAATGTGATATAGATATTTACGTGCAACCCGGGGAAAGGAGGATCTAATGGAGAAACAGAATGTCACCCTCTCATTGCCCAAGTCTTTGCTCAGGGAGGCGAAGATAATGGCGATCAAAAAGGAAACTTCACTTAGCCAGCTGTTGGTTAAGGCTTTGGAGGATCTTGTCCGCAGCGGCCATGAGTACGAAAGGTCTAAGAAGAAGCATACCAAGATCCTCAAAAAGGGCTTTGATCTTGGGACCCAAGGGCATATCCGGATCAAACGGGAGGATCTCCATGAAAGGAGATAGAACATTCGTCGATACGAACATTCTGGTATATGCTCACGATTCCTCGGCAGGCCGAAAACATGAGAGGGCAAGACGCATTGTTCTCGACCTATGGGAAACGAAGCTTGGTATTGTCAGTACCCAGGTGCTTCAGGAATTTTTTGTCATTACCACGGGTAAGATTTCTCGGCCCCTTGGCCCAGATGAAGCCAAAGAGATCATCTTCCATTTGCTCAAGTGGGAGATCATCGTCAATGACGGTCGGGCGATTCTCTCGGCAATCGGCTTGCAACGTCGGTACAAATATCCCTTCTGGGACTCCCTAATCATACAGACGGCAATCGCAGGCCAGGCGGGTGTTTTGCTTTCTGAAAATTTCCAAAGCGGTCAAAGGATAGAGCGTGTGAGAATCGTGAACCCGTTTGATTGAAAAGGCATTCTAGCCGTGCAGAACAATGCCTTTTTCTCCACGAAATGGGGATTTGGTCATTTGAAGTTGATCCATGGTATACGGGAGGGAAATCGAATGTGCTACTGAAGCCCTTATGAGTGAAGACGTCGGTTGATTTGACACGGGCATCCTATATTGTTCTGATTTGACGAAGGCCAGATAGCCCTTTCGAGGCGGGTTATCAAGTTCATCTGTCCGTAGGGCAAGAAGACGATCTCAGGGAGATGACGTAATGAGGCAAATTATGATCTTTTCTGGCGAAGATGGCTACTGGGTGGCTGAATGTCCGACTCTTCCCGGTTGCATTAGCCAGGGCAAAACGAGAGAAGAGGCAATCAGCAACATCAGAGAAGCAATAAAGGGATACATCACTGCCTTGGAAGAGGATGGTTTACCTGTTCCTGAAGAACGCTTCGACGCCCTGCTGGTAGCTGTATGAGTAAACTGCCAATCATCTCTGGCCAAGAGCGTGCCAGCGCTTTGAAAGAGACGGGTCTTCACCTGAGAAGACAGGAGGGAAGCCACATGATCATGCGTCGCGATGATCCCTTCGCACAAGTCGTCGTGCCGGATCATAAAGAACTGGACAGAGGCACGCTGAGAGCCATCATTCGCCAGTCCGGGTTAAGCGTAGATCAATTCTTGAAACTATTGTAGACCCCTGAAGGCATTCGAGGGTCATTCTAAGAAGAGGCTTTTTCCCGCCTTGCCAAATTAGAAGGACTTCCGAGATTTCTTAATCTGCTCCCCTCATATTCCCATCTTTTCCTCTCAATCCATGAAATGTCTCCCATCCCCCTTTCCACGTGGCCGCTGCAGGACAGGAGAAAAATTAAATATTAAAGTCTGACCCCGATGTGAACTTTTTGCGGCCAGAAAAAATGTCAGACTTTTGGGCTTTCAGCGGTTTCTTTCGGAGGCGGATCGAAGTCGCTCCGCGAAATTTCTTAAAAACTTTCAAGTAAAAACAATGGCTTATAGATGCTTGTCACGGGGCGATTCTTGCCTTCGCCTGCTTGCGAAAAGGAATGGAAATTGCAGGAACCCAGTTGGCGGAAAACTTCGTATTTTCAACGAATTACCACAGAAAAACCGTCAAGATTTTGGACCGATTTACCGATTGTTATTATAAAGGAATCGGTGGGACGGATTTCTGTCCAGGTCTGCCATGAGGAGGCTCGATGAAGACCTCAGCGCGGCCATTTTCGAACCGAGGCGGGCCGGTGTGGAGCCCTCGGACGTCTACACGCAATGCGATCTTTTTTGTTGCCTTCGGAGTCCTTTTCTTTGTCCTGGCAACGGCACTCTCCGCTTATGGGGACACCTTTAGCTGGCGGAGGAAGCTCACCATCAATAAG
>CAYFYO010000201.1:0-560 GCA_964347335.1 uncultured Thermodesulfobacteriota bacterium
TTATCCCAAAAGGGGTTTTCCATTTCTTGAGAATCCAATCGCTAGATTAGGGACTCTTGGAGTTTCCCGATTTTCCAGGAAAAACCGGTTGTCGATGAGAGTTACCCGTCGAGTTTCCTGAGTTTTGTGGACGCTCATGTCCCTGAGGGACGTTTGCGGAAGTGTTGGGGGACCTATTGAGGGCGAGCAGGCTTCGACGTGAGCTCAGCCGAACGTAAGGGGAAAACCCCGCCTTCAGAGCGGGGAAAGGGCAAGAATTCCCCACCTGTGAGCCCCGCGAGGGTCAACGCGAAAGCAAGGGAGCGAAGGGATATGAGGGTCCAATCAAAAGGTTCAAAATTGTCGCGAAACATCAGAAGGTTGAGAATTTCTTGCTTGTAAGGCTCAGGAAACTCCACGAGTTACCCCTAGTGGACGCCTTCGGGCCTAGAGAAGCCAGTTGGCCAGCATTGAAACGAATGGTATCAGGTAATCTTGAAGAGATTTCTCAATTTTTGGACGGGAGAACTCTTTGGGGGAGCCTCGGGCAACTCCAGTGGAGAAGCACGCGGCAGAGCACA
>CAYFYO010000201.1:570-2578 GCA_964347335.1 uncultured Thermodesulfobacteriota bacterium
GCGAAAAAATCTTGACTCGCGCTCAGAACTTCCTTTCCCACCTTCTGGTGAAATACTCTGGAAATAATTTCGAGACAAGTGGTCTAAAGGAATTTGCGCAACAGCCCGGCCCCACCTGTCCCACCAACGGCGGGGAGAGAGGGGCAACGCGAGAGCAATGGAGCAAAGGGATATGAGGGTCCAATCAAAAGACTGATAATTGTCGTGAAACATCAGGAGGTTGAGAATTTCTTGCTTGGAAGACTTAGGAAACTCCACGAGTTACCCCTAGCATACGCCCGCGGGCCCAAAGAAGCCAGTTAGCCAGCATTGAAACGAATGGCGTAATGCTCCCGAAGTGACCCTTTTTCGGCCTTACCTCTCCCACAGAATCGCTCAGAGACAAAAGCGTTCTCTCTAAAAGTCAAAGAACTTCAGACTCATTATCCCTTGAACTGGATCAGTGAGGCAAATTCGGACAGCTTCACGGGAGAAGCACGAGACAGAGCAGAAACCATATCAGAAAAATGCGAGGGGAGTTTTACGCCCAATCAGGAGGACAAACCCCTGGAGCAGGATATTCGTATAAATCCCTGCGACGACGTCATCAGCCACGACTCCATATCCCCATCTCATGGCCTCAAGCCGCCTGGCGGGAAAAGGCTTCACAATATCGAAGAAACGAAACAACAGGAATCCTAGGAGTATATACAACGGGGCCGGAGGCAAAAATGCCATTGCTACCAGGAACCCGCCAATCTCATCAATCACAATTCGTTCGCTGTCCCTCTTCTGGAGAATCGACTCGGCTGCCCTAGAAAGCCAACAGGACATAAACAAGAAGGCGACTACCGTCACCCCGTAAGCAACGTAGGGAAGCCTGCAAAAGACGATATACAGGGGCACAGCCACCACAGTCCCCGCCGTACCAGGGGCAAACGGAGCATAGCCAGAATAGATACCTGTCGAGAAGAATATGATGAAGTGGCGAGTAAAGCGGTCTCCCCGTGGATCTTCAGTGGCACTGGACAATGATTTCCTCAATCCTCCTGTCGATTCGTGCTTATCCACTCCCCTGAGATTCCTGACTGAATTGCCCTCAGCGATTTACTCTTATCTGAACTTTACCTGGAAATTTCATTAGAACAACACTGACTCCATCCGATGCCAACCGCCTCGCATCGACCCATCTTCCACCTCGCCTAAGAAACGCAGCTAAGCCAAGGACATTCTCAGAGAGAGGCCTTTGGGTTTCGTCAAATTTTGCACGCCATAGCATCTTTCCGTCCTGCCCATCAAACAGGAAAACAACAAAGGCAACAGACGCCGGCTGTCGGGCGCCCCAGTCACTGCCAATTCTCTCTTGATATCGAAATATCCATCCCATGAGCACGGTGTCAGCCTTGACTGGCGAGGCAAGTGTCTTGGCCAGAACTTCAGGATTTCCTTCGAGATTAACCAGTGCAGGTAGGGACTCGTCGACCATTTCGGGAGCGATCAAGGTATATCCATCACGACTCAATGCCCGTCTAAAAAGACTCGTAATCACCTCAGGACCCTCTGGGGCAATCTCCCCAACCGTCATATATCCCTCACATCTCGGACAACGAACCAACTGCTGGCCGGGTGTATCTGGGCGGCTGACAAAAAAAGGAACCAGAGCAATAACCCCGGGGTCCCTAAGGGTTGGAGACACTGGTTCACTCTCTCGTAAGGTCCTCGGCCCATTGCAGGTTATGAACAAAATTCCAACCGCCCCTAGAAAAATCGGTAAGCAGAGCCTTCTGCTCTTGTTCATCCCCTTACCTTTCTGTGAAGAAACCTTGGATAGAGTTCTCTAGAATCCTTCAGCTTCTCTCACAAGCCAAAAAAACGCAACCCGCCCAACCCCTCGCCTTTCAGACTCTCCTGATCTTTGCGCCTACCCGAGACAACTTACTCTCTAGGTTTTCGTATCCCCGGTCTAAATGGTACACCCTGGCAACCTCAGTGACTCCCTCAGCGGCGAGCCCTGCCAGCACGAGAGAGG
>CAYFYO010000202.1:0-2559 GCA_964347335.1 uncultured Thermodesulfobacteriota bacterium
GGAGGAACTCGTCAATTGCCTCGGGCAGTTAGACCTTGCGGCTTAGCACCGCTTGTACCCCATTACTTTCTCATATATACCTCAGGGGCAACAGGCTGGCCGAAACCCAACCACATCCTCACACCAACTCCTTGACTCTGCCGAGACCTCTAGAAATAAAGAGGAGTTTCCCCATTTTTGAGGGAACCTTCTGTCTCTGAGCGACGTTGTCCCGCCAAAGGCGGGAATAGGGTCACCGCCTGAGCCTAGGAGTGAAGGGACAGGAGGCTTCCACTTGAGAAATTGTAAATATCTTAAGAAATCTGTAACTTGTGATACATATTCCTTAGAAAAAGGGGGAACTCCTCTTGAAATAAAGGCTTGAAAACTCGGTGGTTAGGGGGCTAGTATAGTAATTCTCTCAGATCGTCGGGGTTTCAATTCTTCACCTACAGGCGACTCCGACAGAAGAGGGGCAGACTGGGTTCTCCTGTTCGATAAAAACGGAACCGTGAAAAGCTACGAATTCTATGAAGCGACCCAGGAATTGACCCCGCATTAGGTCCCATGTAGGGTTACAGAAGTCGATGTCATCCGTTTCAAAAGTGGCCCCTGCTCCATCAAATGGAACTTCCCTCTCCCTGGAGGTAGGAACCACAACCATCAGTGAGCGATCGCTCGATTCTGACAGGTCCAAAAACGTGGGATCCTCTCACATCAGACGAAAAAGATATGACGTGATTGTTGTGGGCGCCGGGCCTGCGGGTTGCAGTGCTACAACGTTTCTAGCAAGGCGGGGTTACGACGTTCTCCTCGTCGATCGGGCAAAATTTCCCCGAGACAAGACGTGTGGTGATGGGCTGAGCCCCCGAGCGATGGAGGTTCTAGACCGCATGAGAGTCGCTGAAAAAATCAAGAACTCCAGGCCTTGGAGAATCGATGGTGTCGCGTTTTTGTCTCCAGCAGGCCAGATGTTGCGAACAGAATTTCACAACGTTGAGGGGATAAGGAACCATGGTTATGTTTTTCCGAGAAGGGATCTCGATCTTCTGCTCTTTCAACATGTGCGAGAATGTTCGGGTGCCGCGGTTTTGGAAAACTGCGAAGTTGTTGATCTCGTTTATGAGGGGGATATGATTTCGGGGATTAGAGTCGATTCCGAGAAAGGACCGAGGGAGTTCATGGGTAGAGTCGTTGTCGGAGCGGACGGGGTCCGCTCCCTCATTGCTCGGAAGTGTTTTTCCATAAATGCTCATCCCAACCATACGGTCCTGGCGGTGAGGGCATATTTCGATCATGTCCGTGGATTGGACCATTATATTGAGGTTCTCTGTGAAAAGTCTATTCTACCCGGTTATGGATGGGTTTTCCCGACAGGCCAGGGCTCTGCGAACGTTGGCGTAGGGACTTCTTACCACCCTGGTGCGAGGAAAAAGGACATTAAGAAACTCTTCGATACTTTTTTGGAACAAAACGGATTTATGCGAGAAAGATTCAAGCACAGTCAGATGATAGGAAATTCCACGAAAACCTGGCTCATTCCACTAGGCTCCCGTCCGTCCAAGCGGGGTCACAAGAATGTGCTCCTCATTGGTGATGCTGGGAGTTTCGCTGACCCATTGACTGGCGAAGGGATTTATCAGGCCTTGCGGAGCGGTGAATATGCGGCTCAGGCGATTGCTGAAGGATTCGAAGAGGATATCAGCAAAGTCGGTGATATTTTTGAACGTCTATGGAAGAAAGAATTCAAGCGAAGGGAATACATGCTCGGATATCTGATTCAGAGATTTGTGTTCGGCGAGTTTTTCCTGAACTTCAACATCAAAAGGGCCCTTAAGAATCGCAGGATGGCTGACACACTGGTTGCGATTCTCTGTCATAAGAAATCCAAACTCAGACTCCTACTCTAATCTATTTCAATGTTATTGCTTAATCCCCGTCCGGTTTGTTCCTCTCAATGACGTTAGAAAAGACGGAAACGCGACCGCTTCGTTCTGCACCGCCTTGAGGATTTCCTTGGTCAGATTTTGCTGCCCATTGCGTAACCCGGGACCGGTGGCGTGAAAAAGTGCATTGTCCCAGGGATCAAAACGCACCATGAGGATAGCCGCGTAGCAGCTGTGCTTGGGATATCTCCCGTTCTTCCAGAGAGTCTCCCAAAGGTTCCCCGTATACCCGTCCCGCCTTTCGTGAAAGCCATCCCGAAGGGGTACCGATGACGGATGCCAAATTAATTTTCGGCTTGTTTCTTGCCAAAACGTCTTGAAATTCGCAAGGTATTTCCGATCACTGTCAGGCTGCTCGCGAACATGGCAAAGACGGCAATGAGAGGGTTCAGCGCACCGGCCACCGCCAAAGGAATGCCGAGAGCATTGTAGAAGAAGGCGAAGAAAAGGTTTTGACGGATGATTTGCATGGTTAAAGCCGAGAGATTGAGGACTTCCATGACTTTGATGGGATCGTCTGTCAAGATATTGATATCGGAAGCATCTTGGACGATATTCGACTTCGTACCGAGGGAAAAACTCACATCGGCCTGGGCAAGGGCCGCTGCGTCATTCATCCCATCCCCAACCATGC
>CAYFYO010000203.1:0-2270 GCA_964347335.1 uncultured Thermodesulfobacteriota bacterium
ATCAAAAACAGGAAAAAAGGTTGACCTTTTCCTGATTTTTGTGTTAAATGCCCTGAAGGTTCAAAAAGGAATTTCCTATCAACTCAATTGTAATATCTCTCATAGAAACCCCCTCCAGTTTTGTCTCTATCAAAACTTAGGCTTGGAAATTGAAGCCTCGATCTTTCCATCTAATTTTTTCGCCGAGCTGTGCGCATAATTAATAGGTTGAAATAAATACCGGCTCTGAATCAAGTTTTTTGACAAGACTGTCCCGTCCACTTTCTACACATTACCAGCTACATTAAAAATTGACGATATTTGATTCTGCAACTAAATTCGTAAATTTTATTAGATCGATGAATGAGGGAAGGCCAACAATTCTATACTTCACCTGCAAAAACTCTATCGATTGATAGATGATCACTTCTGCGGTTTATCGTGGCCGCGCCAGAGTCTCTGCATGTCACCAGCCGGCAGGTGAACCTGGTGGCACTGGTAGCACATATTTATTCCAATCCTCATAAAAAGATCATCCACCTTATCGGTGGCAGGACTGTGTTTGGATATTTCAACCCCAAGGTTATTTATCATTTCCATTACATCAGTGCTGATATAGTATTTCTTCTCTCCCTTCTTTGGATCATGACATTCATTGCAGGCTTTCTTAAGAGCTTCCACCCTAGCAGTGAAGGCCTTGAAGGTTTTCTGCGCATTACCAGGTTGGCCCTGTTGCATGTCTATATTTATGCCATCGAAAGATCCAGCCACTCTAAACATGAAGTCCCTGTATTTAAGCGTTTTTTGCGATATAGGGTCATCCACCATGATTTTACCGAAGTCTTTCCAATGGTATCGGTACCAGACGCCCACCCGATGTTCGTTGTGGCACTTTCCACAGATTGCGGGGCCAACCTTCTTATTACGCACTTCCATGATGGTTGGAACGTTTTTTTGTGCTACAGCCCGGCCAAGCTCCTCTACAAGGTCCATCCTGAAGTGCTTCTTCCATTCGGGGATCATTCCGGAGAGTTTAATGATTTGTTCCTTGAAGTTGTCAAAGCCGCGCTGGGCATTCTCCCAGTCGCCCTGTAATGCATCATGGCTGATACTGGTGAAGAAAAGCGTTAGTTTTATCATTTCGGCCAACAGGATAGGTTTCTTGGCTTGAGGCGGGTAGAACCTGTCAAGGGATTTCGGAGGCTGTTCTATTTTATAATCCCCATGTTCATTTTTGTCATTGGCTGAGGTTGAGTTATATCCATGTAAACCGAAGAGCAGAAAGCCGGACAAACAGAAGAGAAAAAATAATGTTACCAAGATTGTCTTAGAGGATCTTTCTTTCATCGCTTTTTCTCCTTCTTATTTTGTTAATATGGATTGATGTCAAACTTCAAAGATCAAAATATTTCCGAATCGAGTAGACAGGTTTCTACTGACCTCACGTTCGTCGTCTTATCCGAGTCTCTGCCAGCAGAGAAAAGGAAAGCGTGGACGGTTCGGACCAGATAGTCCTCGTCGATGCCGAGATCGACACCGAGGTCGTAGGCTTTGAAGAGCTCCGGGAGAGCGTGCTCTCGCAGGTCGCCCTCGGTGGCTTCGTCCGCTGCAGAGTCGAAGATGGTCGCTAGAGCACTCAGCGCGACGCCGTACGCGTTCTTGTCCAGCGGGTCCTCGCACAAATCCGAAAGCCCTTTGGCGAGCGTCTTCGCGTCCTCGACGCCGGACGGTACGACTCGATGGTCGAGCAAATGGCTGTAGCCCGTGAAGCAAGCGTCCGCAAGCGCCTTCCGAAGAGGACTGTCTTCACGGGACATTCGGGCTCGACGTCGATTTACCCCTTCGAGACGACCTTCGCGGTAAACGATTGCACGATGATTTTGCCGTCTCGTACGACGAACGTATCGGTGCCGAGCTCGTACACGTTGTCCGCCGTCTCGGCGCTCCAAACGATGTAAGCGGTCTCACCTTCGACGATCTGCTTTTTCATGTCGAACGAGGCTCCCGGCTTGGCGAACTCCGCGAAGAAGGCTTCGAACAAGCCTCGCATCTCATCTGGGCCTCGCAAGATTCCGTCGGGCGTGAAGAGGAGCGATGCTGCAGTGTAGTCTTCGAGAATCCCATCCAGATTGCCCTCTCCGAAACATTGCAGATGGTGGTCGAGCACTTGCTGAGTGGTTGCAGACATGTCTCTTCCTCCCTAATTTTCATCACCGTGGTACTTGTGAATCCCATCAACCCCGGTAATGAATTTTCGTTCATGTTGATCTTCCTATTTCCTTTTAATCAGT
>CAYFYO010000203.1:2280-2539 GCA_964347335.1 uncultured Thermodesulfobacteriota bacterium
TGGCACTCCTGGTAAGGATTGGGGTGATGGGAAGGCTCCATTATCGAAAGCTTTGAAGATTGGCTGACATTTCTCAAAGCTAAGCTGAAACCTTGTCAATATACCAGGGTAAGCCCTCCCCCCTTGCTAGTTATGCCCGGCCAGTTTTTGGTTAACAGGGACCTTAAACACATCCAACGGATGGCTTGGCCTTGGTGATACCCATTCATAGCTGAGCCAAGAAGTACCTAATTCTCCTAAGAAACTGAAACAGTTTCTA
>CAYFYO010000204.1:0-2504 GCA_964347335.1 uncultured Thermodesulfobacteriota bacterium
TCCCGCTCGCTGATGACGTAAATGTGGAGCGCCTGGTCCGGGATTATGATCTCTCTCTTGATGAAATCCAGGCCTCGGTCCACCGGGCATGCCTGCTTCTGGCCGCTGAGGACTCAAATGGAACGTTGAATGCTGAGACCCTGAGAAGGGCAATTCGCCTGGTTACGGAGAAGTCCAATCGCCAGGAACGCCTTTTTGGCTAAAGCGCAAGAGGTTAAAGGTTCAAGGCAAAAAACTTAAGGCCAGTGAGGCCCCCCTGTGAGAGGCGAAAAACAAAGGAGGCATTGAGAATGACCCGGGGACCGGCTTTTTTCATCTCGCCGAAAGGGGAGATCATCCCGATTGAAACGACTCATATCAGAACTGTGAGACAAGACCCCGAGCTGTTCGGACTCTCGCGGCCCTGGATAGAATCGACCCACAAAAAGCACACGGAAAAATCGGGCCTCGAGGGGAACGCAAGAGAGGAAATACTGCGGAAGGTTTTGAAAAACGGCTGGATCCGCCTGAGAAGACACACAAACAGATACTGGTCTGTCCAGACGGGCACGGTGACGGGAGAAACGAAAAGTTTCATCCGCCGTTGGGCCCAAGAAATCTTGAGGGGTACCTGTAGCTACAGAGAAGTCGACCCCTACATGCTGATAAAGATTGAAGGCCTGGAGGACGGCTTCAGGCAGGATTCTCGCGTCCAAGATATCGCTGAAATAAGCTATACGGAACGCCGGGGAGAGCAGGAGGACTACCAACAATGGCACAAACTCGGCGGTAAGCCCTAATCAATCAAATGATCTCGGACCGCAGCGGGATGAGGGGTTCCTCGGAGGAGAGTTGAACGGAGTCTATAAAAAGGTCCTTGACGCCTGTAATCAAAAAGACTACAATAGAATCAAAATCTGAAAGAGGTTTTGAAATGCAACTAACAGTTCGAATGCCTGATGAGTACGAAGAAAAAATTGCGCTTCTGGCAAAAAGAATGGGCCTGAAAAGGTCGGATATCGTGCGCATGGCATTGAAGCAATTCGTCGAGGAAAATCTTGAGACTGACCAGAGGACCCCTTTTCAAAGGATTGGTCATCTACTGGGCACAGCCGAAAGCGGCGTCAAAGATCTGGGGCAGAGGCACCGGGATTATCTCATGAAGAAAATACGAAAGGCTTCTTGATGCAGGTCGTCATGGATACGGGCCCATGGGTGGCTCTGATTGACCGGAGCGAGAGCAGGCACCGTGAATGTGTGGAATGGTTGAGGCAATTTCTGGGTGAAATCTTCAGTACAGAAGCTGTCCTGACGGAGGTGCTTTACCTGCTCAGTTTTTCTTCATCCGCTCAATCCGCAGCTCTGGAGTTTGTCCTAAGCGGTGCAATAATCCTGGTGCCTTCCAGTCTTGAAAGTCTCAAGGAGGCCGAAAAGCTTATGAAAAAGTACAGGGACCTTCCAATGGATTACGCGGATGCGACCCTGGTGTGTCTCGCGCGGGATTTGAAGATCAGACAGGTCGTTACCTTCGACAAAAAGCACTTCAATATCTATCGCCTGACTAAGAAACAATCGTTTGTGATACTGCCCTAGGCCTCTCTAATGTCCGGCCTTCTGCCGTGTGCCTTTCCCCTCGACCCCAGAATTAACCTTGCCCTCGGTCCATGTGCTTTGTCCTTTCCTTCCTCCTCAACCTCAGCCTCAACCTGTGTCCCTCTTTAGCCTTTATCCTCTGCTTTTCCTCCTGGACCCTGACCCCTGATCCCCGACCCCTGTCTTTCATCCTTTCACCTTCCCCCCTCAGCCTCAACCTCGCCCTCTGGCCTTGCGATTGGCTGCTATTTATGAGCGGGTTTCTGGGAGGTACGAAGTAGGAAGGGGCCCAAAAATTCAATATTAGAGTCTGCCCCCGGCAGCTGTTTGACTAACAAAGAGGTTCGTTCTTGCGCAATCCCTGAAGCTGTCTGAGGGATACAGACTGGAGCGATATCTTCAAAAAACTGAAGAAAAATTGATATCTTTTGTCAACTTCATTATAATGAAGCCCTCCTAGAAGTGAGGGGGAGAAATCTGGGTATGGGACTTGGGGCGAAAACTAGAGCCTTTCGGTTAGAAAATCGAATCACCTTACAAAGGTAGAGGAGCCTTGTTCTCATGAAGGTGAGGAGTGTGCGTTGGTCCTAGAAGGAAAGTTAAAGGGAGTCATAGGTGACCAAGAAATCATCTTGGAGGCGGGTGCCAGTATCTACTACGATAGCTCAATTCCTCGTCGTTGGGAAAACGTTGGACAAACCGATGTCAGGGCAATTTGGGTAATTACTCCCCCCTGGCTCTAAAGAAATAAACCCACTGGTATAACAGAAAAAGGAGCCGGTGGAAGATCTCATTTTGCTTATCGGACCTTAGTGCAGAGTTGGACTCGCTCGAAACAGGGAGCTCAATGGTGGATACAAAAGACACTGAGATTGTAAGGAGCACCTGTCGTATCTGCTATAACAGTTGTGGTGTGCTCATATATCTGGAGG
>CAYFYO010000205.1:0-2451 GCA_964347335.1 uncultured Thermodesulfobacteriota bacterium
TTTCACCGATTTGCTATTCTGATTGACTTTGGCCGAAGGGTGTCCTAAATTTGGACTGGATGAAATCGCCCTGGCAACGCTGCGGAATAGGAGACCTAACGACCATGCCGAAGCCAATGAAACGGGATACGATGACCCCGACTGTTCGTACGGCTCCTCCAGGACCCAATGCCAGGAAGTGGGCCAAATACCATATGAAGCATGCCGCACACGCCACCTATCTCTATGACTTTGTCTGGGATCGATCCGCTCCTGCTATCGGGCCTTTCTGCACCGATGTGGATGGCAACGTCATTCTTGACTTCGCCAGCCATGTGGCGAGTTCTCCCTTGGGATATAACCATCCTGAGCTGATTGCCCTCTCTCAGAAGCTTGCGTCCATCGATCCAGATCGGTATGCCGGAACGGATTTCATCGGTGCCTGGGGACCCGACCCGGCAGTCTCTGACGTTCCGACCCCATCACACCTTCACTCCAAACTCATGGAAATCACCCAACCCTTCGGGTTTGATGTGGCTTTCTTTTCCAATTCAGGAGCCGAAGCGGTCGAGAATGCGATCAAGATATGTTACGACTACCGCAGAAACTACGGGTATGGCGTCTGCTTCTACGGAGCCTTTCACGGAAGAACGCTGGGGGCCCTCTCTCTGAATCGGAGCCGGAGAGTCCAAAGGGACTGGTACCCCCAGATCCCTCGAATCATCGATCTTCCCTATTGTCGGTGCACCGGCCCATGTGACTGCGGGTGGAAGATATACTCCATTCGGCGAAAGGGTGTCATCAGTCGGTTGACTCAGATTCTCGACCCAGAGATCGGCCTTGTCGGTCCTGAGGAGGTCGCGTACATCATCATCGAGCCCGTCCTCGGCGAAGGAGGATACGATATTGCCAATCCGGATTTTATCAACGAGGTCGGGAAGATTGCCAAAGAGAACGAGATTCCTCTTATTTGCGACGAAATACAAAGCGGCATGGGCAGGACGGGGAAGTGGTGGGCCTGCGAACACTTCAATATTCGGCCCGATATCATCACATCGGCCAAGGCACTGCGGATCGGCGCCACGCTGGGCAGAAAAGAGATGTTCCCGCAGGAAGAAAAGCGAATCTCCTCGACGTGGGGCGAGGGAAACGCCATCAGTACGGCCATAGGCTTCAAGACCATCGAAATCATCCAGAAAGAGAATCTCCTGAAAAACGTGACAAAAATGGGGGCGTACTTCTTGGACGGCCTGCGAAACCTTCAATCCAAGTATCAATTCCTCCATGATGTGCGCGGGTTGGGCCTCATGGACGCATTTTCTGTGACATCGGACAAAACCCGGAATCGAATCCTCAAAGGGGCGATCCAGCGGGGCCTTTTGATTATCGGATGTGGTTTTGAATCCATACGGTTTCTCCCCCCTCTCAATGTCACCCAGCGGGAAATCGATATCGCCCTGAATATCCTCGACGATGTTTTGAACAACTTGTGACGGGTCCGAGAAACTGGGAAAACAAGCTCTGAAACCGGAACAAGGTTTTTTCGCTAACCAAACTTAGCAACCAAGTGGTGTCCGTCGCTCGTTGTCCGTGGTTTGTTGTCAAAAAATCGAGACCTAGAAATCCAAGTAAGATAAAGGTTCAACACTCGGTGCATCCAAATAGGAATCTCAAGATCTGAATACGCCACAACAACTGACGACTGATAACTGCACTAAAAGTGACAAGGCGTCAACCCAAACAGCTCACAAAGCTTCTCCATTACATCCTGGGCCATCGGCCGGACGAATTCGGCCTTGTACCGAACCCGGATGGATCTGTCCTCCTAAAAGACCTCCACCAGGCAATCCGGGAAGAGAAGGACTGGTCCTATGTGCGGCTGGCAGACATCAGAGAGGTCCTCATGGTCCAACCGGGCCAATTCGAATTGGTGGACGACCGGATTCGTCTCAACCCCGAAGCGGTTTCTGGGCCCCTGATGGGTTCGAAGCCCGTGATTCCTCCAGAACTCCTGTACTGTGGAGTCCGACAGAAGGCCTATCCTCATATTGTTCAGAAGGGTCTTTCCCCCACCCGGCATTCCCACGTCTGTCTCACAACCGAGGAGGCGCTCGCCCTTCGCATCGGACGGCGAAGAGATCCGGAACCGGTTTTGATCACCGTTCATGCTGCCAGGGCCCACGAAGAAGGGATTCGTTTCTACAGAGTCGGGGAACTCGTCTATCTCGTCGAGTCGCTGCCACCCGCCTATCTCGAAGGGCCTCCTCTCCCCAAGGAGAAGGCTCCTCCCAGGAGAATTGTTCAAAAGCCGGCGGTGTACCAGCCACCTGGGTCTTTTGAGCTGGATCTCAGATCCCTTCCCAAGACAATGAAGCGGGAAAAAGAAAAAAGATGGGAATCCTGGAAGAGAGAGGCGAGGCGTTACCGAAAGACAAAGGAGAAAAAGCGTCGGTAGGTGTTGGTTACTGGTTA
>CAYFYO010000206.1:0-2399 GCA_964347335.1 uncultured Thermodesulfobacteriota bacterium
CACTGATTACAAAGGCCCTTGAAAAAGCAGGTTGGAACCAGTCAGAAGCCGCACGGATGCTGAAGATCCACAGAAATACCCTTCTCCAGAAGATGAGGGACTTCAAGGTTGTCTCCCCCTCCGGTGAGAAGAGGCCTGGTAGGACTTCCTGAAGGGTCGATTTGCCTGCACATAGCTGTGCTCATTGCACATGGCTATGTGCAGGGCGTCACGGTTCGTCGTTTCCCTTGGTCAGCCGACCTTTCCCTCCTTTTTTGCCTATCTGTTCCAACTGACATGTGCAAACTTTTCCCGGTGCTTCTCTAACACGTGAGGAAATCAAAAAAATTATTCAATAATATCAATTGGTTATCCTGGATGAAAGAAATAGTTGTTTCCGTTTTTATGGCGTTGCTTTTGCTCTCCCTCTTTGAAAATGGCTACGAAGGAGGTGAGAGCCGTGAAAAAGATTTTCATTCAGCTCGTCATTATCGGGATGTACATTGCCACAGAAGTCCTTCCCCTGCTTGCATGGGGAGGTGGAGGAGGCGACTAATCAAATTGTTTTTCATTGGCATCGAAAGCACAGTCATAGAGACTGTGCTTTTTTTTACTCTTTAGGAAAACTAAATGTCTCCTGGACCTCTTCAGATTGACAACCTTACTCGGATGTAATATAAATTGCCAACTAATTGTACCGAGATGACTGACTGTGGAGAACCGATCGCTTGGACTTATTATTTTCTCCCTGATGTTCCTCATCGGAGCGGGGGTGTATGCCCAGACCAATAGTCCCGGCTTGATTGAGGAAACGCAATACAGATCTCCACTTCCTGGTTCTCCGGCAACTCTGGATCCGGCCAGAGCCACGGATATTTATTCCATCACCATCATTCAGCAGGTCTTTGACGGCCTTGTCCAGTTCGACGAAAATCTCAGTGTGATTCCTTCGATTGCCCGGTCGTGGAGGGTTTCCAGAGATGGTCTCAATTATCGTTTCTATTTGAGAGACGGCGTGAGGTTTCATAATGGCCGGGAGGTCAAGGCCGAAGATTTTGTCTACTCATTCACCCGCATTCTCGATCCAAATGTCCAGTCCAATGCCGCCGGACTCTTCTCAAGGATCGCGGGGACAAGAGCCTTTCAAGAGGGAAAGGTGTCTTCCGTGGAGGGCCTCCAGGCCCTCGGTCCTCAGGAACTTGAGATTCGGTTGGCTGAACCGTACCCGCCATTTCTCACTATCCTCGCCATGAAAAGCGCCAAGGTGGTTCCAGAAGAGGAAGTCGAAAAGCCAGGAACCTCTTTTGGGCGGAAGCCTGTGGGGACTGGGCCCTTTGAGTTTGTCGAATGGGCTCCCGACTCCAGGATTGTACTCAGGGCAAACAAGGGTTACTTCGAGGGACGGCCCCTCTTGGACGGGATAACGTATTTGATCTATCCGGGGGTTCAGAGCGATCAGATAAAGAAGGATTTCCTGGGAGGGGGGTTGGATAGCTTGACGGTGCATACTGCCCAAGACCGTGCTGGCCTCGAAAACCGAGGATTCCAGTTTCTCAAAAAGCCATCACTGAGCCTGTTGTTTTACGGAATCAACTGTTCTCGGGGTCCCTTGCGCAGTCCAAAGTTACGGAGGGCCCTGAACCTTGCCATTCCGCGAGATGCTATTGTTTCCTTGAGAGAGAGGCATATTGCAGCGAGGGGCGTTATTCCTCCGGGGATGGTTGGGTACAATCCGGAACAAAAGGGATATCCATTTGATCTAGAAAAGGCGAGCGGTCTCTTAGCAGATGCAGGCTATCCTGGGGGAAAGGGGATACCGGTCCTTGATCTGTGGTCCAATTCGCGGTCTGAGCTTGCACAGAAAGAGTTGGGGATAGTGAAGGAGAGCCTTGCAGCGATCGGGATTTCCATTCAGATTCATTTTGAGACGGACTGGGCATCCTTTGAAGAGTTGTTAAAGAATAAGGAATTTGATCTATTCCGGTTTGCGATTTACTCGGATATCCCCGACCCAGAGGATTCGGTACTTGCCCTTTTCTCTTCCGACTCACCATATAATTTTTTCTCTTACAGGAACAAGGATTTTGACCGTTTGATGGAGAAGGCGAGAAAAGAGGTGAATCCCCTGAAGAGAGCCGGACTGTTCAGAGAGATTGAGGGAATCGTTGTCGAAAATCCCCCCATCACCCCGGTTCTCCATTTTGTCTTTGAAGGCGCACTTCAGCCTTATGTGCGTGGTATAGAACTCAACGCTCTTGGCACTCAGTACATTCCGATGAAAAAGGTCTGGTTCGAGAAATAGTAGAAGATCCGGCATCAACCCAGACTATGCGGGATCTTTGGCTCGCACATCCCGATGAAGAGAATGACCCTCCAGAAGAGACTTCTCCTCTATTCAACGCTTCTTATCGTTCTCCTCA
>CAYFYO010000207.1:0-247 GCA_964347335.1 uncultured Thermodesulfobacteriota bacterium
CCAAATAAGTGTTGCCAGCCCTTCAAATGCAGTAGAAAGGGCTATGGTCATCATGACGATAGCTATGACCGGTTGACCCACCATAGGGCGTAGGGTAAGACGTTCAATTAACAAGCCGATTAGGATAGCCGTTATTATGATCAATAGCAGGCTGGCCCATATTGGCAAGTTGAATGTTACCAAGAAGGTATAAGCCAGATAACCGCCAAGCATGACAAAGTGTCCCTGGGCGATGTTAAACGCCTCG
>CAYFYO010000207.1:338-741 GCA_964347335.1 uncultured Thermodesulfobacteriota bacterium
CCCATTCGCCCATCCCGGTATCTGACCTGAGCTTCTATGTGAACCTCGATCTTATCGCCATAAATCGCGTTGATGAGTTCGCGGTAGCGGTCTTCCATAAATGCTCTTCTCAGCTTCCTGGTTCTGGTTAACTCGCCTTCATCAGGGTCAAATTCCTTGTGGAGATTGACATATTTCTTCACCCTGACGCCCGGTGCTAAAGCTTCATTAATTCTGTCTATATCCTTCTTCACCAACTCGTAAATTTCTACCTTCTGGGAAAGCTCGGCAAAGTTAGAATAGGCAACTCTCCTTTGCCCAGCCCACCTGCCCACCCTCTCATAATCAATGATGATGATTACCGCAGGGTAGGCTCCATCTGGACCGGCTAGAACCCAGGCGTCCTTGATATAAGGACTGAACC
>CAYFYO010000207.1:788-2340 GCA_964347335.1 uncultured Thermodesulfobacteriota bacterium
AGTTTATCTCCATTGGCCAATTCAACAAGGTCCTCTACCCTATCCAGAAAGATAATGTGTCCATCCTCGTCGATGAAACCGCAGTCTCCACTATAAAACCACCCGTTGTTAAGCACCTCGGCAGTTTTATCCGGATCCTTATAGTAACCAAGGAAAACACCAGGCTGCCGACAAATGATTTCACCATTGTCGGCTATTCTCACCTCAGTTCCCGCGTGAACGGGGCCTACGGTCTCTGAACGGATTTCATCATTCCGGGCGCCGGTCAGAGCACCACCCTCTGTTGACCCGTATAGGCTCTTGAGAGGAAGATTCAGGGCATGATAGAACCTGAAGGCATCCGGGCTGAGGGTAGCTCCGGTGGTATAGCAGACTCTGGCTTTGGAAAGACCAAGGCTATCTTTAAGGGGTCTAAAGAGGGCTAAATGAGCGAAAGCATAGAGTAGTTTCCAGAACAGGTTCGGTTTTTGCTTTCTATACTTTAATTCAGCCACCTTATGGCCAATGGGCATGAGCAGACGGAAGGCAAGCCGCTTGATGGCATCCGCGCCTAGAATCCTCGCCTGAACCATAGCCGCCTGATCTTCCCAAAACCGAGCCCCATGGAAGAGTATGCTTGGACCAACTTCTCTGGCATCCTGCTGTTGCGTTTCCGACCCTTCAGCGAAGTTTAGAATGCTGGCCGATAGCAGGTGACAGCCGATCGAGAACCATTGCTCGGTCATCCATGCTGGTGGGAGGTAAGGAACAACATTGTCACTCTCATACCATGGATCGAGATGCAAGTGATAATTTGCACCTGCCATCATCGTCTTGTAGGTGTGGACGGCTCCCTTGGGTGCAGCACCGGTGGTGCCTGAGGTGTAGACGAGAGAACAGACATCATCCGCACTGCCGGTTTCCACATTCTGCTCAAATAGCCCGGGGTATTCCTCTTCAAATCTCTCACCTTGCTCTAGCACTTGCTGATACCCGATCAGAGTAGGGTCATCATAATGGGCCAGCCCCTTATAGTTCCAGTAAATGACCCTTTCAAGGAGGGGGAGTTCTTGGTTGATTTCTAGTAACTTGTCAACTTGCTCCTGGTCTTGAACCACAGTAAATCTGCTCTCAGAATTTTCCGCAAAGTATTTTATCTCCAGTGGAGTTGAATCAGAATATACTCCTACTGAAACCCCATGGTTAGCCTGGGTAGCTAGTTCAGCGTAATACCACTGTGGGGCATTATCCCCAATAATGAGCACCTTATCTCCAGGTTCAAAGCCAAGGGACAGCAGTCCAAGGGCCAGGCGTTTGACATTGAGATAATAGTCCTTCCAGGTATATCGCTGCCAGATACCAAAGCGTTTATAGCGCATGGCCACATGATTATCGCCATACTTTTCACAGTTGTATTTGAGTATCTTGGGCCAAGTATCGCCTTTTTCTTTGAAGGCTTGTTCTCTCTCGGTAGTCATTGCCCTTCACGTTGCTCTTTTAAGTTAGCCACCTCTTCCTTCGCCGGTAATGTTTAACCTCGCGATAACTTTTTCTGGAGCCAATAGCCGAGAGC
>CAYFYO010000208.1:0-2328 GCA_964347335.1 uncultured Thermodesulfobacteriota bacterium
TGATTTTCAACTATGCGGATTACGGCCTCGTTGGGGATATGATGCAGGTAATACCTGCGCTCAAAGAAAAAATCGCCAAGGTGAAGGCTGAATCCTAAGGCGAAAGGTTAAAGGCTAAAGGACAAAGGGGCATCGTGTGGGATGAAGTTCGAGGACCTTGAGGTGTGGAAGAGGGCTGCCCGGCTAAGTGCCGAGATCTATAGGGAAATGAAAATCCTGAAAGATCATGGATTTAAAGATCAGATAACAAGATCCGGATTGTCAGTGCCAAGCAATATCGCAGAAGGGTTCGAAAGACAATCCCAAAAAGAAAGTTTGATTTTTCTGTCTTACGCAAAAGGTTCTTGCGGTGAGCTGCGCTCCCAAATATACATTGGGATGGACATCGGCTATATTGACAGAAGGATTGGAAAGACTTGGCTTAGGGAAGCGAATGAAATCTCCTCCATGCTCAGCGGTCTTATCAAAACCAGACGAAGTTTTTTGGATAACCCCTAAAGGTTATTTTGATCTTGTTGTTCCCGTTTCTCGAACCCTTTGTCCTTTATCCTTTTTCCTTGGCCCTTTTCCTGATAGGAACACCGATATGTTGTAATACCGAGGGAAGCTATATTATGGAGAAAATTGACGTCGTGATTGTTGGTGCTGGCCTGGCAGGGTTATCCTGTGCATACGTACTGGCCGATTCGGGTTTGACAGTTCTGGTCATTGAGCGAGGCGATTTTCCCGGGAGCAAGAATGTTACAGGCGGTCGAATCTATCTTGCACCGGTGAGAAAGGTTCTACCAGATCTGTGGGATGAAGCTCCCCTCGAAAGGCACGTTGTCCGAGAGGTACTTACCCTACTGGGAGAGGGAAACTCCACCTCTTTCTCCCATTACAGTGACAAGGAGAATCAGCCTCCCTACTCGAGTTATACGATCCTTCGTTCAAGATTCGACCGTTGGTTTTCCGAAAAAGTTGGAGAAAAGGGGGTCTTTGTGATTCCTCAAAAGCGGGTAGACGACCTCCTGATGGATGGGGGAAGAGTGGCCGGTGTCCGAGCTGGAGATGAAGAGATTCCCGCAGAGGTTGTTGTGGCCGCTGACGGTGTGCTCTCCGTTCTGGCTGAAAAAGCTGGACTCAGGCAACCCTTCAAACCTGAGCATTTCGCCGTCGGTTTTAAAGAAATCATCCGCCTCGACAAGGGAAAGATCGAAGACCGGTTCAATCTAGCGCCCAACGAAGGGGCAGCTCAGCTTTTTGTGGGTGCCATCACGAGAGGGATGATGGGCGGCGGGTTCCTGTACACCAATCAAGAGACCCTGTCCCTGGGTATCGTGGTTGGTCTCGAATCCCTCAACCGAAAGGAACCGCGACAGGAAGTTCATCAGCTCCTTGACGAGTTCAAGGCCCGCGCGGAGATCCAGAGGTTGATCGGGGACGGCGAGATTGTCGAGTACTCAGCTCATCTCATCCCCGAAGGAGGCATCCATGTCAAACCGAGGCTTTACAACGATGGGATGGTTCTCGCAGGCGATGCTGCGGGCTTTGGCCTGAACATGCTCATCACCGTTCGTGGCATGGAGTACGCCATGATCTCCGGCGTCTTGGCCGCGGAAACGATCAAAAAAGCCAAGGAGAAGGATGATTTCTCTGCTTCAAGTCTCTCCTACTATGAGACGCTACTCAATCAGAGTGTCATCATCAAGGATTTGGAAACGTTCAGGCATTCCATTGAAATCCTGAAGAACCCCAGGTTGTTTTCCTTTTATCCCCAATCCATCTGTGACCTTTTCGAAAAGCTCATGTGGATAGACGAGAACCCGAAAGAGAGGTTATTCTCCACAGCCTATCGGGAACTTCGAAAGAGCTTCTTAACCCTTCGAGGAATAAGAGACATCTGGAGTCTGAGGAGAATGTAGGATGTGCAGGCACAACGTAGGCTGCATGAAGCCGGGAGATTCGACATAAACAGGTCTTGACAGGTCAGTTAAATGTGACTACAATAGTCTTAAAACAGCGACTAGAGAGATCGATTCATGAAAACGGCAGCTGTCTCAAAGCTAAAGGCATACTTGAGTGATTATCTGAATCAGGTAAAGGCTGGTGTTGAGGTGCTGATCACAGATCGCGGTAAGCCTGTGGCTCGACTCGTACCTATCACTCGCCTTGAAGCCACAAGTGAATCATTGACCGGGATGGAAAAACAAGGGTTGATCAAGCTCGGATCGGGGAGGCTTCCGAAGGATTTTTGGACTATGCCCAGGGCTGAGGATCCTCAGGGGCTCGTGCTCAAAGCCCTCCTCGAAGACAGGGAGGCAGGCAGGTGAAATTCTGGGATTCCTC
>CAYFYO010000209.1:0-2283 GCA_964347335.1 uncultured Thermodesulfobacteriota bacterium
GGAGGACCCGCAGCAGATCTCCTGCCCTGAGCGTGGGGTTCATGCTGGGGCCGGTATACGTCAGAAATCTGACTTCTGGTTGTTGGGTTGAGTTCATCGGTTGAGGGGTTTACGGGGTTTACCCGGTGATTTCGGTCCCTTCGATGTTTTGCCGAAAAGAAGAGCGCTTCAAAGAACGCCACTGCTGCCAGTTGTACATACGGAAGCAACGGTGCCAGTTTTACAGACGTTAGCGCTACTGCCACTGTCGCAGTCCCCGGACGTGGCTGTGCCGCCAGATTGGCACTTGTCAGCCGCAAGACTCCCCGTCGGGACGCAGTCGACACCGCCGACAGCGGTTGAGGCGTTCAGTCCAAGGAGCCGGGGCTTTTCGTAAGGTATCTTTTTGTCCATGTCATTCCTGCCTTTTTATTCTGTTCGAACACATCCAATTGGAGAGGTTCTCTTGGCTAGTAAACAAGAAACGTGCCACAATTTGGTCCTGTGTCCTACAGTGACAAAGCCTTTTCCATCTCCTCCCAAAAACGACCGTTCGGGCTGAAACGGAGTTTGAATGCCGGGACCCGTTTGGCGAGTTCGCAGGCGTTGGAGAAGAGCTGTTCTTTAGCTCTTCTCTGTCGGTTTTGTTCCATATTCCTCCAGCCTCGTCGGCATACCTCCGTGGCCGATTCATTGATGGAGACCGCCGCCTGAGACTGACTGAGGGAAACGACTTTATCGGTGTCCGCTTTTTCCAGGAAAAATATCGCCGAGAGCGGAAGATGCTTTTGGACATTCCACGTCTGAGTCGAACCTCGCCAGAGGTGATCGCTCCAGGTCGGGAAAGGATGGGCGAAAAACCGTTTCTGATCGTCTCGGACGACGAGTGTCTCATCGTCGGAAAGCGCCCGCCACCGAGGGGGAAGGCGACGAGAACATGTCGACTTTCCGACGCCTCCCTGAGCCGCGAGTAAGACCCCCATTCCGTTCCGTGCAACCAGCGCGGCATGGAGAGGGAGCCCGCCGGACTCCTGGGCCCGCTGATAAATGGGATGGAGCGCCAGCCACATCCTAATGATGTCCAGGGTATGATCGTTTTCACATCCGATCTCGCAGATCACATCCGGCACACACGGGTGGGACCATAGTTTTACGGCCTTGAGGTCGTCAACCTTCCAAGTGCTGCTCGGAAGCCCTAACTCATTCTTCGGATCCAGGTTTTCTAGTGGTGTTCCCCATCGCTTGTTTTCCGGCTCCTCCCGATGGAAAATCAGTTTTGCCGAACCGTTTGACTGATACGCCCTGAGTCCCATGATTGAAGCCAGGTTCTCCAGCCACGATTCCGCCCTCGGCGTGGCCATGATCTGCCATGCCTGGCCATCGGCCAGTCGCAGGCCGTATGGGTGCTCACCCTTTGGTGTAGGCGTGATGATGTTCATTGGGCCGGAGTCTTTCACCGAAGTTGGTATCCCCTTTTATTCTTGTCATTTTTGTGGAAGTTTTCAGGCGATTACTCAGTCATAGTATGACCCTGACAGTAATATCTTTATACGCCAACGCCTGCATCGCAAATGGCGCTAGCAACGCTTCCAGTTGGCTTACATTCACTAGCACTTGCCCCACTTGACTTACAAGTTGGGGCGCCAGATCCAGGATTGCAATTTGGGCTGGGTCCCCGCGTCTTTTCGATATCACGATTCAGGTCAATCAGGTTTGGTTTCTCATATCTCATGTTGTGCTCCATGATTCCGGTTTTCTCCCGGCCGCTGTCTTCCCCTTCATGGAGAACTCCACAAAAAAAGAGGGTTTTTCACTCGACCGGTTTATATTTTCTGTCTACTCCCCGGACCCTTCACCCTGTCTGAAGCGTCCCGTGAATTCAGAGAGCCTCTGGGTCGTCCCGGATTGGCCACCGGGAGATTTTCCGGAGTGATTCGAGATTCCGGAAAAAATCCATGCCTCTTGGCCTTGCAAAACCAGAAGGGTCCTCACAGCTTTTTTCGGGTAATAATTCAATGCAACAAAGTGTTAGAGACAAATCAAACCAATAAAACTCATTCAAACTGTTTCTGACAAAACCCTCTCCATCTCCTCCCAAAAACGACCGTTCCGGCTGAAACGGAGTTTGAATGCCGAGACCGCTTTGGCGAGTTCACATGCGTTCTCAAAAACCTGCTTCTTGACCTTCCTTTTTCCTTCTCGATCCAGATTCCTCCAATTTCGATGGCACACTTCGGTGGCCGATTCATTGATGGAGACCGCCGCCTGAGACTGACTGAGGGAAACGACTTTATCGGTGTCCGC
>CAYFYO010000210.1:0-2277 GCA_964347335.1 uncultured Thermodesulfobacteriota bacterium
CCAACCAGGTGACCACCCGGTAAGCGTAGGGTCACAAATAGTCGTAGAAAACCACGAGTCGAGTTCCCATATTTCACCTCCCGTGTTCCTGTGCAATATCATACAGAACTTACGCCTTCCATTTAAAGCCTATGACAATTTTTTGACATATTTCCAGGAATTCGATCCTGGCAGACCCTTCCTGCTCCTGCCATCTGAGATCGTGGCTACATCTTTAGTCCGACACGGAGGGGTCCGCCGCAATATAAGAACGTTTAGGCCTCTACTGAAGCCTTGCGCCTCGAGTCCGCCTCATGCGGACGATCCTCCAACCGAAAGGGAGTCCCACTCCCGGTCCTCGAGCGGAGGAAGTCCGCGATCTATAATTGGTTTGGTACGCATCTTGCCATCTCGGAAGCCGGGTCTTTAGTACGGGAGGATCTTTTTGAACCGACGATTTTCCCCACTCATCGGATATGGCTTCTGCTTTCTCATCGTTTTTCCACCTCTGGCCTTTGGAGCAGTCTACCCGTGGGCCTTCAGCATCGTGGAATTGGTGTGTTTTTCTCTTTTGATGGTCTGGTTGATCGCAACGCGGCGAAAGGGGCAAGGCATAAGGCCCAAGAACACAGGCGGTAGGCCTCCTTTCCACCTTCCCTTTGGGATCTTTGTTGGATTGATTTTGTTTCAAATGGTGCCCATGCCCCCGGTGATACTCAGGGCAATCTCACCCAACACTCATGCACTTTACTCTGAAACGTTAGACGGATATGACAGCAATAGCATCACCAAGCATTCGGCTTTCAACACGCAGCAATTTGATCAAAAATGGGGTTTCACGATTGACAATTCCGAGACAAGGACGTGGCTCGGAGGTGGAGAAGACCTGAGAGAATCCAACCCAAAGATGAGGGGGTCGCAGGGATTCTTTTACGGGTGGCGCAGCCTGTCCGTCTATCCCTATGCCACGAAGGTAGAACTCCTAAAGATTCTGGCGTATGCTGCTGCTTTTTTTCTCGTGTTGGCTTGGGTTGACGGTCGATCAAAACTCCTCCGCCTGCTCTATCTCATGGTTTTCATGGGGACCTTCGTTTCCTTCATCGCCATGTTTCAGCGCTTTATCGGGGCCAACAAGATATATGGCTTGTGGGAGGCTGTTTTCAAGGCCGACAACTCGTTTTTTGGACCCTATGTCAACCCCAATCATTTTGCCGGGTATGTGGCGCTGATAATTCCCGTAGTCGTGACTCTCTTCATCCGACAGATCGAACGCGTCGACTGGAGCAAAGGGTGGACAACGGGGGAGTATCTGAGACGTCTCAACGAGGAGAATATTCAGGGAGCTCTCTTTCTGCTTTTCGCCCTGGTCCTGATGGTTTCGGCACTTTTTCTCTCTCTGTCCCGGGGGGGGATTTTTGCCTTTGCCGGTTCAATGATCTTCTTGGTTACGGTGCTCTCAGTCAAAGGGGGATGGCGCTGGATGGTGACCCTGGGGCTTGTGACCGGGCTATTTGTCGCCCTGTTTCTTTTTTGGCTCGGTTTTGTGCCTTTCCAGACCGAAGTAAAGACTTTGGGAAATCTGCTTCAGGATTCAAACGTTCAAGGCAGAATACAAATCTGGAGAGACACGTGGAGAATGTTCAAGGATTTTCCGATCTTCGGCACAGGCCTGGGGACTTTTCCCCACATATATCCAAAGTATAAGACCATCCTCAGGCAGGCGACCGTACTATACCCAGAGAGTGACTTTCTACCGATTCTCGTAGAGACCGGCCTCGTGGGTTTCGGGGCCTTTATCGGGCTCTTTGTGATTTTTTTCAGAGCCTTATGGGTTCGATGGAAACGGCACGAGTCTTATGCGGCTGGCGTTAATCCTAAAGTCATGATGGGTCTTGCGGCGGGAATCGTTGCCTTGCTGATTCATGGGATTGGAGACTTCAACCTCCACATTCCAGCAAACGCCCTTCAGTTTGCCCTTGTCATGGCGCTGATCATGCGGGTCCAATCCGACAGGCAGAATGTAAAAGGCCAATGAATCGATGAAACCCCAAAATCGTTTGAGATTCCTTGTTTCGATCGGAGTCGTCGGGGCCATGATCGTGTTGGCTCTAGGACAGCTCATCGGGAATCTCTGGTTTCAGAAAGCCGCAGGCATGGGCAACCAAGAGTCCAACCGGATTCGTGTTATGAAGTCCGCCCTGAAGGTTCAGCCTTCACACAGTTTCTATTGGTTTTCTGTCGGCAGGGGGTTTCAGCGCCGCAGTAGGGAGAACGGGCTAACTCTCATAGAACGGCGCC
>CAYFYO010000211.1:0-2193 GCA_964347335.1 uncultured Thermodesulfobacteriota bacterium
CTCGAATAGCCGTGGATGCGCAAATCTTAGTCTTTATACAACGAACCACGGACGATGGACCACGAACACCGACTTTTGGCTCAGAGCTTCCTTTCCCACTTTCTGGTGAAACACTCTGGAAATGACCTCGACACAAGTGGTCTAAAGGGATTTGGGCAACAGCCCGTCCCCACCTGACCCGCCAACGGCGGGAAAAGGGTCACCGCGTGAGCCTGGGAGCGAAGGGACAGGAGGCTCCGATTTGAGAAATTGGAAATCGTTTAAGAAATCTGAAGCTTGTGAGACATGCTCCCCTCCAAATGAGGGAACTCCTCGAGAAAAAAATCCTTGACATATCGTACAAAATCGTTCAGTATACTAGGACCTGAGCCCCGATGACTGAAGCTCCCGAACTCTATATGCTTTTGTGGCGCGGATCCTCTTTTCGAACGAAACGCGTGTTGGTTAAAACGAAAGACCGATAGAATCTGCCTCTTATGCGGCCATAGGGGATACAGAGCAAACCAAGACCTCTTTGTTGTGGGTGTGGTCAATTTCTGAGGGAAGGGGGTGAGGAAAAGGAGGGTGCATGAATCATAGACAGCTACAGAAGAAATTGCGAAAAGAAAGGAGTGGATTATGATTCGATGGCGAAGCATCTTAGCTTGTACACTGATCATTGTTCTGGCATTGGCTTTTTCAACCTCAATGGCCTATGCCGAAAAGATCCTCAAAGTGGGTGTCATGGGTCCGATGACTGGTGTCGCCGCTAAGGTAGGAGAGGAATTCAGGTACTCGGCGCAGATGGCCTTTGAAAAAATCGGCTACAAGATCGGGGATTACAAAATCGAGATCGTGTGGATCGACTCTCAGTCTGACCCGGCCAAGGCCACGAGCGCCTATTCTGAGGCGGTGGAACGGGGGGGAATCCAGGCGGGCATCATGAACTGGCATAGCTCCGTGGCAGTCGCCGTGATGGAAGTCACGGCACAGTACAAGATTCCCCATTTCGGTGGTATGGGAGCGGCCTCAACGGTCAATGATAAGTGGGTTGGAGACCCCCAGAAGTACAACTACTGGGCAGGTAAGGGATGGCCTTATCCGGCGAAGTTGATTGTTGGGTATATTGACGTCTTGAACGACGCCATTGAAACCGGCCGCTGGAAACCAAAGCAGAAGCTCGTGGGTGTTGCCTGTGAAGAGACGGACTGGGGCCGCGATATCGGTAAGGGTTTCGTGGAACAGTTCAAAGCGGCAGGATGGGAGGTCTTTTCGGAAGACTACTATCCGATCGGCCAGACCGACTTCTATCCGCTGATGACCAAATTGAAGAAAGCAGGTGTGACCGCCGTCGGCACCAGCAGTGCAGCCGCCCCTGTCTCGTCCGCGTTTATCAAGCAGGCAAGCGAAGTCGGCGTGAATAAGCAGGCGATGATCGCTTCCGACGGCCTCGGTTGGGTCGGTGAGTGGTACAAGCTGACTGGCCGCGCCTCTGACGGGGTCATCGACATGATTCCCCAGTGGACAACCCCGGCAGCCAAAGCCTATGCCGAAGCCTATGAGAAAAAACACGGTTACAAACCAAGTCCCTCTTCAGGCGGACTGACCTATGACCTGGTGAATATGTGGATCAAAACGGCCAAAAGAGCCCTTGAGAAGCACGGGAAGTTGGACAAAGAAAGCATCCATGAGGTCCAGGTCAGCGAACTGCAGACCGGCAAACTCACTTACACCGCTGCCGAGGGAGCCATCATCATGACGAGATACAGGTACCTCCCGGAGACCAACCCTGACCCGGTGGTGGGAAGGGAAGATTTCTACTTCCCGGTCATCCAGTACAAGGGAGGGGAAGGGCTGATTGTGCATCCGCCAGATTGGAAGGAAGCCGACTTGGTCGTGCCAAAATGATGAGGGCATAGCAAGAGGAGGAAGCCGCGGAATGCGGCTTCCCCCAAATTTTTTGTCTCGCCATTAACCTCGCTCGAGAACCTCCAAATACCCTCTATTTAGACCCTAGAATATGATGCATCAACCCCCGCCGTTGCCCTCTCCCCCCGTGATGTTAAGGGGGGCGTTATCAGTCCGAACCCGTGAGCATTCGGACGAATCCATTCTTCGAGGGGACCACATACATCCGATAGAGTTGGGCTGCTCCGCCAGGGTAGAAGATCATGACGAGAATCAGAAATATCCCGTAAATGATCAAGTTGATGC
>CAYFYO010000212.1:0-2111 GCA_964347335.1 uncultured Thermodesulfobacteriota bacterium
TCGGGTGAGAAGAGCCTAAGAAGGTATTCTCTGGAGGAATCCCACCAGTACTTCAAGGAGGCTTTTGACCTAATGAGCGGAAGCTCCAGCAAGACAATGGGAGAACAAAGGATACTCGTTGATATCCTCATCAGATGGGCCCATGTTTACAATCAACGTGGAGATTTCGGTGGACTTCTCGACCTCTTCAAAACCCATGAAGATCTAGTTCACTCGTCAGATGATGCGGCAAAGTCAGGGATGTTTTACAGCTGGCTTGGATGGGCTTTACGATTCAGAGAAAAGCCGAGGGATGCATATCCATATCTGTGTAAGGCACTTGAACTTGGCGAAAAGAGCAAGGACAATCGGGTTATTGGTTACTCGTGCGCATGGCTAGCCATAACCTGTGCAGACTTGGGCCTTCTGGATAAGGCCACGGTTTTTGGAGAGCGAGCGGAAGAGATCTCTAGACTGGTCAAATCTGATTCAGAACTCTTTTTGTCTTCCATGCTTGCATTAGGGCTGATTTACTACTTCATAGGGGATACAAGGAAGGTGGGTGAGATTGGAAAGGCTCTTATAGACTTCGGCCAGAAGCGATCAGATATTCGATGCACAGCTCACGGCCACCACTCTGTAGCCGGTGGACGTTTGCTAGCAGGGGATTTCTCTTCGGCCATTGAATCTTATCAGCGCGAAATTGAGATCTCCGTAGATCCCTATACGCGCTTTAATTCGAAACTCTTTCTCGGTATGGCCTACTTCTCTGACGGTCAGTTGCAGAAAGCCAAAGAGACATTTGAGGAGGTAGCAAAGTTCAGCGAGAATCTTAGGTCTGAGCTGTGGGGGATACCTGCCCAAGGATTCAAGGCTATCGTTCTGATGGCCAGAGGCAATCTGAGCGAAGGACTAAGAACTGTTGAAGACCTATTACGATTGTGTCTAGAAAATGAGAGCCGATACTACTATGCAACAGGAAACTACCTACTGGGACAGGTCTATCTGCAAATGATCCAGAGATCCGGGCCAAGGAGTTTATCCTCACTCGCCAGAAACATCGGGTTCCTGATCAAAAATGTCCCGGTTGCCACCAGAAAGGCGGAAGACTATTTCAATAAGGCCATCGAGGTTGCAAAAGAGATTGGGGCAAAAGGGGTTCTGGGCCAGTCGTATCTTGGATTGGGTCTATTATATCGGACAAAAGGGAGAAAAGACAAAGCGAGGGAGTGCATCTCTGAGGCTGTTGATCTATTTGAGAAATGCGAGGCCAATCAGTACCTGAGACAGGCGAGGGGGGCATTAGAAAACTTGGATTCCAAGTAACTATGATACAGATATTTCTTCATCTCCGAATACGCAAAAGCCCTTTCTTCGGGAAGTGAAGAAAGGCTTTCACATCAACTCAACTTTCGCTTAGCCCAATTCCAAGCTACAGGTCAAACACCTATCAGAGAAGGTTTCAGGCGGGTCAAACATGGGCATTGATATTTATCCGATAATGTTGGGGGTTGATCGGTGTTATATAGTCCAGGACAAAGGGACCATCATGCTTGATGGTGGGGCGCCTAAGAAGGCAAATAGATTCACCAAGGCTTTAGAGAAGATCTCAATAAGGCCTGAGGACATCCGACTTATACTCATTACCCACGGGCATTTTGATCATATCGGATCCGCCATGGAGATCAAAGAACTCACGGGTGCCAAAATTGCTATGCACCACCTGGAAAAAGACTGGCTGGAGAAGTCCTTAAAACCAATGCCTCCAGGGGTGACTGCCTGGGCACATATCTATACTAAAATAGTTAGCGCGTATTTGCCATTGGTCCGTATACCCGCAGCCAATGTCGATATAGCGATTCGGGATGAAGGTCTTTCGTTGGACGAATATGGGATCCCCGGCAAGGTCCTACATACCCCTGGGCACTCTTCTGGATCGGTCAGCGTGTTATTGGAAACAGGGGATACATTTGTTGGAGATATGGCTATAAACTTGTTTCCATTACTGCTCAGCCCGGGCCTGCCCCCCCTTGCTGAAGATTTGGTCAAGTTGAAGCAGAGCTGGAAACTGCTACTGGATCAAGGAGCCAGAACGATATATCCGGCACATGGAAAGCCCTTTTCAGCTGATG
>CAYFYO010000213.1:0-2013 GCA_964347335.1 uncultured Thermodesulfobacteriota bacterium
ACCCTTCCTCGGAGATGGAAGGGGTCCACGGATTGGCGAGTTATCCTCTCGTGGCTAAGAATTTCCCGCTCGGACTTTTCAACCTCTATGCCACACGACCGGGCAAAGTATTTGGCCAAGATGAGGAGCTTTTCTTGACTATCCTCTCCCATATCCTCGGGCTCTACCTGCTCAGCTCTTTTTATGCCCTCAAACTGAATTCTCTCTCCTCGAAGAAGTAGCTCTCGGAAGAATCCTCGGAACGTTTCTTGGACTCACCTCAGAACCCATTTTGAAGGGCATTGACGAATGGCCCCCCCTGGCTTTCTTCTGGGAACAAGAAGAAGCCCCTCACGTATTCTCAATCAAAGGGAAAAAGGCCATATGAATTTGGCGAAGTGCAATGAGTCAAGGACTCAGATTCGCCGGACAATGAGGTAGGCAGTAGTTAGAGCCAGGCTCTTACAAGAAAGGGAAAACAGACTGGAATACCTCGCACTGACGGCAGATTTCCATCTTCTTTTGCCAGTTTGCCTGCACCTTGCCGTGACAGATGGTTCCATTGATAAACCAGCAGAGATGACCCGCCCGAAGTTCCCATGCCGGACAGTTTCGTCTCTCCTCCGCGGGACACTTTCGTATTGACCAGCAGGGCGTGATTTTATCATTACGGGACCTTTTCAAAGCGAGAAGAAACAACGCCTGTCTCTCGATGTGGGGAGAGATGTTCCTCCAACCCTGTTCGAAGCTCTGGATAGCTTTAGAAGAAACGCCGAGTAATTGGGCCATCTGGGTTTGAGTCTTTCCCATTTGGCTCCGAATCTGGGAAAACTCTTTTACGTCCATAGGAAATCCCCCGCCTGTTTTTTCTCATCATACCACAATGTGCCTGAAAGTAAAGGATCTTCTATCCTTCGGTCCAATGCCTATGGCCCCCAATGGGTGAAACAAGAATGTCAGCATGCTCTGCCGGTACCTCACCGACCGGGCTCTCGCTTTCATCAATGCCTGAGGTCGGATTCTAACTGACACGGGAAATGGTCCCAAGCGATTTTAAGAGCGAAGAAGGATAGTTAAGGTAAGTGACTGAAATCACACAATTAGCAAATCTTAATTAGGGTTTTGGTTGTATATAGATAGTATAACAAGAAAAAAGAGAATAACTCAGCATACATAGTGAATGGTCAAATTTTGGTCAAATGTTTCGGGGTCTCTGGAGATCTCAGCCTTGATCGAACTTCTGATCGAGAAGGGGGGCATCAGCAATGAGGAATTGGTGGTGAAGATCAAAAAGTTGAGGGTGAAGATTCAGAGGAGGCAGGTTTTTATTTGAAACGCAAATCAACAGAATTTCTGGCGATGGGTTCTGCGTATTCCATCTTGAATTAATCGGGGAGTCAGTAATAAAATTCGGAGGCATTTGGAACTCTGGGCAGTCAGCAGAAGGTCTCCGCCGAGGTCCAAATTCTACCCGTACATATCCACCTAGATTACTCAGATTCTCAAATCCCACCCTCTGAGGACTACCTTTACAAAGACCCTGATTCTCCGATTGAGACTTGCACCCTCTGATCTCAAAGGTGACCACGGGATTCGGATGGAGGGGTTTGCCCTAATTTAGCCAAAATACACGCAACTCCCGAGCATTTCAGGCACCGCGAAACCCCACCTCTCCAGACCTACCATCCCTCACAGTCTCTCGCACGACGGGATAACCAAAGAACCCAACATGTTGTGACGTCCTTTCCCTTGACACACAAGCCCATTGTCTGCTACGCTCACCCCATCAGAAAGCGAGTTCTTATCAGTTATAATTTAATTGCTGGGATGTTCTTCCAGCCTTTCCCCTCCTTCTCCTCTTTGACAGACGACCGCTTCCGCAAATCAACTCGCTCTCAACATTGATCTCCATACGGTGAGGAAACTTAAGATAGAATGATCTGGCATTTCCGGACTTCTTGGTCATCCCTCCTGACGGCCTAAAGCACAGGTCCCTTACTTCCTTCAGGTGTTTTTTGTTCATAAACCTTTCGT
>CAYFYO010000214.1:0-1776 GCA_964347335.1 uncultured Thermodesulfobacteriota bacterium
GGCTACCAACACGAAGCTTACGGCTAAGACGATTAAACTCTTTTTAGTATCCATGATGCTTCTCCTTTCTTTCCACCCCATGGGAACCTTCTCATGGGTGCGGATGGAATGCATGCTTAAGAATCTTCCTTCTGTTACTTCACTTTTACTTTTTAGTCGTAAGAGAAAAGAAATTCTTACAGGGATATTCATCGTTGGGGTTTAACGAAGATCGATCTTGGTGGAGATAGGGAACGAAGTCAGTCGGGTTTTGGTTGCTATTGATCGGAGATGGCTGCCAGGCCGCGTTTGATTTTCTCGCGGGCTGCCGGAGAGAGGGAAATGGCGAGAAATGGCTCTGAAGGCTCAATTTCCTCAAGGTAATGGCGCATGGCCTCCCTTATCAGGACCATCTGACGGCGATATCGAGAGCAAAACTTACACAAAAACAGGTGCATTCTCACGGCCATACGCTGACCAAAAGGCAGTTGGCGATCCATAGATTCAGATATCAATCGTGTCACTTCTTTACAAGATAGCATGTTTCCTTATTCCTTTTCGGGCTTCTGGGTAAACCAATTAATCTCCAAGCAATGCCTTAGGCGCATTCGGACACGATGCAACATTACCCCAAGGTTAGTCGCAGAAATCCTCATGAGATTACAAATCTCTTCACCCTTCAGCCCCTCAAGCTCACGGAGTGCAAAGACTTCGGCCAAACGACGGGGCAACTCTGACATACAGCGCAGGAGCGTCTCCCAAAACTCCTTTTGCTCTAGAACGGCCCTGGGATCATCCGTCCAAGCGATGGGCCTAAGCTTCCACTTCCCGTTCTCGTCAAAAAGAGCCTCAGAAGGATCTTCCGAGGAGAGGAGGTCGCTGGTGGGGGGTTCCCGGTAGCTTTTCCGAAAGTGATCGAGAATCTTATGCTTTAGGATGCCAATTAGCCATGTCCTTACCGATGACCGAGCCTGAAACTTTTCCCTGGCGCCTAGAGCGGCCAAAAAGGTTTCCTGGACCATATCCTCTGCGATTTCTCTGTCCCGAAGTCGAACAAGGGCATAACGAAACAAATAATCCCCGTGATCCTCGAGCCACATCTCCGGGTTAGGGGCTTGCCCATGTTCATTGGAAGGCTCACCTTTCATTAGGGATCCTGTAACCAAAGCTATTCTCAGGAGCCTAAATCCCATCCCTTCCATTCCGAAAGAACGGGCTCCACATCCACTTCGCTTCCAGTCTACCCATTTTCTAGCTACAGATCAGCAGGAGTTTCAACACATATTAACAGATCCAAAAATCAAGTCAATCTTTTGGGGCACCTCTTTCAAGATGGTGCTGGATTGTTTATTTCTAACTTAGATAGTTTTCGCAGCCCCTGCCCTTATCGAATTGCGGTAGAAACATTGCATAATCGGGGCTGGGGCAAAATCATCTAATACATCTTGAATTCTTGATCTTAGTTGGATAAAAAAGGCAGGCCAAAATGACCTGCCCTCTACAAAGAAAAATCGATTACTACCTGTATCCTAATCCGTTCCGATTACCAATTTGCTCTGATGTTTCTTCGATCTCATTGGGACTCTTTTCAACCTCCCGGGACAACAGCCTTCTTATTTCCCTAAGGCCTCCTCCTTGGCTCTCAATACCCGGTTGAGATCCTCACTGACCAGTATCTTTTTGGAGATTCCCCTGAATCTGAGCGAAATAGGACCTCTTACTTCGATGTGTACTTCTTTGACTTTTCTTGCATAGAGATCGATGAAGCTGAAATGATAATTCACATAATCGGGGTTG
>CAYFYO010000215.1:0-1601 GCA_964347335.1 uncultured Thermodesulfobacteriota bacterium
CCAGAGTCCCTCCCCCGTGATCCATCAGGGCGGTGAGAACATCGATCGAACCGTCTTCATTGACCTTGACTTGGGCCGTGCTATAGTCTTTGACCTCGCCCGGCACCGGTGCCCCTGTCCCCGAGGTGTGAAACCCCCGGGCAAAACCGATACCTCTCCTGTATCGGCCAGTCTTCGTTTTCGGATCGCCTCGCGCTTTCCACCCGCTGAGTTCTGCTCCCTTGTAAAGGAGTTCTTTCACCCCGTCGGAATGGATCACAGAACGAATGGTGGGTCCCTGCCCCCAGAAGACTTCCCCCAGGCCAACATAGTTTTTGACCCGGAGCTCGATCGGATCCATGCCTAGCTTCTCTGCCAACATGGTCATGGTCGTTTCCACCCCAAAAGTCACCTGGGGCGCGCCATAGCCCTGCATCGCACAGGCCGGCGCTTTATTGGTATAGATCGCCATCCCCTCATACTTCATGTTGGGAAGCCTGTACAAGGAATGCCACCACCCAGCGAAGGCACCCAGAAACGCCAGGGCCTGAATGTGGTGGGAACCAATGTCGACATAAGCCTTCATCTGCCCAGCAACCAGGGTCCCGTCCTTTTTGGCTCCGACTTTCAGGGTATAGCGCGTCGGATACTTCGCGTGGTCATACATGTCCTCTTCACGGGACTGGACAACCTTGACCGGTCTGCCGGCTTTTAAGGCCAGGGCCACCGTAATTATGGAGCGCCTGGGTTGCTGGCCAGACCGTGACTCCCCCGTCCGCCTCAGGACGACACACGCAGGCTTTGGGTTCCAGCTGGGCATGATAGACCCTCGAGGTGACAAACTCGTTCTCCACGATGACGTCAGCCTCTTTGAAACCCTTATTCACGTCCCCCTCAATGATCTCTCTCGTACACGCGATATTGTGTTCAATGATGACTTCCTTATCTTCCAGATACACCTTATCGTGGATCAGGTTTTCCCTGGCAGCCAAGGCCTCATCCATCGTCAGATAGGAGGGTAGCTCCTCCCACTCGACCTTCACCGCCTCGGCAGCCCTTGCCGCCAATTCCTCGGTTTCGGCAGCCACCGCGCCAAAGGGATCGCCAATCTGTCTCATGTGGTCCGTCAGTACCTGCCAGTCTTTCATCGTACTCCGGGGTATGGAAACCTGGCGAACATTGAAGTGCTTCTTGGGAACATCTTTGAAGCCTAAACATACGGCACCCATCTTCTCCGCCGCTGAAAAATCGATGCTTTTGACCCTGGCATGCGGATAGGGACTGCGGAGAATCCGACCGTGCAGCATTCCCTCCAGATAGATATCGGATGGATAGGTTTCTCTCCCAGTCACCCGGGCGATACCGTCCTTCCTTGGAAAATCCTTGCCCAAGAAATGGTATTTTTTGTGTTCCATCTCTGATGCCCTCTCTTCTTACTGAATCCTCACCATGTGGGAGGACTAAAAACGAAAAGCACTTCAGCGGTTTCGTTTTGGTTATTCGCCCAGTGATGAGGCTGGCTTCCATCGAGATATAGAGCATCTCCTTCGCGGAGGAGAAATTTCTCCCCGCTGATCTGAAAGTCGATCTCTCCCTTCAAAACGAGGACGAACTCCTCTATC
>CAYFYO010000216.1:0-1574 GCA_964347335.1 uncultured Thermodesulfobacteriota bacterium
CCCTTTTCTCGGCTTTTGTCTGATGAAAGTGCAAAAGGAGCGCTCTTCGCTGCTCGAAAGCTTTTTTCGACAATTCTAAAGCTCGGCTCCACTGCAAATCCAAAACTCGCCCTTCGGGCTCAGACAGTTGGATTTGCGGCCGTTACGCCTCGCTAAGGATTGTAGGCGAAAAAATCTTGACTCGCGCTCAGAGCTTCCTTTCCCACTTTCTGGTGAAGTACTCTCGAAATGACTTCGACACAGCTGATCTAAAGGGATTTGGCAACAGCCGGTCCCCACCTGACCCGCCAAAGGCGGGGAGGGGGCAATGCGAGAAGGAGGGAGCGAAGGGGCAGGAGGCTTCCACTTGAGAAATTGTAAATATCCTAAGAAATCTGTAACCTCTGAGGCATATCCCTCAAAAATGGAGGAACACTGCTCACATAAAATCTTGAATCGAATCGGCAGATGAGGATATACTCTATCTTCCCTGAAACCCCATCGACAATCGGCAAAAAGAGGAAAGAAGCCCCGCTTCGAAGGGATGAGGCCCGAATTCTGTGAAGCAGAATGCCTTGTAAGACCGGTTTATAGAGAGGTGGTCTCAAGAAATGCTTGTGGAACAAAAGTTTCGTGTTAAGGCACCCATTCAAAAGGTCTGGGATTTCATCCTCGACCCGGAGAAGATTGGTGCGTGTATCCCAGGGTGTGAAAAGGTGGAGGTCGTTGGGGACAAGGTTTATGAGAGTTCTGTGAAGGTTAAAGTCGGCCTCATATCACTGACGATGAAGTCCAAAACGACGGTCACGGAAACAGATCCACCCCGACATCTCAAGTCGGTTACTGAAGGCCAGGATGCACTCAAGGCGGGGACTTTCCATCAGGAAAGTGTGTTGGATCTGACGGAGATCTCCTCGAATGAGGTGGAGGTTTCTTACTCAGCAAACACACGAGTCGTTGGAAAGCTTGCCACCTTTGGCGAAAAGATCATGAGGGCAACAGCGAAAAAGCTTGGAGATCAGTTTGCGAAGAATATCCAGGTCAGACTTGAAGAACAAGCGGGCTAGCCTTTCGATTCAAGAACAAAAAATGACTCGTCAGAGCTGCACTGAGAATGAGCGAGCAAGCCGGGAGTATGTCGTCGCGAATTCTTATTCCTTGAAACCATTTGGGATCGGATAGAGCCATGAGAGATTGTGATTGTGTTTCACCTGAGACCCTGGCAGAGGCCTTGGCCTTTCTTGACCAATACGGGGAGGACTGTCGAGTCATTGCGGGAGGCCAGTCTTTGCTGAACATTCTCAAACAAGGTCTTATCGCTCCCGCTGTTCTCGTTGATATCAAGGGGATTTCAGAACTCGATTATATACGGTTCGATGAGGCAGAAGGTCTCAGGATCGGCGCTCTGACGACACACAGGATGATTGAACAGTCTCCTCTGGTCAAGGAGAGATACGGCGTTCTGTCTGCGATGGAGAGATACCTTGCAGGGGCTCAGATTAGAAACTGGGGGACTATTGGAGGAAACCTCTGCATTGCGGACCCCACCGGAGACCCTGCGCCTCCTCTCATCGCAATGAATGGGCAGGTGAATA